>JBGQMX010000024.1:0-27348 GCA_041500805.1 Methyloceanibacter sp.
ATCACGCCAGCCGATATTTCCGATCCGCAGGAGCTGATCGCGCGCGCCAAAGCGCTCAGCATCGAGCTGGCAACTACGATCACGCCGGGCTTCGAGGCCCTGGTGTTCAAGGCCTCGCGCGGGATCGAGGACATCTACGAGCTGACTTACATCCGCAAGGATGGCAGCCGGTTCCCAGCGGTGGTGTCCGTCACGGCGCTACGTGACGCGCAGAACATTATCATCGGCTATCTGTTGATCGGCACCGACAACACCGCGCGCAAGCAGGTCGAAGCCGAGCAAAAAAAGCTCGATCAGCGCCTGCGCGACCAGCAATTCTATACCCGTTCGCTGATCGAATCTAACATCGACGCGCTGATGACCACCGACCCATCCGGCATCATCACCGACGTCAACAAGCAGATGGAGGCGCTCACCGGCTGCACGCGCGACGAGCTGATCGGCGCGCCGTTCAA
Organism: Methyloceanibacter sp.; assembly: GCA_041500805.1. Classification (GTDB taxonomy): domain Bacteria; phylum Pseudomonadota; class Alphaproteobacteria; order Rhizobiales; family Methyloligellaceae; genus Methyloceanibacter. The sequence continues at coordinate 456 of JBGQMX010000024.1, forward strand.
GGGCTACTTCACCGATCCGGAGCGGGCCGAAGCGGCGATCAAGCTCGTGCTGAGCGAAAAGAAGGTCACCGACTACGAGCTGACGGCGTGCGCCCGCGACGGCAAGCAAACAGTGGTGTCCTACAACGCGACCACCTTTTACGACCGGGGCCGCACGCTGCAGGGCGTCTTCGCCGCGGCGCGCGACGTTACGGAGCGCAAGCGGGTGGAGGCGGAATTACGGGAGGCCAAGGCCGCTGCTGAAAGCGCAAGCCAGACCAAGTCGGACTTTCTGGCGAATATGAGCCACGAGATCCGAACGCCGATGAATGCCGTCATCGGCCTCTCCCACCTCGCGCTGAAAACCGACCTGACGCCGCGCCAGCGGGATTATGTGCTCAAGATCAAGAGCTCTGGCCAACACCTCCTCGGCATCATCAATGACATCCTCGATTTCTCGAAGATCGAGGCGGGGAAGCTCGCGGTTGAAAATATCGACTTCGATCTCGACAAGGTGCTGGAGAACGTCGGCAACTTGATCTCCGGGAAGGCGTCGGCCAAGGGGTTGGAGCTGATCTTCGACATTGAGCCATCGGTCTCTCCCTTTTTTAGAGGCGATCCGCTGCGACTTGGTCAGATCCTGATCAATTTCTGCAACAACGCCGTCAAGTTCACCGAGAAGGGCGAGGTCGTCGTCAAGGCTCAAGTCCTGGAGGACAGCAAGGACAGCCAGCTCATTCTATTCTCGGTCAGCGACACCGGCATCGGGCTGACTGAGGAGCAGATCGGGCGCCTGTTCCAGGCGTTCCAGCAGGCGGATGTATCGACCACCCGCAAATATGGCGGGACCGGTCTTGGCCTGGCCATCTCCAAGAGATTGGCAGAGCTGATGGGCGGCGCCATCGAGGTCACCAGCGAGCTAGGGAAGGGAAGCACGTTTCGCTTTACCGCGCGCCTCGGCAAGGCTGCCGTGACGCCACGTCGGCGCCTTCTCCAGGCCGACCTGCGCGGCCGGCGCGTCTTGATCATCGACGACAATCCGCACGCCCGAACCGTACTATCGGGCATGCTGACGAACATGACCTTCGTCGTAGATGAAGCCCCATCAGGTCAGGAAGGGATCGCAATGGTCAGTCAGGCCGCCAAACTCGGCGTGCCTTACGAGATCGCCTTTGTGGACTGGCAGATGCCCGGGCTCGATGGCATCGAAACGGGCAAGCGCATTCTTGCCTTGCCCGATCTCCCGATCCCGCCGCACCTCGTGATGGTCACCGCCTATGGCCGCGAGGAGGTGCTGAAGCAGGCCGAGGACACCGGCTTCGAAAACGTCCTCATCAAGCCGGTTACCTCCTCCATTCTTTTCGACACGGCCGTTGTCGCTCTCGGCGCCGACCACGAGCGGACCGAGACAGTGCAGTCCGGACCCTCCTTCGACATCGACCGGATGCGCGGCGCGCGCGTCCTGCTGGTGGAAGACAACGAGATCAACCAGGAGGTCGCCATTGGGCAGCTGGAAGAGGCCGAGCTTTTCGTCGATTTGGCGGAGAACGGCGCGGTGGCCGTCCGGAGGGTGCGGGAGAACGATTATGACATCGTGCTGATGGATATGCAGATGCCGGTCATGGATGGAATCGAGGCAACGCGAATCATCAGAGCCGACCCCCGCTTCGGCGCATTGCCCATCATCGCCATGACCGCCAACGCGCTCGTCTCCGACCGCGAAATGTGCCTGGAAGCGGGCATGAACGATCATATCGGCAAGCCCATCGATCCGGACCAATTGTTGGGCGTTTTGCTGCGCTGGATCAAACGCCCGGACGGAGATGGTGCGGCGACCACAGACCGGGCTTCGGCGATGACACCGGGTGCGGTTGCAAATGACGTCGACGCGGCCCCGCTCGAGATTGCCGGGATCGAGGTCAAGTCGGCGCTGAAGCGAACCGGCGGCAACCGCAAACGCTACGAGACATTATTGCGCAGGTTCGCGCAACAGCAGGCTGGTACGGTCGAAGGAATTCGGAAGGCGCTTTCAGCTGGGGAGGCGGCAACGGCGGAACGCGCCGCCCACTCCTTGAAAGGTGCCGCCGGCACACTCGGAGCCGCGGCCCTGTCGGAGGCGGCGGCCAAGGCTGAGACTGCGATCAGGACCGGACAGGGAATCGGCACGGCGCTCACGTCGCTGTCGCTCGCCCTGGTCCCGGCGGTCGAGGCCATCCGCATCGCACTTCCCGGAGACGTTGCCACTAACGGCGGCGGCCTAGCTTCCGCCGATCCCGCCACAGTGGTCGAACCGCTGACCAGGCTGAAACGGCTGCTCGAAACTGACGACGGTGAGGCCGCCGACTTTATCGTCGACGCTCTGCCCAATCTGTCCGGGGTTCTAACCGGGGCGGAAATTGAGTCCTTGAGCGAACTGGTCGGCGATTTCAATTTCGAGGCGGCTCTCAAATGCCTTTCGGGCATCGCCGATCGCCTGTCTCTGAATCTAGAACGCAGATGATACAGGAGTTCGGACAACAAGCTGGTTTTGATCGATTAGTTAACTCAAGCCGCCATTCCTATTAGGCACTGCTGAGGCCCGTCCTCGGCGCGCCGCTCATTGTGGCTGGGTCAAATCGCAGACGCGTCAGGGAACGATAAATTCATTGCCGCGTATAAGTTCAGCGCGGCGTAATGAGGAAGGTTGCACGGATAGAAAGATGAAGATGCGGTTCTCGCTAGTCCTGGCTTCTGGCTTGCTGATGTGTGGTGCCAGCTCCGTCCACGCCGCTGCTCTGATGGATGAGCAGCACGCTCGGAGCAAGGCGATCAATATCTTGATGGGCGATCCCTATGGAACGACTTCGGCGCAAGTGTCGAAAACCATCAAGGATGTGCAGCTGATACAAAATGGAAAGACTGCTTGTGGCACCAGCAAAAATCCCGTCTGGCAGTTCCACGTCGTGGTGCCGCAACCGGTGAACAATCCGGAGACGCCCATCGATGGCTATTTGTCTCTGGATGCAAGGACCGGCAAACGGATCTGCGCTAGCTTACCGATGCTGGACTAGCGGTATTTACAGTCCGCTTAGGGTCAGTAGCTGACCTGATAGCTCGCCAGCGAATTGGTCAGCTTCGTGTCAGAAGCGGACGCCCGGCTCCTTATTCTGAATCAGCGCGAACCGGCTTCGCCAAAGGATCGTACTCAAAACGCAAGCTAGCCTGCGTATTCCCGCATCGCGGTCGCCTCCATCTCGACTTCCCCGATCCGCATCTTGACCAGGTCGCCGATGGAGACGAGGCCAATCAGCCGGTCTCTCTCCACCACGGGCATGTGGCGGAACCGGCGCTTCGTCATTTCAGACATCAGCCGGTCGATCGTGTCGGCCTCCCGCGCCGTGACCACAGTCTTGGTCATGAACTCCGAGACTGGCTCCTTCAAGACTTTGGGGCCGGCTTGGCAGATCGCCCGCATGAGGTCGCGCTCAGACACGATGCCCGCCACCTTGTCGTCGTCTCCCATGATGACGATGCAGCCAATGCCATGTTGCGCGAGCAGCTTTGCGATATCGAGCAACGACTTGTCTGTGGTCGTGGTGACAACATTCCTACCCTTCAGCTTCAGAATGGTCGCGGCATTCATCTCGTTTCCTCCAGGCTCGGGAACTTCCGTGCAATCGCCGAGGCGTGGACTCGGTTGCGCCCAACCGCGTGACTCAGTGCGCCCGCCCGTCCACGCCACGCGCCACATGCGCCTTCATCGGCGCGGACGCATCGGCCGTCACCTTGGTCGAAAGCGCGCGAACTTCCTCCGCTTGCGCCGTCAATACGCCGAACTGCTTGCGCCAAAAGGCCGCCTGCAGCTCCACGATGTCGGCGAGGTTCTTGGCGCCCGCCAGGCTCTTGGCCAAGTCGAAGCTCGCATCGATGTTGCGCCGGGCGATGTCGATGATCTTGCGGTTGAACGCGGCAACACCTTGGCCGGCAGCGTCGAAGGACCTCTCGAACGTCGTCGCGGATGCATCGAAAGCATCCTTGGAGCGGTCATAGGCCTCGCGCGTCTGAGCTAGGTTCTTCTCGGCAAGGCCGCGCATCGTCTCTGACACGGAATTGTCGAGAGCCAAAGTCTCCACTTGGGCGGTATTCTTGCGGTGCGTGTCGCGCGCCTTCTCGGCGGCAACTTGGGGATTGAAGGACTCGTTCATAGTACTACCTCTTGGGGGTTACATCGCAGGGAGCCGAAAGGGGATTCAGCGTCGAGATTTTCGGCGTTATCTCGGGAGGCCCTCAAGGGCCCATTCTCGAAGCTCAATGGGATCGGTCACGCCATCCGCAGCGAGCCCCATGAGCTTGCGACTTAGCGCAGTCTTCAATTCATAGTCCTGCTCGAAATCGCGAAACGGATCGCGAGCCTGTAGCACCGTCCACGTGGCGTCGAATGCCTGCTCTACTGTGGAACGCAGTGCTGGATCGTAAAAAATGCGTGGGGGGTTTTTAGAGCCCATTGCTCCCCTCCTTGTGCCGCAGGCGGGAGTCTTAGGCTCTCAGCCACCGGTGCCTGTTATTGCTCTTACCGGCGATGGTCCAAGTTGCGCCTTTCCTAGGGGATTAGCGAGTCAAATAGATACTAATGGCTCGGCAGCGCGAGCGTTTGTCGTACTGGGATGAAGGCAAGAACCATCTCAACTCGGCCTCGCAGCAGCGGGGGCGACCAAGCCGGTCGCGCCGCCGACTTTATCGACAGCATCGGACATCGCCGAACGCCGTCAAAAAGCCGACTCATCCATGACCCCACTTGGGAATTATGCCGCTCGCGGCAATCTACCGGCCGTTGCGGAAGGGACGTGGTCCGGCGGGGCTTTTCCCCGCCGGTAGCGGCAACCGGCGTTATCAGGGTGCCGGGGCTGGGAGAGCGCCGGGCGGATTTGCCTCCGCGCGATGGCCACGGGGCCCATCCAACGGGCAGTGGGGCGGCGGTCCATGGGGTTGGTCGAGCGCAACGGTCTTGCCGTCGTCATGGACGATGAACGCGGCGTGGAGGAAGCCATGTTCGAAGCGGCCCTGGACCGTCACGGCCTCGTCCTTGACGACGAGGTCGCCATCCTCGCCCTGATGGCCGGTTTCGACGAGCGCGCGGCCGCTAGCGTCCTGGAGGATGAACTTATTGCCAAAGATCTCGGCCACCTGACCTTTGATCGCGACTGTGCTCCAATCGGTCATGGTAGAAATCGCGACAGGAGGGAGCGGCGCATACGCAGTGGCTCGCCAGTGTCGGTGGTGCGTTGCGACTGCACCAATGCCGACACCGATCACGAGGAGGGCAATGGCCGCGGCGCCGGCGAAAAGTGGCCGCGAAAGAAAGGTGAGGCGCGGCCTCGGCTGATTGCCGGGCAGCGAGCCGCCTTCGGTTGAGCGCGCTGGGTCGGGGGGGATCGGGTCGGTGGGCATCTCTTGCTCCTTGTTGCTGTGTGCCCTCCTTGTAGGACGCCGGTCTGAAACCCAGGCTGAACGGATCGGTTCAGCTTCGGTTAAGCTGCCGGGCCTATCGCTAGCCGCCTTCTAACCGACCGATTGCAAGCCATGCGCGTGCTTCTTGTCGAGGATGATCGTGAACTCGCCCGCAGGATCGCCGAGTTCCTGCGTAGCGAGCGCTATGCCGTCGATATCGCCCGCAACGGCGAGGATGGCCAGCATCTTGGCGAGACCGAACGCTATGACGCTGCCGTGCTCGATCTCGGCCTGCCCAAGGTGCGAGGCGCCGACGTGCTCCGCGCCTGGCGGGCGAGCGGGCGGAATTTTCCCGTCCTCATCCTGACGGCGCATGACGGCTGGTCGGAGAAGGTCGAGGGTTTCAAGGCCGGCGCCGACGACTATCTGACTAAACCTTTCCGCGTCGAGGAGCTGGTCATGCGGCTGCGCGCCTTGGTCCGCCGCGCCGCCGGCCATGCCGATGCCCGCATCGTCTGCGGGCCACTTACCTTCGACGCCCAGCTCGGGACGTTTGAGCTCGAGGGTCTGCCACTTCGGGTCACCGCGCTCGAATGGCGCGTCTTGTCCTGCCTGATGCTCCGCAAGGAGGTCATCGTCGATCGTGCCGAACTGATCGAGCGGGTCTATGAAGGCGACGCCGAAGTCGATTCCAATTCGCTTGAGGTCATTGTCGCGCGGATCCGGCGGAAGATCGGTCGCGCCATGATCGAAACGGTCCGCGGCCGCGGCTACCGGCTCACCGCAGGCAAGACATGAGGCTCGCGCCCGCGTCACTCGGCGGCCGGCTTTTCCTGGTCGCCACCATTTTGATCGTTGCTGCACTCGCCGGCGCCGGGGCGATCACCGGGCTGATCCTCTATCGCTTTATTCAGGGCCAGGTCGACCAGCGGCTCGATACCGAGATCGCTGCCGTCTTAGCGGCCCTCGTCGTCGCACCCGACAATCGCCTCGCGCTCACCCGCCAAATCGAAGCTCCACCCTTCGATCGGCCGGGGACCGGCTGGTACTTCGAAGTCTTCGACGGCGAGAGCCGCATCCGCTCCGCCTCCCTCGGCGCCGCCGATCTGCGTCCGCCGCCGCCACCGCCGTGGTCTCTCGACTGGTTAAACCGTCCGACCGGCGGCGATGGTCCGGGGCCCGGGCATCAGCCGCTTCATTTCCGCGCCAGGAGTGTTGCGCTTGGCGACCACACCGTCATGATCGTCGCAACCGCTCCGCGCGCCGCTATCTGGCGTCCGCTTTTCGACGCGTTGTCGCCGGTTCTGATCGCTCTCGCCATCGCCGGAGTGGCGCTTATTTTGGCCATGCTTCTGCAAGTCCGCCTCGGTCTTCGCCCGCTGCAGGCGCTCCGCGCCGCGGTGGCGGACGTCCGCGCCGGGCGGCGCCAACGCGTTCCCGCGAACCAACCGAGCGAGATCGCGCCGCTGGTCGACGAGCTGAACAGCCTCATCGCCGACAACGCCGAAGGTCTCGCCCGAGCCCGTCGCCACGTTTCCAATCTCGCCCACGGCTTGAAGACGCCCCTTGCCAGTCTCGCCGTCGCGCTCGACGAGCGCGGCCGCGATCCCGGGGGCGAGTTGCACGAACTGATCGATCAGATGGATCGGCGAATCCGGCATCATCTCGGCCGGGCCCGAGCGGCGGCGCTGCATGGACCGGCACGGGCTCAAACGCCGCTCGTCGGCCGCGTCGGCGATCTATTGGCAATCGTGCCAAAGGTCCACCCGAGCAAGACGCTCGCCGTCACCACCGACATCGCTCCGCAGGTCGCCGTCGCCTGCGAGGCGCAGGATCTGGACGAGATGCTCGGCAACCTGGTCGACAATGCCGCCAAGTGGGCGACCAGCCGCCTGCACATTTCGGCGCAGGTCACCGGCGGCGAGGTCGCCATCGTCATCGAGGATGACGGGCCGGGCCTGACGGACGACAAAGTCCCCGAGGTGCTCCGCCCCGGCCAGAAGCTTGACGAGAGCTCGCCCGGCTACGGCTTCGGCCTGCCGATTACGCGCGAGCTCGCCGAGCTCTATGGCGGCGGCCTCGAGCTCGGCCGCTCCGATCTCGGCGGGGTGAAGGCAACGCTCACGCTCCCCGCCGCGCGTTGAGGTGCTGACCCAAGAGCAGATTTGGCAGATCATCGCCTATCTGCGCGCTATCTTTCCCGCAATCGGAAGGCACACCGCGGCGTCGCACCTCTGTTTAAGACCGAAGAGCTGAGCACTTCTACAATGCGTAGCCATCCTGTGCATGTCAGCTTTGGGTCAATCTCTGACGAGACGGTGCTTTGGGGTGACGATCAGCTTCGTGGTCGATTGCAGATCTATTGGCCCATCTTTACCAGCATGATTTTAGCGAGAGGGATCACAGTCCGCTCGGGGGATGCCGCCAGCCGGGCCGCCAGCTGGATTTCCATCTCCTGAAAGAACTTGGCTGCACGCGGATCATCACCTCCTCCGTTCAGACTGAGGGCAAGCGTTGGGAAGGTTGATGCCCTGACAAAAGCGGCCCACCGCGCGGCAAAGGCGTTGGCATCGCCGTCGCGCTCGAAATCTTCCCAGATGCGGTCCTCACCAAGAAACACGTCCACCGACTCGATCGCGAGACCCGCAAATCGTCCGTTCTCCGAAAATGGTGCCGTGAGATCCTTAAGCGTGCGGCCTACGGTGGGGATCGACATACGGTGCGCCTCTTCCGCGCTGATAACACCCTCATTGACGAGGTCCATGAGAGCTCCCAACATCGCCTCGAGCACCAGGCGGTAGCCAAAATCGCCGTCATCGGTGATCGCCATAGTCAGCACTACCAGCCGCCCGCCTGGACGCAATTCTTGCCCGCGATGGATAAGGAAGGCCCGCCAATCTTCGGCTGCTTGGCCCGCATACGCTGCACGCGCGGCTTCGTCCCTACTATAGGCGACCTGCAAATGGTCGGGGATGATCGCTGGCGTTCGGCTGAGCCATTGGATGGCCCAAGAGCTCCACCCCAGCGTCTCGCTGCCGGAGGGCAAGAGCTGCTGATAAAACGACCTTCCCACTGCTGACGCGAATGCGGCGGGGTCGTCGCGGAGATAAGAGTCAGGGTCGTTCTGCAGCGTCTCGAACAGAGCGCTGAAGTCGCTGCTCGGAAGGTCCGTATGCACAACCAAGATCGCCCGCGCGGGGTCCACCCTATTCCTGAGAGAACCGATCGCTTCGGCCATGGGGACAAGGGAGTTGTGCCCCTCGGATGCACCGTAATCGGCGATGACGATCGGTTCGTGAGCCGGAGATAAGGTGACAGCCTTAGCGGCTTGGCTGAACAGAGGGATCGCCGAGGACAGTCCTGCCGCCTGAACCCGCGAACTCCGATTGTAGGCCCCGTGACCCTCCATGGGCGCTGGGCAGCTGGGTGTCGAGCTGTCCGTCATCGGCGTCATGGATCGAGGCCCATTGCCAGCCCGTTGTCAATGCGATGGATGGGAAGATCCTTCACCCGCATTGTCCGCTCTGGGTCAGTTGCTGGCTTACCAGCCAGCCAGGGAATTGGTCCGCTTAGTGCCACAAGCAGAAATATCGAACCTAGCTCGGCCGAGGCTTTCTCATGCGCGGCGAAACGGCCCGCGATCCGCGTGGGTGAAGGCAGCCGCGATGCACTCTCGTAGCCTAGTCCAAAAATCGCGGGTAAGGTCAAGGGCGATCCTGCGGTTAGCGGTTCGCCGCAATTTCGCGTTCTACGGATGAACAAAAGGGTCTGCCAACCGGCTGTGCTCAGCAAGTCAGATCTGTTAGCCGGCCTCAAGTCGAAGGCCGGCGCCCTCGGCCTCAGCGTCGAAGACAACGACGGCGACGGACTGGCCGGCAAAGTGAAGTCGATCCGCGCGAAGTGGTTGCTCGGCGCGCGCACCGTTACCTACCGAATGTCGTGCCGTCTGGACGAAGTCGCACGTATTGTGCACTTCCGCGAAGCCATCATCGAGACGAGTTGGGGCATGCCCCCGCCGACCTTCACCAAAGAGTGGACAGTGATCAAAGGCTGGGCTCGCTCGGGCGAGCGCACCGATCGTTCGGTCGGTGGGGGCGGGACCATCAACTATGGGCTGGTGCGGGAGGAACTAAAGCAGACGGTGAGCGCGGCCGGCTGGCGGTTCGACCTCGAGGGTGGGCGGGTACCGTGATGCCGCACGCTACGGGGGGTTATTCTTCGGCAACTAATGTCCAGTTTGGGTCAGTCTGCTGACCTACGCCGCGCCCAACCGCGTTAGTCCGCTTCGTGCCAGCAGCAGAAATCCGCTGCACCCGCCGTCGGGTTGTTGCGCATAGGGTCCCACTCACCAATATAGAACTGTGCCTGACAGCGCTCTCGCAAGGTCGTTGAGCGCGACTGCGGAGAAATCGCGCAGACATAGTAATACCAAACCCACGCCATAAGATCGTTCTAAAAAGCAGCGGCCGCGGGACTTCCGGACCGCTAGAGACCTCAGTGTGCGCCAATGGACGATGTCCCGGCTAAAGGTTCGAGTTCGCGCAATCGCAATCCAGCAATCGCGGTTCCCAGAGAACCCGCGCCCCTTCCTCGCGTGGCCACTGTGACGGATCGGCGCCGACTGCCGGGGTGGTCGCGCGCGATCTGGAAACACAAATGGTTTGCGCTTTTCGTGGTCGCTTTGATCGGTCTCGGCAGCTGGCAGGCCGGACGCACGTTGTTCGGCCCTGCGATCGTCGTCGACCCGGTAATACGCGGCAATCTTGTCCAGACGGTCGTCGCCAGCGGCCATGTTGAGAGCCAGTTCCGGGTGGAGATCGGCAGCCGGATCACCGGCACGGTCGAGGATGTGCTGGTCGAGGAAGGCCAGCGCGTGAGCAAGGGCCAGGCGCTCATCGCGATCGAAGCCAGTGAGCTGAAGGCCGCGGTGGTGCAAGCCGAAGGCGCCGTCGCGCAGGCCGAGGCGCGGTTGCGTCAGTTAAGCGAACTGACGCTGCCGGCGGCGCGAGAGGCACTCACGCAGGCGCAGGCGACCCTGCTCAACGCGCAGCACACGTACGATCGCACCGCCGAACTCGCGAAGAATGGATATGCGACCAAGGCGTCGCTCGACGACGCCCAGAAGAATCTCGACGTCGCTCGCACACAAGTGCGCACCGCCGAGCTCCAGGTCTTCACGAGCAGTCCGGGCGGCAGCGATTATGTGATGGCTGAGACGCAGTTGAACCAGGCGAGGGCCAATCTCGACACTGCCCTTTCGCGCCTTGGCTATGCGACCATCGTCGCGCCGCGCGACGGCGTGCTGATCTCGCGCAATGTCGAGCGTGGCACGGTGGTGCAGCCGGGCAAGGCGCTCTTGGTTCTCGCTCCCGCCGGCGCTGCCCAGCTCGTGCTCCAGATCGATGAGAAGAACCTCGGGTTCATCGCGGTCGGCCAGAAGGCGCTCGCGTCAGCCGATGCGTTCCCGGACAAGACCTTCGCCGCCGAGATTACCTATATCAATCCGGGCATCGACATCACGCGTGCTTCGGTCGAGGTCAAGCTCACTGTGCCTGAGCCGCCCGACTATCTGCGGCAGGACATGACGGTCTCGGTCGATATTGAGGTCGCGCGGCGCAGCGACACGCTTATTCTACCGCTACGCGACATCTATGATGCGCTCACGGGATCGCCGTGGGTCATGATCGTGAGGGACGATCGGGCGCACAAGCAGCCGGTCCGGTTAGGCCTCAGGGCGAGCACGCATGTCGAGATCCTCGAGGGGGTCGCGGAGGGCGACCTCGCCGTTCCCAGCACGGCAGGGGTGAGGACGGGCCAGCGGATCAGGCCCGTGATGCCATGAATCGCTGGATGCCATTCGAATGGATCGCTGCCATCCGTTTCCTCAAGGAAGGCCGCATGCAGACGATGTTCATTACAACTGGCATCGCGATCGGCGTCGCGGTCATCGTTTTCATGTCGGCGATGCTTGCCGGGCTGCAGGCCAATTTCATCAAACGCGTCCTGACATCACAGCCTCAGATCCAGCTCCTCGCACCCGACGAGGTCGCGCGACCCTTGCGGAGGGGTGCCAAGGAGGTGGAGGCGCCGACAATCCAACGCCCGACGCAGCGCACGCTATCGATCGACCAATGGCCGAAGATTCGCGATCAGATGCAGGCCATGCCAGAGGTAACGGTCGTGTCGCCGACCGTGTCGGGCTCGGCACTCGCCGTTCGCGGCGATGCGAGCCGTGCGATCACGATCATCGGCATGGACCCGGCAGTCTATTTCAAGATCGTCAGGCTTCCGGATTACATCGTCGCGGGAGAACCGCGCGTCACAAGCGATGACATCATTGTCGGCACCGAACTCGCCAAGGACCTCGGCGCAACGGTCGGCGATAAGCTGAACGTCGAGGCCGCGTCTGGCGCGAGCCGCGTCTTGACCATCACCGGCATCGTTGATCTCGGCAACAAGGGCGCCAATCAACGCAGCACCTACGTCGCCCTGCGGACCGCCCAGTCACTGCTCAATCTCATCGGGGGCGTCACGACGATCGATCTCACGGTACAGGACATCTATGCAGCCGAGACCCTTGCGCAGCAAATCCAAGCCTCGATCCCCGTCGAAGCCGACAGCTGGATCAAGACCAATGCGCAATTCTTCACCGCCGTCCAGGCGCAGAAAACCACCAACACCTTGATCCGTTTATTCGTCGGCCTGTCGGTCGCATTCGGTATCGCGGCCGTTCTCGTCGTCTCGGTGATTCAGCGCTCGAAGGACATTGGAATCCTGCGCGCCATGGGCACGTCGAGGGGCCAGATCTTGCGCATCTTCCTGATCCAGGGCGGATTACTCGGCCTTCTCGGCTCGCTGTTCGGCTCGGCGATGGGGGCAGCGGCCCTCGTGTTTTGGCACAACTACGCGCGGCAGGTCGATGGCAGCGAACTGTTTCCGCTGATCCTCGACCGCACCTTGTTCATCGCATCAGCAGTGCTGGCGACGACCACCGGCGTTGCGGCGGCCATGGCGCCGGCGCTTCGTGCCGCCAATCTCGATCCAGTGGTAGCGATACGTGGCTGAAGAAATCCTCACGCTCGACAAGGTCTGCAAAGCCTACAACGTCGGAACGCCGGTCGAGACCAAGGTGCTGCACGATATTGACCTCGCCATGCGAAGGAGCGAGTTCCTCGCGCTCATGGGCCCATCCGGCTCCGGCAAGAGCACCCTGCTCAACATCATCGGCCTTCTCGATCGGCCGACATCTGGCCATCTCTATATCAACGGGCACGATACGAGCGCGCTAGGCGAGGCCGAGTTGACCCGTCTTCGGAGCCACAGCATAGGTTTCGTGTTCCAATACCACTATCTCATCTCGGCCTTCACAGCGCTCGAAAACGTGATGATGCCGATGCTGGTTGACCAAGGGTTTCCAACACCCAATGTTGAAGGCCGAGCGGCAAAGTTGATGGAGCAGGTCGGCCTGACCAGCGTCGCCAACAATCTGGCTCTCAACATGTCGGGCGGTCAGCAACAACGCGTCGCCGTCGCTCGCTCGCTCGCGATGCACCCTGATCTCGTGCTCGCCGACGAGCCGACGGGAAATCTCGATACGAAATCGGCAGACGGCGTGTTCGAACTGATGCGGCAGGTCAATCAGCAGAACGGAACGACCTTTCTAATCGTCACGCACAATATGGCTCTCGCGCGCCGCTGCGACAGAATCATCGAACTCGTCGATGGCCGCATTCACGCGGCCGGAAAGGCTTAAGGACCTAGGAATCGTAGGAAAGTCCGCCCCCAAGCCACGGGTTTACCGGAAGTCTAGACAGGACAAGCGCTTCGTCGGCGAAGACTGGCAAAGCTGGCCTTATGATTTCATCTATCCGGGCGCCTTCACCAGAAGCGACCGCTCGCACCCACGATTATCGTTAGGAGGCCGAGCACCAGGTTGACCGCGACGATGCGACGAATCTGAGCCAGGTGATTGCCGGCTTCGGGGAATGCCTCCTTTTCGACGGCATCGCTAAAACGGCGCCAGGGCCCGAAGAACAGATGCAGGAACAGCAGCATCATCACGATGCCGATGCCCTGCATCACATTGATGTCCAGCCCGGCGCCCGCGAAGCCTCCGAAATAGAGGAAGATCATGCCATAGCCGCTGGCGAGCAGGAGAACGATGCTCGACCACACCCATGGGAAGAAACGGCGGAAGACACGGTGCCAGAGTGTAAGCCGCGCCTCGGGCTCGAGCGGCCCCGCGGACTGGCGCAACACCAAATATGCGAAGAACATGCCGCCGACCCACACCACGACGGCCAGGACATGGAGAGCGATGAGGAGGGCCACGCTCCGATTCTATCACATGACCTCAGCAGGCGGATATCGCTTGGGGTCAGCAGCTGAAATCACAGCGGTCCATCGAGTTGGTCCGCTTCATGCCGACACCGGACCTCTCAGCCAAATTCGATGCCCCATCGATGGAACATACATCCGCGTGGGAATCGGTCCCCGTATGTAGTCCGTGTTATGGACACGCGCTGGCAAAGCCACTTCATCTTGATAAACTCCTTCATACAAGATCATGCTCACCAGATGCTGGATGCAGTCCAATTTGGCCTGCTTCAGGTCGACAGCCTCGACGATCCACCAAGGAGCCTCGGGGTTGCTCAGCCTTTTGGTGGCGCGGACTTTGTCATTAGGAATGGCGCCGCAATGAAGCCCTGCCTACGAACCAGGAGGTCGCCCTGTCGGTCGTCGCTGCACTACACCATGTGACCCGGTACCACTACGACCGGCCGGTGGAGCTGGGCCCGCAGGTCGTGCGCCTTCGGCCCGCGCCGCACTGCCGTACGCGGATTCCCAGTTATTCGCTGAAGATCACGCCGTCGAACCACTTCATTAATTGGCAACAGGATCCCCACGGCAACTGGCTGGCGCGGCTGGTGTTTCCGGAACGGACGAGGGAATTCAGCGTCACGGTCGACCTCACGGCCGAGATGTCAGTGATCAATCCGTTCGATTTTTTCGTCGAGCCCTATGCCGAAACCCTGCCGTTCAGCTACGCCGACGATCTGCGCGGCGACTTGGCGCCCTATATGGAGGTCGACGACGGCGGGCCACTGCTCGAGGCCGCAGTCGCCGGCCTGGAGCCTGCGGGAAAGCGCACCATCGATTTTCTCGTCGGCCTCAATGCGCAGATTGCGAAGACCGTCGCCCATCTCGTGCGCATGGAGCCCGGGGTTCAGACCCCCGACGAGACCCTGTCGCTCGCATCTGGGTCGTGCCGCGACAGCGCCTGGCTGCTGGTCCAGATGATGCGCAGCCTGGGCTTCGCCGCTCGCTTCGTCTCCGGCTACCTGATTCAGCTCAAGGCCGACATCGATCCGATCGATGGACCCCTCGGAACCCGGCGCGATTTCACGGACCTGCACGCCTGGGCGGAGGTCTACATTCCAGGCGCGGGATGGATCGGCTTTGACGCCACCTCCGGCCTGCTGTGCGGCGAGGGGCACCTGCCGCTGGCGGCTTCGCCCCACTACCGGTCGTCGGCCGCCATCACCGGCGCGGTGAGCATGGCGGAGACCGCCTTCGAGTTCGAGATGAAAGTCTCACGGCTGGTCGATACCATACGCATCACCCGGCCGTTCGATGACGCCGGTTGGGACGCCCTCGACCAGCTTGGCGAGCGGGTCGAGGCCGATCTGCAAGCCCAGGACGTGAGGCTGACCATGGGCGGCGAGCCGACCTTTGTGTCCGTTGACGACTTCGAGGCCGCCGAATGGAAGACCGACGCCTCGGGCCCGACCAAGCCGGTCATCGCCGAGCAACTGATCGAGCGTCTGAAGCGCCGCTTCGGCCCGGGGGGCATGCTGCACTACGGTCAGGGCAAATGGTATCCGGGCGAGCCTCTGCCGCGTTGGGCGCTGGGGCTGTACTGGCGCCGCGACGGCCAGCCGGTCTGGCGTGGCGCAGCCCAGGCCGGGACGCCAAGGGTGAAGCCGCCGACGGCGTCCGACGCCTTGGCCCTGATCCGGCGGCTGGCGGGCCGGCTGGGCGTGGACCCAGCTCTCGCTCTTCCGGCGCGCGAGGATCCGCTTCACTGGATCAAGGCCGAAGGCGATCTTCCGCCGGGCGTCGAGCTGGACGACGCCGAAATCGACAACGCGCCATCCCGGAACACCCTGCGCCGGGCCATGGCGGGCGGGCTTTCGAAGCCGGTCGGCTACGTCCTGCCGCTACGTCGCGCGCACACCAGGGCCGAGGGCGCGAGCTGGCTCAGCGAGGCTTGGCGGTTCAGGCGCGGACGCCTCTACCTGGTACCCGGCGACTCGCCGATCGGCTTGCGGCTGCCGTTCGGCGCGCTGCCGCCGGTCAAGCCCAAGGATTATCCGTACATCACCCCCCTGGACCCCTATGAAGACCGCGGACCGCTGCCGAGTTTCGACGCAATCTATCGCGCTGCGCCCTCAGCCGCCCCGCCAGCCGCGCGCGGCGGCCGGGCCAAAAGGCCGGTGGTACGGGCAAAAAAGCCGGTGGTACGGACAGCGATCGCGATCGAGCCGCGGGATGGCGTGCTGTCCGTGTTCATGCCGCCGCTCGCCCGGCTGGAGGACTACCTCGAGCTGGTCGCCCACCTGGAGGTCGCCGCCGAAGGGACGCCCGTCCGGATCGAAGGCTACACCCCGCCCGACGATGTCAGGCTGTCCTATCTGAAGGCGACCCCCGATCCGGGCGTCATCGAAGTGAACATTCAGCCGGCCGGCGATTGGCGGGAAGCGGTCGCGATCACCACCGGCATTTATGACGATGCAGCTTCGTGTCGGCTCGGCGCTGACAAGTTCATGATCGATGGGCGGCACACCGGAACCGGCGGCGGCTCCCACGTGGTTGTCGGCGGTTCCGGCCCGGCCAACTCGCCGTTCCTGCGCCGACCCGACCTGTTGAAAAGCCTGCTGCTCTATTGGCAGCGCCATCCGGCGCTGTCGTACCTATTTTCCGGCCTGTTCGTCGGGCCGACCAGCCAGGCCCCGCGCATCGACGAGGCCCGCCACGACGTGCTCTACGAACTGGATATCGCGCTCGGCATGATCCCGCAGCCCGACGACGCCGCCCCGGTGGGGCCGTGGCTGGTGGACCGGCTGTTGCGCAACCTGCTCACCGATGTCGCCGGCAACACCCACCGCACCGAGATCTGCATCGACAAGCTCTATTCGCCGGACGGGCCGACCGGGCGACTGGGCCTGCTCGAATTTCGCGGTTTCGAGATGCCGCCGGACGCGCGGATGAGCCTCGCCCAGCAGCTCCTGATCCGGGCCTTGATCGCTTGGTTCTGGCGGCAGCCGCAGACCGGCCGCCTGGTACGATGGGGCACGGCCCTGCACGACCGCTTCATGCTGCCGCACTTCGTCTGGAGCGATTTCCTCGACGTCATGGCCGACCTCAACCGGGCGGGCTACACCTTCGATCCGCAATGGTACGAGGCGCAGAGAGCGTTTCGCTTCCCAGTGCACGGCCGCGTCCAGTACGGAGGCGTCGGCCTCGAGCTGCGCCAGGCACTGGAGCCTTGGCACGTGATGGGCGAGGAAGGCTCCGGGTCAGGCACGGTCCGCTTTGTGGATTCCTCGGTCGAGCGGCTGCAAGTGTTGGCGAGCGGCTTCAATCCGGAGCGCTACGTGATCACCTGCAACGGCCGACCGTTGCCGATGACCGGGACCGGCGTGTCGATGGAGGCCGTCGCTGGCGTTCGCTACAAGGCTTGGAAGTTACCCAGCGGGCTTCACCCGACCTTGCCGGTCCACGCGCCTTTGACCTTCGACATCGTCGATCGCGCCAACAACCGATCGCTGGGCGGCTGCGTCTACCATGTCGCCAACCCTGGCGGGCGCAGCTATGATACATTTCCGGTCAATTCGTATGAAGCCCAGGCGCGTCGCGATGCGCGGTTCGTGAAGCATGGGCACAGCCCAGGGATCGTGACGCCGCCGCCCACGGACGTGACGGGCGAATTTCCGATAACCCTCGATCTGAGGACCCGTGTTGGCCCCTGAGCTCCCCAGTGCAGTCCGCAGACGCGAGGACCTCGGCTCGTCCGCCGCGGGTCGCCTGTCCGGTTGGCTGCGGGGTTATCGGCCGTTATCGGGCGTGCCCGACGAGCTGTTGGATCCGACCGGACGCCCCCGCGACTACTGGCTTTCTTTCCTCGGCGATTTCGCCGAATACGAGGAAGGCGAGTTCAAGAGCCGCTTCAGCCTGGCCACTCGGCATATCCGCGACACCGGCGTTTCCTACCGGATCTATGGCGAGGAAAACGAGCGGAGCTGGCCGATCAACCCGCTGCCCCTGATTTTGGGCGAGAGCGAGTGGGCGCAGATCGCCGCTGGCGTCGAGCAGCGGGCGAGACTGATGGAAGCGCTGCTGCAGGACTTCTATGGCGAGGCGAGCCTGTTGGCCGATGGTGCGCTACCGGCCGCCGCCGTCACCGGCAGCAACGACTTCGTCCGAGCGATGCGGGGGGTCAAGCCGCCTGGCGGACGCTACTTGCAACTCTACGCCGCCGATCTCGGCCGCGGCCCGGACGGACGCTGGTGGGTGCTGGACGACCGCACCCAGGCGCCGTCGGGGGCCGGCTATGCGTTGGAGAACCGCCTCGTCCTCTCGCGCGCCTATCCCAACCTCTACAACGCGATGAACGTCCAGCGTCTGGCCTCTTTCTTCGACGAGTTGCGCAAAGGCTTGGCCGCCGCCGCCGCCCGCAGCGATCCGCGAATATGTCTGTTGACCCCCGGCCCGTTCAGCGAAACCTATTTCGAACAGGCCCATCTCGCGCGGTACCTGGGCTTCCTGCTGGTCGAAGGCGACGATCTGGTCGTTCGCGACGGCCGCGCCTACGTGCGCACCATCGCGGGGCTGAAACGAGCGGACGTCATCCTGCGCCGTGTCGACGCCGACTTCATCGATCCGCTCGAACTCAACAGCGCTTCGCGGCTGGGCGTGCCTGGCTTGCTCGAGGCGATCCGCAGCGGCGGCGTGGTGGTGCTCAACATGCCAGGCTCCGGCGTGTTGGAATCCAAGGCCATGCTGGGCTTCCTGCCGAAGCTCTGTCGCCGGCTGCTGGGTGAAGAGCTGACGATGCCCAACGTCGCGACATGGTGGTGCGGCCAGCCGGCCGAACGGGACCTGGTCGAGAGCGATCTGGACAACCGGGTGATCGCGCCCGCCTTCAATGGCCCAGGGCCGGACGGGACCTCGTCGAGGCCGCGCCTGATGGCCGACCTGTCGCCCCAGGAACGCGCGGCCTTCCTCGCGCGCTTCAACGACCGGCCCGGCGACTTCGTCGGTCAGGAGGTGGTCCGACTGTCGACCACGCCGGTGTTGCGCGACGGCCGCCTGGAGCCCGCGCCCTTCGTTTTGAGAGTTTACGCCGCAGCCACGCCAGAGGGCATGCGCATCATGCCAGGGGGGTTCTGCCGCACCTCCGACCGGCCCGATGTCCGAGCCATCTCCATGGGTGAGGGCGCGCGCACGTCCGATGTCTGGGTCATCGCCGACAAGCCGGTCGAACGCGTCACCTTGCTCGCCAGCACCGACGACGTGAAGGTCAGGCGGATTCTCGGCCACCTGCCCAGCCGCGCCGCCGACAATCTGTTCTGGCTCGGCCGCTATCTCGAGCGCGCCGAGGCCACCCTGCGTCTGGTGCGCAGCCTGTGCACCAGCCTGATGGACTCCGACGCCGCCCTCCATAGCGCTGGCGAGACCCTTGACCGCCTGCAACAACTTCTGGTCGCCTGGGGCGCCTTGGACGAAGAGGCCCTGGGGCGCCGGGCGTTGGACGCCGCCAATGATGCTCTGCACGACCAGGACGCGTCCGGCTCGGTCATCGACCTGGTCCGCCAGGCCCGCCGCACGGCCTCGAGCATGCGCGAACGATTGTCTGCCGACTTCTGGACCTTGCTGCTCAAACTGGAGGGCCGCCTTCGCGAGGGCGCACGGAATTTGTTGTCGGAAGCAGAAGTTCTCCAACAAGTTGAAAGCGCGCTGCAAATCCTCGCCGCCCTGTCCGGCTTGGCGCAAGAGAACATGAACCGAGGCGCGGGCTGGCGCTTCCTCGATATGGGACGGAGGATCGAGCGCGGGATCAACACCTGCCGCTTCACCCGGGCGCTCGCCGACGGCGCGGCGACCATCGACGACCTCGACTTGCTGCTCGACCTCGCCGATAGCCAGATTACCTACCGCGCCCGCTACCTCGTCGGACTGGCGCTGACGCCGGTGCGCGACATGGTCATGCTCGATCCCTTCAATACGTGGTCGCTGGCTTTCCAGGTTGTCGCCCTGAAGGACCACCTGGCCGCCCTGCCTTCCCTGTTGGACGACGGGATGCTGGAGGAGCCCAACAGAATCCTGCTTCCGCTCGCCGCTCAGGTGGAGACCGAGGATGCGGACGGCCTCACCGCCGACAAGATGCTCGCCTTCGAACAGGCACTGATGCGGCTCTCCAACGCAGTCGCCGGTCGTTATTTTCTGCAGGGCGCCAACGCTGTTCCCACCATCAAACTCGCCGCACTCGCGTGATCTACAACGTGCGTCACCGGACGACCTACAGCTACGAAGGCGTGGTGACGTTTGCGCGGTGCGTGCTGCGCCTGACGCCGCAGTCCTCGGCCGCCCAGACGGTGTTGGAGAACGCCATCACCATCACGCCTCAGCCCTCGCACAGCGTTGAACGAACCGGCCCGTTCGACGAACAGGTGCGCACGGTGATGATCGACCAGCCCCACCGGGCGCTGATCATCGAGGGCAAATATCGGGTCGACGTGCATGCGCCGCCAATAGAGTCCCCGGCGGACAGCCCGGCTTGGGAGTCTGTGCGGGCGCGCAGCTTTGAGACCGCGGCGCTCGGGGCCGACAGCCCAGCCGCCTATCTCTATCCGACCGCTCGGACGCCCATCCTGCCGGCGATCACCGACTACGCGAGGGCAAGCTTTCCCCACGGCCGGCCGATCATCGAGGCGGCGGCCGCGTTGATGACCCGCATGCGCGGGGACTTCACCTACGACGCTGAGGCCACTGACGTTTCGACGCCGCCGGGCGAGGCATTTGCGGCCCGTCGCGGCGTCTGCCAGGACTTCACGCACATCATGATCTCGGGCCTGCGCGGTCTCGGCCTGCCTACCGCCTATGTCAGCGGCTATCTGCGCACCATTCCCCCACCGGGCCGGCCCCGTCTGGAAGGCGGCGACGCCACCCATGCCTGGGTGTTGCTGTGGTGTGGAGAGGAACGAGGTTGGATCGGTTTCGACCCCACCAACGCCATCCTGGTGCAGGATGATCACATCACCCTGGCGACCGGGCGCGACTACGCTGATGTCGCCCCCATCGACGGCGTGATGCTGGCGCCCGGTGAACAGGCGCTGAAGGTCGAGGTGGACGTCATCCCCGAAGACGAGCTCGGCGTCATTCCGTCCAACCTTCGCCGCTCGTTCGCCAGCTGACTGCCCGCCGGGCTAGCTCGAACCTGAGCCGGGGCGACGTCGAGTTAAAGAGCCACAATCGAGGCGGACCAGCTGCGCAAATAGTTGCCCATTCAGCTCTACTCGGCGAGGAGATAGGCGCGCCGCTCGGCGCCACCGTAGCAAAGGAGCTCTGCTCACGTTTTGGGCGTACTGCGCAACGACGCGGCAGCGCGGCTGCTCGACAGCGACGATCTCGACGAATTTTAGCCCATGTCTTTGCGCTGAGAGAGTGGCATGACGTATGCAACGCGCTCGACATAACGCCTCTAGGGTTCCGGCTTCGCCAAAGCGTCAGGTCCGAGAGAGGCTCTCCCGTCTCGTAACCATTCGAGGCGGAGCCACGGCGGGATAAAAGCCCGGGAGACCTATACCGCGAGATGCTTCGGCACTCGAACGGACAGGCCTCCGCTCCGTTTCTTCGAGGTCTTTCCGCTCCCGTATCGAAGCCCGACGCGGCCGCAAATGTGGTCAACGCAAGCTCAAGAGGGGTGCCGATGCGCCGTTCCTTCAAACAGGTTCTCCAAGCTCTGATCGGCGCCGCCGCCGTCGCAGGACTCGCGCTCTCGCCAGCACTGGCTGCAGAAAAGAAAGACTTCAAAGTCGCGTGGTCGATCTATGTCGGCTGGATGCCGTGGGGCTACGCCGTCGATTCGGGCATCGTGAAAAAGTGGGCCGACAAATACGGTATCAACATCGAGGTCAAGCAATTCAACGACTACGTCGAATCGATCAATCAATACACCGCAGGCGCATTCGACGCCGTGACGATTACCAACATGGATGCGCTTTCAATTCCTGCGGCCGGCGGCATCGACACCACGGCCGTCATCGTCGGCGACTTCTCGAACGGCAACGACGCCGTGATCCTGAAAAACAAGGACAAGCTCAAAGATATCCTGGGTCAGAACGTCAACCTCGTGGAATTCTCCGTATCGCATTATTTGCTGGCGCGCGCACTCGAGAGCATCAAGGCCCAAGAAAAGGATTTGAAGGTCGTCAACACGTCGGATGCCGACATGGCGGCCGCCTTCAAAACGCCGGAAGTGACGGCAGTCGTCACCTGGAAGCCGATCGTCTCGACGATCCTTGAATCCCCAGACGCCAAGGAGGTGTTCGACAGCTCACGGATTCCCGGCGAGATCATCGATCTCATGGTCGTCAACTCGGCAGTGTTGAAAGATAACCCGAGGTTTGCCAAGGCCCTCGCCGGCATCTGGTATGAAACTCTCGCCACGATGAAGTCCGACACCAAAGCGAAGGAGTCGATGGCGAAAGCCTCGGGCACTGACCTCAAGGGCTTCGAAGAACAACTCGCCACCACCAAGCTGTTTTCTGAGCCGAAGGATGCCGTCGCGTTCACGACCAGCGGCGAACTGAAGACCACGACCGACCGCGTCTCGAAGTTTCTGTTCGAGAAGGCGCTGCTCGGCAAGGACGCCAAGAGCGAGGGGGCGGTGGGGGTCGAGTTCCCCGACAAGACCGTGTTCGGCGACAAAGGCAATGTGAAGTTTCGCTATGACGCGACCTACATGACCGAGGCCGCGGAAGGGAAACTCTAGGCCTCGTCGCGAGAGGCGGCCGGTAGGCGGGGCACCATGCGCGCGATCAATCTGCGTCCAAACCGGGCGTGGGGCTTGGCCCTCGCTCTACTGCCATTCCTTGTGCTGTTGCTTGCTTATGTCGTCGGATCGGGAATTCGCCTCGCCGACAATCCCACTGACAAGCTCCTGCCCAGCTTCAGCACCATGGGCGAAGCCTTGTGCGGCTATGCCTTTGAAGCCGACGTGCGCACGGGCGCCTACCTGCTGTGGTCGGATACGGCGGCAAGCCTGACGAGGCTTTTGACGGGGCTTGCCATCTCGGCGGTGTTCGCCCTCGTCGTCGGCATCGCCATCGGTCTGCTGCCGATAGTGGGAGCGACATTCGGACCGGTTATCGCCGTGCTCTCGATGGTGCCACCCCTTGCCCTGCTACCGATTTTGTTCATCGTGATGGGCTTGGGCGATGCGTCGAAGATTACGCTGATTGTTATCGGCACGACTTTGAAGCTCGTCCGCGACATTGCCTTACGCGTCGGCGACATCCCGCGCGAGCAGCTGATCAAGGCACAAACGCTCGGCGCCTCCTCGGCACAAATTGCGTCGCGCGTTGTGCTGCCGCAGATCCTCCCCCGGCTCATCGATTCCGTCCGCCTCGAAATTGGTCCGGCCTGGCTCTTCCTGATCGCGGGTGAAGCGATCGCGGCCGATTCCGGCCTCGGGTACCGCATCTTTCTGATGCGGCGCTATCTCGCGATGGATGTCATCTTGCCCTACGTTGCCTGGATCACGCTGCTCGCCTTCCTCATGGACCTCAGCCTCCGTATCCTCCAGCGCAAAGCCTTCCCTTGGTTTGCGCAAGCGAGGTCGGAGTGAGCGCCATCGTCTTCGATAAGGTGTGGAAGGAATACGGCGACCATGTCGTGCTCGAACAGATCGATCTCGAAATCGCGCCGCGCGCCTTCCTGGCCCTCGTCGGACCTTCGGGATGCGGCAAGACGACATTCCTGCGCATGCTTCTTGGCGAGGAGGCACCGACGCGCGGCGCCATCCTGCTGGCGGACAAGCCTTTAAAGCCCGAGCCCGATTCCGACCGAGGTGTCGTCTTCCAGCGTTACTCGGTGTTTCCTCATTTAACTGCGCTTGAGAATGTCGTCATCGGCCGCGAGTTCGAACTGTCCCGTGCCTTCGGCCGGCTGTGGGGCGCGAAAAGCCGCGCCGCGCGGGCGGAAGCTCGCAAGTTGCTCTCTGCCGTCGGCCTCTCTGGCCAGGATGACAAATATCCCTGCGCTCTATCGGGCGGCATGCAGCAGCGACTGGCTCTCGCGCAAGCCCTGATGCGCAAGCCTAAGGTTCTGCTGCTTGACGAGCCGTTCGGCGCGCTCGATCCCGACATTCGCGCCGACATCCACGTGCTGATGAAACGCATCTGGAACGATACCGATCTGACGGTCGTGATGGTCACCCACGACCTCCGCGAAGCCTTTGAACTTGGCACGCGAGTTATTGCTTTCGAACGTCCCCGCAATCGGCCCGAAGAACGCGAGCGCTACGGCGCGAAGCTTTCGGGTGACATTTCAGCTCCGTCGGAAGCGCCGCTTGCAGCAAAAGGGGCCTCCATCGCCAAGGACATCGAGATTTGGCCGAAGAAGGTCGCCGGCAGTGCCGTCTGGACGCGCCACGGGCCATCAGGCCCGACAGATTGATCGGTCGCGATTCCCGCGGAGGACGGCCTCCAGCGGGCCCCTCGATCCCGGGACGACCCGGACTTTGGCGAGAAGGTGCCGATCGGCGCCGGCGTTGGGAGGCTTAGGATGATGACAGCCATCGCTTCGGACACGCTGCCGGGAGGCAAGCACTGGTCTCTTGCGTTGTGGCGGAACAGCCGCCTCAGGCTCACCGATGTCGAAGGCGGCGCCAATGTCGGCATGCTTTTCTACAATCCCTTCAACTTGCTCGAGCGCTACAACGCGCCCGACACGTTGAAATGCCAGCATAGCTTCAAGCTGACGGAGGGACACTGCCTCTACTCGGACATGGGCCGCATCTTCTGCTCGATCGTAGCCGACACATTCGGCTGGCATGACACGGTATGCGGCAACACGACGAAGGCGTCAGTTGCGCGGAAGTGGGGCGAGACGAGCTACCAGCACCAGCGTAACGACTGGTACCAGAATGGGCGCGACAGCTTCCTTGTCGAAGCGTCGAAATACGGCCTCGGAAGGCGCGATCTCGCATCGAATGTAAACTGGTTCAGCAAAGTCGTCGTGGCCGATGACGGAACTTTGGCGCTCGACGAAGCAGGCGCGAAGGCGGGCTCCTCCGTCGAGTTGCGGTTCGAGATGGACACGCTGGTCCTCTTCCACACTTGCCCGCATCCGCTGAGCACGCTTCCCACCTTTCCGCGCAAGCCGGTGCTCTACGAAATTTTCGATGGTCCGGCTGCCGCAGCCGACGATCCCAGCCGAATGTCGGCGCCCGAAAACAGTCGCGGCTTTGAGAACAACCGCATTTTCCAAATCGGTTGCTGCGCGCGGGCCCACTGATGATCAGGAAGAGCCCCCTCGATCCTGCGCTAGCGCATTACCGCAAGGTCGTGCCCGCGGGAGAGTACTGGATGCACGTCGTTCGCAAGGGCGAGACGCTACGTATCCTCGACCTCGAAGGCAATCAGGCCGCCGACACGCTGTTCTTCAATGCCGACGATCCTGCCGAGCGCTATTCGGCGTCCGATACCATTCGCGAGCAAGGCAACCTTTATCTGAGCACGGGCACGGTTCTGCAGTCCGATCTTTGTCGGCCAATGCTGACGATCACGGCTGACACTGTCGGCCGCCACGACACAATCGGCGGCGCCTGCTCGACGGAAAGCAATACCGTGCGCTACGCCCTCGAAAAGAAAACGACGCACGCCTGCCGCGACAGCTTTCTGCTCGCGGTCGCGGAGAATGACCATTACGGGCTGACGAAGCGCGACATCACCCACAACATCAATTTCTTCATGAACGTGCCCGTGACGCCCGACGGCAAGTTGAACTTCGCCGACGGTCTTTCGGCGCCCGGCAAGTACGTCGAGCTGGTCGCGCATATGAATGTGATCGCACTCATTTCGAACTGCCCGCAGTTGAACAATCCCTGCAATGCCTACAATCCGACGCCCATCGAAGTTCTGATTTGGGGTGCCGGAACCTGAAATGTTTCGCAAGGTTCTCATCGCTAACCGCGGCGCTATCGCCTGTCGCATCGTCCATACGCTCGACCGCATGGGCATCGCCAGCGTGGCGGTCTACTCGGAAGCCGACCGGCATTCGATGCACGTCATGAGGGCCGGCGAGGCGGTCGCCATAGGACCCTCGCCCGCCGCCGAAAGCTATCTGAAGGTCGATGCCATCCTCGACGCCGCGCGTCAGACGGGCGCCGAGGCCATCCATCCCGGCTATGGGTTTCTGGCGGAAAACCCAGGGTTTGCGGATGCGTGTGAACAGGCCGGAATCGTTTTCATCGGTCCCAAACCCACGCACATGCGTGCGTTCGGCCTGAAGCATAGAGCGCGCGAGGTGGCACTTCGTTCCAACGTGCCGCTGGCGCCGGGATCGGGCGTCATACGCGACATCGCCCATGCGATGAGCGAAGCAGCGCGCATTGGCTATCCCGTGATGATCAAGAGCACGGCGGGGGGAGGGGGCATCGGACTTGAGCTCGTCACTGCCCCCGGCGACATCGCACCCCTGTACGAGCGCGTGGAGCGCTTAGCGCGCAACAACTTCAAGGAAGCCGGCATTTTCATCGAGAAGTACGTCGCGCGCGCCCGCCATATCGAGGTGCAGATTTTTGGCGACGGCAAAGGGAACGTCGTCTCGCTAGGCGAGCGCGATTGTTCGGCGCAACGGCGCAACCAGAAGGTCATCGAAGAAACGCCCGCGCCGAACTTGCCCGACCAAACGCGTGCGGCACTTTGGGATACGGCGTGCCGTCTCGGTCAGTCGGTGAACTATGAAAGCGCAGGCACCGTCGAGTATCTCTATGATGCTGCGACTGACGAGTTCTACTTCCTCGAAGTCAACACGCGCCTCCAGGTCGAGCACGGCGTAAGCGAAGAGGTCAACGGCGTCGACCTCGTTGAATGGATGGTGCGGCAGGCGGCAGGCGAGATGCCGCCACTGGACCAGACCAGCATCGAGCCGAAGGGTGCATCGATTCAAGCGCGCCTTTATGCGGAAGACCCCGGGCGCGACTTCCGCCCGAGTTCCGGCCTTTTGACGCATGTGGCCTGGCCCAACGATGCGCGCATCGAGACCTGGGTGCAAAGCGGATCGGAGGTTTCGCCGTTCTACGATCCGATGCTGGCGAAGATCATTGTGACCGGCGTCACGCGCGAGGAAGCCTTAAGCAAATTGCAGACGGCGCTCGACGCGACCGAGATCGGCGGTCTTGAGACAAATCTCGATTATC
>JBGQMX010000025.1:0-26863 GCA_041500805.1 Methyloceanibacter sp.
ATGCGCACGAAGACGGGAAGTCCATGGGGCACGCGCGTGCGCACCGCCTCGGCCACACGCAAAGGGAGCCGCATGCGGTTCTCGAGGCTGCCGCCATAGATGTCGTTGCGAAAGTTGGCGAGCGGCGACAGGAACTCGTGCAGCAGATAGCCGTGCGCCGCATGGATCTCGATGACCTTGAAGCCCGCCGCAAGCGCGCGATCGGCAGCGGCCTCGAAGGCGGCGACGATGCCCGTCGATGCCTGCCTCATCGAGAGGAATGGGCGCCGGATCGCCTTCATTGAAGGGGACTGCGCTGGGTGCCACGACGGGCCAGCCGCCTTCATCGGCCTTCAGATGGCGTCCGCCGAGCCACGGCGCAGCGCAGCTTCCCTTGCGCCCGGCGTGCGCAATCTGAATGCCCGGCACGGCGCCCTGGCTTTCGACGAAGCGCGCGATGCGGGCGAGCGGCTCGATATGGGCATCGCTCCAGATGCCCATATCGCCGGGAGAGATGCGGCCATCGCGCGTGACGGCGGTGGCCTCCACCATGACGAGGCCCACGCCGCCCGCCGCGCGGCTGCCGAGATGCACGAGGTGCCAGTCATTGGCGAGGCCTTCATGCGCGGAATATTGGCACATGGGCGACATGACGATGCGGTTCTTGAGCGTCACCTCGCGGAGCGTGAGCGGGCTTAAGAGATTGATCTCCGCCACCTCGCGGTCATGATCGGTGCCGCGCCGGTCGAGCGATGGCTTCGCGTGCGTCTCGTTCATCTTCTGCTCCTGACGAATTTTGAGCGGGGGCTCGGGCGGGACGCAGGCCCAAGGGCTATCTGGCTTCCACGGTCCAAGCCCGCCATGATGGAGGTCAATATGACGCGGGCGGTGTATGGCGGCCGCGCGCTCTTTGCCCCGCGTTCAATAGAGCAGATAGGGCTTTCTTGCTTCTTCGAATGCCGCCTCGCCCGGGCGCCAGCTCAGCGCGATCTCCTCGAGCGGGATCTGCTGCTCGATCTGCTCTCTGAGCAAGGGCGAGCCTGCCAGGATGTCGATGGGCATCTTGTCGTGCTCATATTCGTAAGGTGGATCGCGCCATTTGAATTTCGACGGCGCGGACGCGTAGCACTCGCGGATCAGCGACACGCCGGCCTTGACCGACGCGAAATCTGCCCGCGAGGTCACGTGGATCTGGCACCCGCCGCAGGTGGTCTGTGCATGCTTCTGGAAGGTGGGCTCGAAGGCCACCTCGCGGAAATATGCACCCTTTATCCCCGCGCGGTTCATGCGGGCCGCAAGCTGCATGCCGTCGAGCCAGGGCGCCCCAATCAGCTCGAAGGGGCGCGTCGTGCCGCGTCCTTCCGACACCATGGTGCCCTCGAACAGCACGGTGCCGGGATAGACGATGGCCGAGTCGAGCGTCGGCATGTTGGGCGACGGCATCACCCAGGGGATGTCGGTATCGTCGAAATACATCTCCCGCGACCAGCCCTCCATGGTGATGATCTCGAGCGGGGCGCCGATGCCGTGATGCTCGTTGAACAGACGCGCGAGCTCGGCGACGGTCATGCCGTGCCGCATCGGGATGGGAAACTGACCCACGAACGACTGGTAGCCCGGCTCGAGCATCGGCCCTTCCACCGCAATCCCGCCAATAGGATTGGGGCGGTCGCACACGATGACGGGGAGCCCGTGGCGGGCGGCAGCGCGCAGGCAGTTGGCCATGGTGTAGATGAAGGTGTAGATGCGCGCGCCGACGTCCTGGAGGTCGATGACAAGGACATCGATGAGATCGAGCATCTCGGCGGTCGGCTCGCGCGTCTCGCTGTAGAGCGAGAAAATCGGCACGTCGCGGCGCGGGTCCTTCCCATGCGGGGTTTCGATCATGTTGTCCTGGAGGTCTGACCGGAAGCCATGCTGCGGACCGAAGATCGCTGCGAGCCGCCAGGCCGACGAGGCGCCGAGGTGGTCGACCACGTGGCCGAAGCCGTGATCGATCGAGGCGGGATTGGCGAGCACGCCAACGCGAAGCCCGTTCAGGCGATGCGAGGCGATCAGTCGTTCGGAGCCGAGCAGCATGGCATCAAGGGCGATCGAGCGGGGAAGGGGACGGCGCACTCAGGAAAGACGACTGCGGCATAAAGCCCTCCCGGTACCAAGCGGTCAACGGCCCTCAGGCCCCGTCTCGGCAGGTTTGCATCGAGGTCACATGCTATGGTAGTCGGCGGCTGACAGGAAGCTTAAGGGGGTTGCGTCTAAATCCAGGATATGAGGCGAGCGAGGTCGCCCTAATCTCCTCAAGCCTTTGGACTTTCCCTTGATAAGAATCGGCAAGAGCTCGGGGGACATCGCATGAGTAAAAAAGGCGCGCAACAGGCCCCGGCCTTCATCGACTTGGCTGCGCAGTACCGGCGGATCGGCGACCGCGTCGAGCGGGCGATTACCGCCGTTCTGGAGCACGGCCAATATATTTTGGGGCCCGAGGTTACCGAGCTCGAGCGGCGGCTTGCGGAGTTCTGTGGCGCCCGGCATTGCATCGCTTGCGCCAACGGGACCGACGCGCTGCTGCTGGTTCTCATGGCCGAGGGCATTGGCCCTGGCGATGCCGTGTTCGTGCCGGCCTTCACCTTCGTGGCGACGGCCGAGGTGGTTGTGCTCGCGGGCGCGACCCCCGTCTTCGTCGACGTGCGTCCCGACAGTTTCAACCTCGACGCGGAAAGTCTCGAAGCGGCCATCGGCGAGGCCAAGAGAATCGGACTGAGGCCAAGCTGCGTCATCCCGGTCGATCTCTACGGACAGCCGGCCGATTACCAAGCCATTGCCCGTGTGGCCGAGGCGAACGGCCTCGTGGTGCTGGCCGACGCGGCGCAGAGCTTCGGCGCGAGCCTCAACGGGCAGAAGGTCGGCACGCTCGCTTCCTACACGGCGACCAGCTTCTACCCCTCAAAGCCGCTCGGCGGCTATGGCGACGGCGGGGCCATCTTCACCGATGACGACGCCAAGGCCAAATTGCTGCGCGCGATCCGTTGCCACGGAAGGCACCCCGATGGGTCGGAATGCGGGCAGGTCGGTCTCAACAGCCGGCTCGACGCCATCCAAGCTGCCATTCTCCTGGAGAAGCTGCTCGTGTTTCCGCAGGAGATTGTGGCGCGGCAGGCAAGCGCCGAGCGCTACGGGGAAGGTCTCGGCTCGGTCGTTCAGGTGCCCAGGCTGATGGCTGGCGCCACCTCCGTCTGGGCCCAGTACACCATCGTCACCGAGCGCCGCGACGACCTCGCCAAAGCGTGCCGCGAGGCCGGGGTGCCGACGGCGATCCATTATGGGAGCCCGCTGCATGCTCTGCCGGCCTACCGGCAGTTTCCAATGGCGCCGGGCGGTCTTTCTCAGGCGGAATGGCTGGCTAAGCATGTGATCAGTCTGCCAATGCACGCCTATCTCGCCGAGGACACGCAAGACCTCGTCATCGACGCGGTTCGCGCCGCGGTGCGATCGCTGAAGGCAGGGGTCGCCGCCGAGTAGCGGTTAGGTAGGGGCTATGGCAGACCAGATTCGCGTCGCCGTTGTGGGGGCTGGCTATTTCGGGCGCTTTCATGCCGATCATTATTCGCGCAATCCGCGCGCCAAGCTGGTCGCCGTGGTCGACACCAACGAGGAGCGCGCCCGCGCGGTCGCTACCGAGTTCGGCGCCGAGCCCGCCTTCGACTATCGCAGCATCGTGGGCAAAGTCGACGCCGTAAGCGTTGCAGTGCCCACGCCGCTCCATTACGAGATCGCGCACGCGCTGCTCGACGCTGGAGTGCACATTCTGGTCGAGAAGCCGATCACCGACAGCGTGGAAAGCGCAAGCACGCTTGCAAGCTTGGCCGAGGCGCGCAGCCTCGTGCTGCAGGTCGGGCATATCGAGCGCTTCTCGAGCAGCTACAACACGCTCGCCAAGGTCATCACCCAGCCGCTCTATTTCGAGAGCTATCGCATCGCTCCGTGGAAGAATCGGGGGGTGGAGGTCGACGTGATCCTCGACCTGATGATCCACGACATCGACATGATCATCGGCCTGGTCGACTCTCCCGTGATTAAGGTGGACGCCGTCGGCACGCCGGTCCTCGGCCAGAGGATCGACGTCGCCAACGCCCGCATCACCTTCGCCTCGGGCTGTGTCGCTAACGTCACGGCAAGCCGCGTGGCCTACAAGACGGAGCGGCGCATGCGCGTGTTTGCCCGCAACCACTATCTCAGCTGCGATCTCGGCGAGGGGCGCATCACCGGATACCGGCTGCGCGGCGATCCGATGACCGAGGGTCTCGCGGCGATCGCCATGGAGTCCTATGAGATTCCAAAGCAGGACAGTCTCGCCAACGAGATCGAGGCCTTTCTCGACTGCATTACCACAGGCACCAAGCCCTTGGTGGACGGCCGCGCCGGATGCGAGGCGCTCCGCGTGGCGAGCCTGATCAACGAGAGCATCGAGGAGCACTTGCGGAAGGTGCAAGGCGAGCCGAGCCTGTCGGCGGCCGGGGAGTAAGGCTGGGGCTAGACCTTTGCCCTCGTGGCCGTGCCGATCGCCTGAGGCGTGACGCCCGCAACGATATCGAGCACAACCTTGGCGGCGCGCTCGCTCGGCGGGGGGTTGGGATCGCCCATGATCTCGACGACCTCGCGGAAACCCGCATATTGCGCCTCACGCACCTGATCCGAGCCGAGAAGCTCCTCAACGGAAGCTGCCAAATTTTCCGGCGTGCAAACTTCCTGCATGAGCTCCGGGACCACTTCGCGCCCGGCAAGCAAATTAACCAGCGAGGCGTGCTCGACGAGGACCAGGCGACGCACAAGGAAACCGGTTATCGCGCTGACCCGGTAGGCAACCACCATCGGCACATTGGCGAGAGCAAGCTCGAGCGTCACCGTGCCGGATTTCGTCATCGCCGCGTCACAGGCGGCGAAGGCGTCAAAACGCTCCGCCATGTCGGTGACGAAAACCACCGGCAGTGGCCAATCCCGGGCCGCCGCGCTTACCTCCTCGGCCGCCGCCTCAACCAGCGGAACGACGACGTGAAGGTCCGGGTGGGCCTCTTTGAGAAGGCGCAGCGCGCCGCTGAAGGCAGGAAGGAGCCGGCGGACTTCGCCATGCCGACTGCCGGGGACCACGCACAGGACGGGCGCATCGGGCGGCAGACCGTGGCGCGCCCTGAAGGCGGCGCCGTCACCCCGCTCCGCTCCGGATTCGACGGCAGGATGGCCGACATAGGTGCAGGGGATCCCGTGGCCGGTAAAAAAGGAGACCTCGAAGGGCAACAGCACCATCAAATGATCGATTCGCTTCCTGAGCTTGTGCGCGCGCTCTGGGCGCCAGCCCCAAAGCTGCGGCGCCACGTAATGGATGATGGGGATGCCCGATCCGCGGAGATGATGGGCGAGCCTCAAGCAGAAGCCGGGCGAGTCGATGGTCACCACCGCATCGGGCTTGAGGCGGCGCGCTGCCGCGACCGTCTCGTTGAGCCGCCTGATGAGGCGCGGCAGATGCGGCAGTATCTCGGCGAACCCCATCACGGAAAGCTCGCGCATGGGGAAGAGGCTGGTAAGCCCCTGCATCTGGCTTTGCGGGCCGCCCACTCCCGCGAAGTGGACCCGGCCTTGGGTCTGCGCTTTGAGCGCAGCCATCAGCGGTCCGGCGAGATTGTCTCCGGACGTCTCCCCTGAGACGACAAAGATCAGCGGCTCAAGCCGGCTCATGCAAGACTCCAAACTTTAGCCCGCGTGGCCGCGGACCAGAGCGAGACTCTGGCCAGGCCCTGCCATGGGGCTGCCATTTCAAATGTCCCGCCAGGACCGGAAGGTCGCGGCCTGGCCGTGCCTCACGCCGTCCGGGTCGATGAGCTCCCAGACAACACCGTCCTCGATGATAAAGCGCCGGCCGGACTTCGCAACGCGGATGCCCCGATAGCCTGACAAGAAGCCGTTCAGCGCAACTTCGTCCAGCAGCGCCTGCCGTTCGGCCCGATCGGGGGCTTCGGCCGAAAGCCGCGACGGCAGCGACGTGAATTCCTCCCGCGAATATTCGAAGCATCTCTGAGCGGCCTTGTTGGCGTAGATGAACAGCGGATCGGGGTCGGTGTTGTGCGCGACCACGGCAAACGGAGCGTCTCGGTATAGCCAGTCGGCGTCCTTTCCCGGTGGAACGAGCGATGCTCCAACCAAGCGCGCATAGCTGCCTGTGAGCAATTCGAAGAACTGGGGGTTGGTCGATAGCGTCACAAATCGGCGCTTTGATGAGGGGGGCATCTGTCTAGCACGATAAATTCCCGTGGCCAGGCCTTCGGTGGCTTCGCCGATGACGGCGCCGAGCTTACGACCTTCAACAAGTGAGGCGCCGCGGTCGCGGGCGGCGCGGCAGCCTCGTCCTTGTCATGTCCGCGACACGGCAGGATCGCAAAAGCGACAGCGGCGGCGCCCTCGCCTGTTATATCTACGACAATATAGGATTGTAGGCGCCCGGCGTTGTCAGGGTGAGTCTCGTTATGGGCTCTAATCTATTGATTCCTTGTAGCTATCATTTCCTGCGCGGGGGTTGGCCCGTGGCTTGCTTTGCACAAAGCCGTCCTGCCAGGCCACACCATGAACACCAGGGTCTATTCCACCGCGAACCCCGTCCTGACCAAGCCGCTGGCTCTGGTGCTCGGCAGCAATGAGATCGCCTCCGCGGTCGCCGTGCATCTCAAGGCCGGCGGCTCTTCCGTCATCCTGAGCCACGATCCTTTCCCGCCGGTGATCCGCCGCGCCATGGCCTTCCACGATGCCCTGTTCGGGGACCGGGCGGTCGTCGAGCGCATCGAAGGCGAGCTCGCCGAGAGCGGCCGGGAGATCGAAGCGGTCCTTGCCAAGCCCCGCCGGGTTGCGGTGACGCCGCTCCATCTCAGCGACCTCATCGCCTTGCGCACGCCTCAGGTTCTGGTGGACGCCCGCATGCAGAAGCATCGGGTGACGCCTGACCTGCGCGGCATCGTGCGGCTGACCGTCGGTCTTGGCCCCAACTTCGCCGTGGGCGTCAATTGCGATGTCGCCATCGAAACCCGCCCGGTAGCAAACGGCACCATCGTCATGCACGGAAAGACCGAACTGGCGGACGGCATGGCGCCGCTGCTGGGGGGCATCGGCAAGGAGCGTTTCGTCTATTCGGGCCGTGAGGGGCGCTGGCATACGCCCATCGAGATCGGCATGCGCGTGTTCAAAGGATTCGTGATCGGCCATCTGGACGGCACGACCGTCCAGGCGCCGATTGACGGCAGGGTCAGGGGGATCGTCCGCGATGCAACGCGCGTTCCCCAAGGGGTGAAGCTGCTTGAGATCGATCCGCGCGGGGCCCGCGCCAAATGGACCGGCATCGACGAGCGCGGCCGCGCCATCGGGCAAGCGACGCTCGAGGCGATGCGGCTCTATGCGGCGGAGAGCGTAAGGCTCGAGGCCCTGATCGGGCCCTATCGCAGCTAGGCCAATACAAGGGAGTAGGGCGCACATGGCCAAGGTGATCTTTTACGAAAAGCCAGGCTGCGGCGGCAATGCGCGGCAAAAGGCGTTGCTCGTGGCCTCGGGACACGATGTCGAGCCGCGCAATCTCCTCGCCGAGCCCTGGACCGCGGCGACGCTCAGATTGTTTTTCGGGGCAAGGCCCGTGCCCGAGTGGTTCGATGGCGCCTCTCCTCGCATCAAGTCGGGCGAGATCAGGCCAAGCGAGCTCAGTGAGGAGGCGGCGCTCGCTCTCATGATCGAGGACCCGCTCCTGATCCGGCGGCCATTGATGCAAGTGGGAGACCGAAGCGAGGCCGGGTTCGATGCCGTCAAGGTCGCTGCCTGGATCGGCCTCAATCAGACGCAAAGCCCCGTGACCGACGCCTGCCTCAAGGGATCGGCATGACCTCGATCGC
Source organism: Methyloceanibacter sp. (assembly GCA_041500805.1). Lineage (GTDB taxonomy): Bacteria > Pseudomonadota > Alphaproteobacteria > Rhizobiales > Methyloligellaceae > Methyloceanibacter. The sequence goes on from JBGQMX010000025.1 coordinate 7,899, forward strand.
CAACCTGCCGCAGGCTCACCGGATCGCGGCGTTGCAAGGGGCTGCGAGTGCGCAAATTCAGGCGCTCCTCGGCGACTTTGCAGCGCTTGTGGCCCGGCAGGGCTTCAGGGTGGCCGGCGTCGTCGAGATGGCGGCGGCGCAACCGGCGGGCGGCTGCCGGCGGCTTGCCTTGCGCGACCTCTCGACCGGAACGGTCACCTCCATCTCGCAAAATCTCGGACCCGGATCGACCTCATGCAATCTCGACGCTGGCGCCCTTGCCGAAGCTTGTGCAGGCGTGGAGCGTGCGATCGCCTTCGGCGCCGATCTCGTCATCCTCAGCAAGTTCGGCAAGCAGGAGGCGCAGCGAAGCGGGCTGACCGACGCATTTCGCGCCGCCGCGGCCGGCGGATTGCCGGTGCTGACGGCCGTGTCGCCGGCCATGACGGAGGCTTGGCACCTCTTCGCCGGGCCGCTATCGGTGTTCTTGTCGGCCGATCCCGAGAGTGTGGCGGCGTGGTGGTCGCGGACCAAAATGGGGGACGCGCTTCGCGCGGTCGGCTAGACTTGACCGGGATTTTGCGGCGCTCGCCTCGCAGCGCCAAGGGAGAGTGTGACGGTGGCCTCTCAACCTTCCAAAATCGAAGTGATCGTCAGCTTCGCCAATGGTGGGAGCCTCACCCCCGAGGACCTGGCGCTCATCGAGGTCATTCGCAGCGAGCGGTCCATTCTCGCGGCGAGCCGGGCAACCGGCGTCTCCTATCGCAAATGCTGGCTGATGGTCGATGCGTTGAACCGGACCTTCGAGACGCCGGTGTTCGCCACCTTTCCCGGGCGGCGCGGCGCCGGCGCGCAATTGACCGACTTCGGCGAGCGGCTGGTCGCGCTTTACCGGTCCATGGAACGGCGCTCGCGGAGCGCGAGCGCGCAGAGCCTCGCCGAGCTTAACGCCTCGCTCAATCCATCCTATCGGCTACGGGCCAGCGGCGAGGCTGGGGAAGGTCTTGCGCCTCAACCGCGTCTTTCCCGATCGCGACGGTCTTGATCATGGCCCAGGCGCGCAGGCCAAGCTCGAGCCCCAGCCGCTCGACGGACTCCGTGGTCACCAGAGCATCGATAGGCGTGGTGCCGAGATTGATGGTGACGCGCACGTATGGCAAGGCGAGCGGCTCGATCGCCACGATGGTTCCGGGCAGGCGATTGGTGATCGACACATCCATCGGACGCGACAAGGCGATCGACACGTCGCGCGCGTAGATCGTCACCTTCACGCCGGAGTCGACGGCTGCGTCGACGAGCGGCACGCGCAGCTCGCCATCGCCAAAGAACAGCGTCGACAGACCATGATGGGAGTCGTGCCGGAGAACCCGCGCATGCAGCATCGTGGCCAGGGATGGCGTCCTGGACGCGGGCGCCTTGGCTTTTGGCCGCCTTGCCTGCTCGGGGCTCATGGGTTTGACATACACCTATATCTGGGGCGATACAGTGTCTTATGCTGTGGCGCTCGGTCGCCAGCTCAAAGGATCGGTCATGAAGATTTCTGCACGTAACGCGCTTCCCGGCAAGATCGTCGACATCAAGAAGGGCGCCACCACCGCCCATGTGCGCATTGACGTGAGCGGGACCATCGTGACCGCCTCCATCACCAACGAGTCCGTCGACGAATTGGGCCTGAAGGTCGGCGACAAGGTCCACGCCGTGATCAAGTCGTCCGACGTGATGGTCGCCATCCCCTGATTGATCCGGCTAGGGACGTTGCGTTTGTCAGGCGGCCGCTGACGCCTCCGCCGCGAGCGCGCTGTGAATCTGCGCCACGACCGCGGCGCCTTCACCGACGGCAGCAGCCACGCGCTTGGTCGAGCCCGCCCGCACGTCGCCGATGGCGAACACGCCGGGCCGATTGGTCTCGAGCGGCAGGGCAGGGCGGCTGATCGCGCCGTTCCCTTGAGCAAATGGCTCCCCGGTGACCACGAAGCCGTTATCGTCCACGGCGACGCAGCCATTGAGCCAGCTCGCGTTCGGATCGGCGCCAATAAACAAAAAGAGATGGCGCAAGGGGCAGGTATGGGTCGCTCCCGTGGTCTTGTCCCGGAACACCGCGCCGGTGAGCCCGGTGGCTTGGTCGCCTTCGAGTCCCACGATCTCGGTCCTGGTGTGAAGCTCGACGTTGGGGAGGGCCTTGATGCGGTCGATGAGGTAGCGCGACATGGAAGCTTCCAAGCCCTCGCCGCGCACCACGAGATGCAGCTGCTTGACCTTGGGCGCGAGGTAGACCGCGGCTTGTCCCGCCGAGTTGCCGCCACCGATCAGGGCCACCTCCTCGCCTTCGCAGAGCTTCGCCTCCACCGGCGAAGCCCAATAAGAAATGCCGGCGCCTTCGAAGATCGACAGGTTCGGGATCGGGGGCCGGCGGTAGCGTGCGCCGGAAGCGACCACCACGGTCCGGGCGCGTACCACCCCGCCATTATTGAGCTCGAGCCGCAAGGGCCCAGCCGAATCGCCGCAATCGAGCCGCGCCACCTCGAGCGGAATGGCGATCTCGACGCCGAACTTGAGCGCCTGGTTGAAGGCGCGGCCCGCTAACGCCATGCCCGAGATGCCGGTGGGGAAGCCGAGATAATTCTCGATCCGCATCGAGGCGCCAGCCTGTCCGCCGAAGGCCCTCTGGTCGAGCACGAGCACCGAGAGGCCCTCTGACCCCGCATAGACGGCGGTCGCGAGCCCCGCGGGGCCGGCGCCGACCACGGCGACGTCGTAGATGATTTCCGGGTCGAGCTCGGGCGTGATGCCGAGGCAGATGCCGGCTTCCGCATCGGTGGGCCGCTTCAGCACCGTGCCGTTCGAACAGACGAGGAGCGGCAACTCCTCCGGCAGAATACCCAAGCGTTCGACCAAAGCGCGGCCGCCGTCTTCGGTGGAAGCATCGAGCATCGCGTAAGGGTAGCCATTACGGCGGAGGAAGCCTTCGAGCCGGACGAGGTCCGGCGTGCCCGGATTACCGACAAGGACTGACCCTGCGCCACCCTCCTCGATGAGTCCGACCCGCCGCAGGATGAACGCGCGCATCATGATCTCGCCGATTTCGGCGGAGCCGACCATCAGGGCCCGCACATGGACGCCATCGAACGGCAGCGCGGTGCAACCTTCAGGGCCCGCCCGTCCGGTGGCGAGGTATCCCCGCCCGGCGAGCTGGTTGACTTCGCCAGAAAATTGCCCGGCGCGATGGGTGGTGATCGTGACCTCGCGATCGAGAGCGTCGCGGCGCGTCACCTCAATCGAGCCCTTGAGCACAAGCCACGCCGGTGCATTTGGTTTGCTAACGTCGAAAACGGCATCGCCGGGTGCGAAATCCTGTGCGGGGCCGCTGGCGAAGCGCTTGGCCTGCTCCATCTGCGCGGCGTCAAGCACGGGAAACATCTGCTCGTGTCGGGTCTCGATGATGCTCATCGTCACGTCTCGGTGGAGGGGGAATGCCGCTTTCGATCTTAGCACACGGGTAGGTCCGCGCCTGCGTGACAGTCACGACGTCACCCTAAACAAGCAGCCCCTAGGGCGCGTTCCCGGCCGTCCTGAGCCGCGCCAGCTCGGCCTCCAAAGCCTTGATCCGCGCGTCGCGCTCGGCGAGCATCGCCGCCACCTGCGTGGCCTCGAAGCGGAGCGGGATGTGCTGCGGGCAGTTCGCATCCCAGGCGGTGACGGTGAAGAGGATCGCCTGCTCGGGCCGCGCTTTGTAGCCCTCAGGCATAAGCTTGGCGATCAGCTCCGGATTGCCTTCGACGACGCGCGCGGTCCCCCAGATCTTCACGCGCTGCCTTAAGCCATAGTCGATCAGGAAGAGAATGGCCTTGGGGTTATCCGAGAGATTTCCTTGCGAAATGAATTGCCGGTTCCCGGTGAAGTCGGCAAAGCCGATGGTGCTTTGGTCCAGCACCTTGAGGAAGCCGGGCGGGCCGCCGCGGTGCTGGATATAGGGCTGGCCATCCTTGCTTGCCGTGCCGAAAAAGACGCTGATCTGGCTTTCGATGAAATGGGCGAGATCGGGCGTGATGCTGGTCTGCCACGACCCGCGCTGCTCCACATTCGCGTAGCCACGGCGCGAGCCTTTGCGCGTCTGGATCGCCTTGACGGAAGGCGTGAAGGCGACGTCGCTGGAATAGGTGCTGGGCTCGTCCATGAGAAATTCCTTAGAGACCGAGATCGCTCAAAGAGGGGTGGTCGTCAGGGCGGCGGCCGAGCGGCCAACGGAACTTGCGATCCTTCTCGGCGATCGGCAGGTCGTTGATGCTGGCAATGCGGTGGCGCATCAGGCCGTTCGCTTCAAACTCCCAGTTCTCGTTGCCGTAGCTGCGGAACCAATTGAAGCTGTCGTCGTGCCACTCATAGGCGAAGCGCACGGCGATGCGGTTCTCGCGGAAGGTCCACAGCTCCTTGATCAGGCGATAGTCGAGCTCGCGGGCCCATTTGCGCGTGAGGAACGCTATGATCTCCTCCCGGCCTTTGAGGAACTCGGCGCGGTTTCGCCACACGGTGTCTTGCGTATAGGCGAGTGCCACGCTCGGCTCGCGCGTGTTCCAGGCGTCCTCGGCCTTGCGCACCTTCTCGATGGCGGTCTCGAGCGTGAAAGGGGGAAGGGGCGGGCGTTGCTCGGTCATGTGTGCCTCATCTTGTCACTTCGTCGCGGTCATGGCGGTAAACTTCCGGTGCCTAGCTATCTAGTGCCTTCCGATACCGCACGGTATCGGTTGGATTTGGAGTCATTCTGTTAGATTTCGGAAGGGTGCTGGTGCCGGCGTTTGCCTGAAGCGGGCACCTTCCTCACGGCTATGAGGGCGAGCTAGCGGCTAGCCCGCGCGCAGGGCCGACCAGGCGATGGTGATATTCGCCCCGACATAGGCCGTTATGAGCACGGCAACCCAAATCCGGTCGCCGTGCGAAATGGAGATTTCGGCGTTCGCATCGGCGCCCCGCCATGACGTCGCCACGACGTGCATCAGCGAGACGATGATAAAGACGTAGGCAAGGAGGTAGACCTTGTCGATCATCATCAGATAGTCGACGTCCGGAAGTGCCGCGCCAGAGGTCAGCTGCAGCGCGACCAGAGTCAAAAGCGCGGTGATGCCAAGGCCGATGCGACCCTCGACGTAACGCGGCCGCACGAAGAACACGAGCGCGGCGCAGACCACGATCAGCCCGATCGGCACGAAGGTCTTGATCGACATGGCGACCAGCGGGCGCGTGACCGGGATCGATAGCGCCGCGCGCGAATAGGCCGTTGCCTCGGGGTCGGAAAGATCGCCGAAATTTGTCGGATAGGGCTTGGCCACGATGCGCATCACCGGCTTGCCGACCCTGAACCCTGGCAACGTGATATCCGGATTGATGGTGACCCCGCCTTCGGCGTCCGGCACGTAGACCTGGCTGCTCGCGTCGGCAATCGTGTCCTCCATGAAGACGGACAGGAATTGTGTGTCGAAGGGATATTTCTCGAGCTGGAACTTGGTCGAGAACCGGCCCTGGTTGCGGATGATGGCATAGAGGCTGCCGTCCGGCATCGCCTTCGGCTTGTCGTAGAGCTCATTGCGCACGTCGTCGTCCGGCGCATAGCGGTTCATGAACTCCATCGTCTTGCTGGGATCGATGTCGCCGGGCTTCCAGCGGAACCAGACATAGAGATCGATGGCGTAGCTGTTGGTCTTGAAGTCGAGCTCCTGGATGTCGTTGATATAGGCGCCGAGCACGATCTTGGCGGGATCGGTGGGCGCCGGCGCGGCGGCGACAGCATCGGTCACCGCCCTGGGCGGATTGCTTGGCGCGGCCTCCTCGCCCATCGCGGGAAGGAAGGCGAGCGCCGAGAGCGCCAGAGCGAGAAGAACGCCGGCCGCCCAGCGGGATGCAATTGAAGGCAGCCAGCTCATCACAAAATGCTTTTGGCGTAGAGGTCGGTGCGGCGGTCGCGGAAGAAGCCCCATTCGGCGCGATAGGTTGCGATCTCGGCGAGATCGAAACTGTGGACCAGCACGCCTTCCTCCGTCTCGCCGAAGCTCTCGACCATTTCGCCCGTATGATCGGCGATGAAGGAATGGCCGTAGAATTTCTGCGTCGCGCCGTCGTTCTCCTCAACGCCGATGCGGTTGGCGGCGACAACCGGCACGGCGTTCGATACCGCATGGCCTTGCATGGCGCGCTGCCATGGCTTGTGGGTATCGAGGGTGAGGTCGTAAGGCTCCGAGCCGATGGCCGTGGGGTAGAGCAGCAGCTCGGCGCCTTCCAGCATCATGGCGCGTGCCGCTTCCGGATACCATTGGTCCCAGCAGATGCCGACGCCGATCGTGCCGGCTCGCGTCTTCCAGGCCTTGAAGCCGGTGTCGCCGGGACGGAAATAGTATTTCTCCTGATAGCCGGGTCCGTCGGGGATGTGGCTCTTGCGATAGACCCCGAGGATCTCGCCGTCGGCGTCAGCCACCGCCACGCTGTTGTAATGACGCGGCCCATCCTTCTCGAAGAAGGAGATGGGGATGACCACCTTCAGCTCCTTGGCGAGCCTGGCAAGCGTGAGCACCGCGGGATGCTCTTGCGCGGGATAGGCGGTGGCGAACCATTTCGGGTCTTGCCGCGTGGGGAAGTAGATGCCCTGGAACAGCTCGGACGGCAGGACCACTTGCGCGCCCCGTTTCGCCGCCTCGCGGATGAACCCTTCCGTCTTGGCGATGTTCGCCTTCATGTCGGGGCCGTAAGAGGTCTGGATGGCCGCCACGGTGATCGTGCGTTTGGTCATCTAGAGGGGTTCCTGTTGCGTGATGCAATGGAACGAGCCGCCGCCGGACATCCCTTGGCCGAGAAGTCCCCGCGAGGAGACGCCGATGACCTTGCGGTCGGGAAACACGCCTCGCAAGGCTTCGAGGGCAAGCTCGGCGGTCGGGGTTCCATAGACGGGCACCACCACCGCGCCGTTGGCCATAACGAAGTTCATGTGCGAGGCAGGCGAGATTTCCCCTGCGTCATCGAGGACCAAACCTGCACTCGGGATGCGGACGACTTGGAGCTTGCGTCCATGAGCGTCGGTTGCGCGCTCGAGCGTCCGCGCGACCGCGTCCAGGGTTGCCGCGTTGGGGTCGTCGGCGCCGGCAGGGGACTGGCAGACGACGCGTGCCGCGCCCACGAAGCGGGCGATGTTGTCGACATGGCCGTCGGTGTGGTCGTTGAGCAGGCCTTCGTCGATCCAGACGATCTTCTTGGCGCCGAAGGCCTCGCCGAGCGCCGCTTCCGCCTCTGCTTTCGTCCAGCCGTTGCGATTTTCGTTCAGCAGCGTCTGCCGCGTGGTCAGGATCGTGCCCTGACCGTCATGCTCGATGGCGCCGCCTTCCAGCACGAAGTCGAATCTGCGGATCGGCGCGTCGGCGAGACGGGCGATGTCGTCGCCGACGGTGGCGTCGTCCGGAAGATCGAACTTGCCACCCCAGCCATTGGTCCTGAATCTGAGTGCGATGGCGCCGCGAGGCGTCCGCGCGAAGATGGGCCCCGTGTCGCGGAGCCAGATGTCCCCGTATTTCGCCGGGACAATCTCGGCCAACCCACCCAAAGCCGCGCGGGCTGAGGCTTCGGCCTCGGCGCCGTTCGCCAGCAGCCGGACCGTGTTGCCTGGGCTGAGCGCGCGCACCATCGCCGCCACGTCGCGGCGCGGCGTTTCGAGGTCATCGTTCCACTGGCCCGGGTCGGCGGGCCAGGCGGTCCAGATGACCCTTTGCGGCGCCCATTCCGCGGGGACGGAGATCGCTTCTTCGGTCACGGAGACTTCCATGGAAACTTACCTATAGATAGGCGAAGCCTTCCGCTACCCTTCCCATAACGGGGTGCCGACCTCACATTTCCCTTGAGCCCTTTTGCGGTGAAACCCCAGGTTTGGACGAGGACCGACATGATTTTCCGGCAGCTCTACGATAGCACCTCGAGCACCTACACCTATCTCCTGGCGAGCCGCCGTGGCGGAGAGGCGCTCATCATCGATCCCGTCCTTGAGCGGGTCAATCGCTACGTCCAGCTCCTCAAGGAGCTCGATGTGCGGCTGGTCAAAGCGGTGGACACGCATCTCCATGCCGACCACATCACCGGGCTGGACGCGCTGCGCGAGCGCACGCGCTGCATCACGGTGATGGGTGAGCAGAGCAAGGCCGAGGTCGTCTCCATCCGCATCGGCGATGGCGATCGGGTCGATATCGAGGGCGTGAGCCTCGAGGCGCTCTATACGCCCGGTCACACAGACGATTCCTACAGCTTCATCATGAAGGATCGGGTGTTCACCGGCGACACGCTGCTCATCCGCGGCACCGGCCGCACCGATTTCCAGAACGGCGATCCGCGGGCGCAATACGACTCGCTGTTCGGGCGGTTGCTCAAGCTTCCGGAGGAGACGCTGGTCTATCCGGCCCACGATTACAAAGGCGACACGGTCAGCACCATCGGCGAGGAGAAGGCCTTCAATCCCCGCCTACAGGTGAATTCGGTCGAGGAGTATGTCAGCCTCATGAACAGCCTCAATCTGCCCAACCCCAAAATGATGGATGTCGCCGTTCCCACCAATATGCGGATCGGGCTCGCTCAGGACATCGTCACCGGGCGGGGCTGGACGCTCACCGCGGAAGAAGCAAAAGGCCTCATCGGCAAGCCCGAAATCGCCCTGATCGACCTCAGGGAGGACCAAGAGAGGCGGAAGGATGGGATCATCCCCGGCTCGCTGCACGTTCCTTACCCCGACGTGGAGGGAAGTCTGAAGGCGGATGGCCTGCTGCAAAACCTCGGCAAGGCTGGCGGCAAGCGTCTCATCTTCTATTGCACCTACGGTCAGCGGTCGGCTATGGCGGTGCAGGCGACGCAGGCCGCGGGGCTCGGCACCGCGCGCCACATTCATGGCGGAATGCAAGCCTGGCAGCAGGCGCAAGGGCCGCTCGCCCGTTAGGCTGCCTGCGGTTTTCCGGCACAGGCCGCGACAGGCTCGACGCCGCGAAGATAAGCCACTAAGAAACGGGTCATGTTCGTGTCCCCATTCCGCGTTGCCGCGGTCGCCGCCGCCACGCTCCTCTGCGTTGCCCCCTTCACGACGCGCGCGCTCGCCAATGCGAAAGTGTGCCGCAACCTCGAGCAGCGCTACGAGCAGATCGAGCGCGAGGCGACCTCGATCGAGATCAACGCCACTCTGTTCTCCGCGGCCGACAAAGGCTGCGCGGACCTTGCCCGCCGCCTCCTCGACAAAGGCGCCTCGCTCGAGGCCCGGGATCGCCTGGGCAATAAGCCGCTCGCTCGCGCGGCCGTAGCCGGCGAGCTCGATCTCGTCACGCTGTTCCTCGATCATGGTGCAGCGATCGATGCGCAAAATATCGAAGGCTCGACCGCGCTCTTCCAGGCGGCCGAACAGGGCCGGCCTCCCATTGTGCGCCTGCTGATCGAGCGCGGCGCGAACATAAGCCTGCCCGGCCGCAACGGAATCACGCCGCTCTCGGCAGCCGCCTATATGGGCAGCGTCCCCATGGTGCAGCTCTTGATCGAGAAGGGCGCCGACCCAAAGGCGAGCGACAAGACGGAGAAGACTGCGATCATCTATGCGGCCGGTCGCGGCTTTCCTGCCGTCGTTCGCCTGCTTCTCGACCACGGCATCGACGTCAATACGCGCTACGGGAACGAGCTCACGGCGCTGATGTGGGCGGCGGGCTATTCCGAGGAGGCCGGCGTGAACGACGTCATCGAGGTCATGACGGTCTTCCTCGACCGCGGCGCGCGGGTCGACGATCAGGACAATCGCGGCCGCACGGCGCTCATGATCGCGGCCGAGCTCAACCACGCGGCGGCCGTCGATCTGCTGCTTGCCCGCGGGGCGGACAAGACCCTCAAGGACAAGCAGGGCAAGACGGCAGGCGATCTCACCTCGCTCACGGCTTTGCGCGAGAAGCTCGCCGGCCAGTAGGCGCTAGCGGCCGTTGCCGAGATAGGCCTCGATCTGCAGGCCGGCGAGATATTGCGCGAGCGCGGCAAGGTCGTCGGGCGAGGTCGCCTTCATCAGGTCCGACATGCCGGGATTGTTGCCGCGCGTCTCGTCGCGAAAATTGCCCATGGTCTTGGCGAGATAGTCGTGCTGCTGCCCGGCAAGCCGCGCGGTGGTGCCGTCGCCCTGGAAGTAGGCGAGGTGACAGCCGGGGCAGCCGATCGATGCCGCCGCGGCTTGCGCCTTGGCGGCAATGTCGGGCGGCGCCACCGGCTGCTGCAAATTGGGCCATTTCAGCTTCGAGAAATAGGCCGCAAACGCGTTGATGTCTGCCTTATCGATCGTCGCAGCGACGGGCGACATCAAGTCGTTCTTGCGGAAGCCGCTCTTGAAGTCGCGAAGCTGGTAGATGAGGTAACCCTCGTTCTGCCCCCAGATGACCGGTATGGTTTTCTGAATCGGTATGCCTTGCTCGCCGTGGCAGGCGGCGCAGATCTTCGCTTTGTCCTCGATGGCATCGGCGGCAAGCGAGCTCCCGCTGATGAGCATCAGCGCCGCGAGCAGAGCCGCGCGTCCGTAGCGCGCGGGGAGGGGAAAGAGCAGCATTGCCAGGTCCAAGGTCCGTCATGAAAAGGACGGGGCATTGGCGATGCCCCGTCCCTCAGTCTTGCATGTCTAACGTCAAGCAGGCGACGTAACGATCAATCCACCGTGAAGGCGATGATGTTGTTGCCGCGCTTGAAGTCGATTTGGGTGTTACCACCCGCACCGACCACAATGTACTGCTTGCCGTCCACCGAGTAGGACGCCGGCGGCGCATTGACGCCAGCACCTGCAAAGAACGACCACAACACCTTGCCGCTTGCCGCGTCATAGGCCCTGAACCAGCCGTCGCCTTCGCCCGTGAACATGAGGCCGCCGGCAGTGGTGAGCGCGCCGCCCATCATCGGCAATGGCGTCTTCACCTGCCATTTGATCTTGCCGGTGTTGTAGTCGACGGCGGTCACGTTGCCGAACGACTCCTCGGTCGCGATCACCTTGAAGGCGCCGCCGAGCCACAGCTTGCCACCCGGATAGGGTGAGCTCTGAACCTGGTAGGTCATCGGCTGGTGGAGGTTGACCGCGTAGGTCAGCCCAAGCTCGGGGTTGACCGCCATCGGCGACCATTCGACGCCGCCATTGGCGCCGGGCAGCATGCGTGCACCTTCCGCGGTCGGCAATGTCCACATGCCCTCTTGCGACACCATCGCATCGGAGAAGCGAATGAGGCTGCAATCCTTGCGGCTGTTGACATAGACGTGCCCGGTCTTGCCGCCGTGAATGACGGCCGGCACGACGTTGCCGTCCTTGTCCTTGGCATCGACCAGCACCGTCGGGCTCGTGTCGTCGAGATCCCAGAGGTCATGGGGGATGTACTGGAAGTGGCAGGCATATTTGCCGGTATCGAGATCCACCGATACGAGCGACTCCGTATAGAGATTGTCGCCTGGCCGGATGCTGCCGTCGAGGTCAGGCGAAGGATTGCCGACCACGAAGTAGATGCGGTTGGTCTTGAGGTCGACCGACGGGTTCTGCCACACGCCGCCGCCGACCGTCTTGTAGGGATCGCCGGTCTTGGCGAGCTGCGCCTTCTCGGCCGCGATGTCGCGATGCATGTCTTTGCCCGTGGCGTCGGTGGCCGCCCATACGCCAACGGAGTTCTCGGGGCTCGTGTCGAAAGTCCAGATGAGCTTGCCGGTCTTGGCGTCAAAGGCCTTGACGAAGCCGCGGATGCCGTATTCACCGCCGTTCGTCCCGATCAGAATCTTGCCGTTGACGGCGGTCGGCGCCATGGTTTCGCTGTAGCCAAGAGAGGGATCGGCGATCTGGGTCTGCCACACGATGCTTCCGGTCTTGGCGTCGAGCGCGACCAGCTGGGAATCGAGCGTCGCGAGATAGACCTTGTCGTCATAGACGGCCACGCCGCGATTGTTCGGGCCGCAGCAATAGGTCGTGATCGGACCCAGAGCGTGCTTGTAGTGCCAGTACTGCTCGCCGGTCTTGGCGTTAAGCGCATAGACGTGGTCGAACGACGTGGTGACGTACATCACGCCATTGACGACGATCGGCGTCGTTTCCTGCGACTCCTTCACTTCCGTCTGGAAGATCCAGGCGGGGTGGAGTTTGCCGACATTGGCGGTGTTGATCTGCTTGCCCGGGAAATACCGGGTCTGATCGTAGTTGCCGTTGGTTTGAAGAAAATTGTTCTCGTCACCGGCCGCGGCGTTCAACTGCTCCTGCGAGACAGAAGTCGCGGGCGCTCCGGTTTCTGCGGACCAAGCCGGGTCCAGACTCATCACGGCGAGGGCCAGCATAAGCGTGCCGACCGCGCCAGCGGTTTTCCAACTCAACATATTTTTCCTCCCTTGACGTGGCGCCGCATCGACCGGTTGCACCGGCCGCTCCAAGCGGTTTTCCACGGTTTCAGACTGCTCGCGGCATTGCCATTTGTCAATAAAGCCATTGCCTCGCGACCACTTTGGACCTGCTGACAGGCAGCGTAATTGCCACTTCTGCCTGTGTGACTTGCTATTTTGCGCGCGGGCGAGCGGGTACATTTAGAGCGACAAGCAGCGCCGACCGGTGCGGGCTTAGCGTGTGTGAGTAGGTCCTCTGAATGCAGCCCCGACAGTCTCGCCAGCCGCCAGAACCGCGGAGCCCCTTGCTCCGGTGGGCTCACGAATCTCAGTGGCGCCTTTTTAGGCCGGTGGCTTGGACCTTGCTGCTTCTCCTCTCGGCGCCGCTCCCGGCTCTCGCCGAGGAGCAGCACGAGGAGCAGGCGGAGCCGCCGGCACAGGCCGGCGAACTCACGACCATCCCGATGGCCTATCTCAAGCAGGAGGTGAAGCGGGTCATTCCCTTGTCGCGATTGAATGTCGAGCCCGAGGACTTGGGCGTGGCGGGCGCCGAGATTGCGCTCAAGGACAACAACACCACGGGGCACTTCACCAAGCAGCAGTTCACCCTCGATGTCGAGCGCGTGCCGGTTGGCGGCGATGCCGTCGCTGCCGTGGAGAAACTGGTGGCGAGCGGTCATCATTTCATCCTCGTCGACGCGCCGGCGGAGACGCTCCTGCACCTGTCGGACGCGGTCAAAGGCAAGGACGTGCTTCTGTTCAATGTCAGGGCCGAGGACGTGAACCTGCGCCAGGAGGACTGCCGCGCCAACGTGCTGCACACGGCGCCCGACCTCGATATGCTCGCCGACGCGCTCGCCCAATATCTCGTGTGGAAGAAATGGAGCCGATGGCTCGTGGTGAAGGGCGTCTTCCCCGCGGACCTCGCCTATCTCGACGCCTTGCACAGGGCGGCGAAGCGCTTCGGCGGCACGATCGTCGAGGAGCGCGAGTACAAGGAGACGCCGGGCGCGCGGCGCTCCGATTCAGGCCAGCAACAGATCCAATTGCAAATGCCGATCTTCACCCAAGGCGCGCCCAACTACGACGTCGTGGTCGTCGCCGACGAGACGGAGGTCTTCGGCCCCTATCTTCCTTACCGCACCTGGGACCCACGGCCGGTCGCCGGCACGGCAGGCCTCAGAGCCATGAGCTGGCACCCGGCGCATGAGCAATGGGGCGCGACGCAGATGCAGAACCGCTTCCAGCGCTTTGCCAACCGCTTCATGCTGCCGCTCGACTATCAAGCCTGGGTTGCCGTGCGTGCCGTCGGCGAAGCTACCTCGCGCGTGGGTTCGGGCGAGTTTGGCCCGGTCAACACCTTTCTCCGCAGCGACGACTTCGGACTTGCGGCGTTCAAGGGACAGAAGGTCACGTTCCGCAAATGGGATGGTCAGCTCAGGCAGCCGATCATCGTCGGCGGCCCCGACCTGCCCGTGTCGATCTCGCCGCAAGAGGGCTTTCTGCATGAGCACGCCGAGGTCGATACGCTCGGCATCGATGAGCCGGAGAGCAAATGCAAGTTCCAATGAGGCACGAGACGCTTTGCACGCCTCAAGGGCGGCGCTAACCGGGGAGGGCGGGTAAGGATGAGTAACAACGCAATAAGGCTCGCTGCGGCAATCGCAGCCACGATCGGTCTTGCCGCGACCGCAGGGCCGGCCGCCTCCTATACCGTTTACGTCTCCAACGAGAAGGGGAACTCGATCACCGTCCTCGACAGCGCCACGCTCGAGGTGAAGGAGACCATTCCCGTGGGTCAACGCCCGCGCGGCATCATCCTGACCAAGGACGGCAAATATCTCCTGATCTGCGCGAGCGACGACGACACCGTGCAAATCCTCGACGTGGCCAAGCGGGAGGTCGTGGGGGATTTGCCGTCGGGGCCCGACCCTGAGCTGCTCAACATCCATCCCTCGGGCAGTCCGGTCTACGTCTCCAATGAGGACGACAATTTGCTCACGGTGATCGACCTCGCGGAGAAAAAGGTGGTGGCGGAGGTGCAGGTGGGCGTGGAGCCCGAGGGCGTTGGCGTGAGCCCCGACGGCAAGATCGTGATCAGCACCTCGGAAACCACCAACATGGCGCATTTCATCGACACCGCGACCTACGAGATCACCGATAACGTGCTGGTCGGGCAAAGACCGCGCTTCGCCGAGTTCACCGCCGATGGGAGCCAGCTGTGGGTCACCTCCGAGGTGGCCGGAACCGCGTCGGTCATCGACGTGAAGACACGCAAGATCATCAAGACCATCGGCTTCGCCATCCCGGGTGTGCAGCAAGAGCAGATTCAGCCGGTCGGCGTGCGCATCACCAAGGATGGCACCAAGGCCTTCGTGGCGTTAGGCCCAGCCAATCGCGTGGCGGTGGTCAACGCCAAGACCTTCGAGGTGGAAAAATACCTGCTGGTCGGCCAGCGGGTTTGGCAGCTTGCCTTCACGCCCGATGAGGCGCTGCTGTTCGTGACCAACGGCAACAGCAACGATGTCTCAGTGATCGACGTCCCGAGCCTCACGGTCGTGAAGTCGATCGCCGTGGGCTCCTCGCCCTGGGGCGTTGCGATCTCGCCGCACTGAGACAGCGCCTATCGCGCGCGAAAGTGCGCCAGCAAATCGTGTCGGTCAGCGCCGCGAACGCGCTCAGGCCGCTGCAATCCATTCGCCTGCCACGTAGCCGAAGGCTACCGCGTCGGGGTTCAGCTGGGCAGCTTGCCGCAGCTTGTCCTCGGCGTCGACCACGAGGTCGCGATGCTTGGTGCTTTTGTCCTTGGCTCCGTTCTTGAAGCCGCTCAGGAGAATGATCTTCCTGCCGCGCAGGACAATCTTCGGGAGTGCCATCCCACCTCCTCGGCCTGCCCGGGAGAGATTCGCTCTGAAGCTTCTTAAGGGGTTCAGAGTCGCAAGTCTCCAAGGCAAGCGCCTTGTTCAAATGGCGACCCCCGTCAGCCATAAATCACCATAGCAAAAAAATGCGACGATCGTAAGACCGTTCGTGTCCAAAGCAGATAAAAGTCGCGGCGTTTTGTGCTCCGCAGCATTTCGTCAAGGAGCGGGCTCTTGCCGGAGAAGCGCGGCGAGCCCGGCTGGCGTCGCGACGGGAGGGACCCAAGTAAGCCGCGCCAGGGCCGAAGGGTCGGCGACGAGAGAGCCGAACAGAGGCTCGTAGCTCCCGGCCTGCCCAGTGGCCCGCAATGCCGCCTTGAGCATGGACTTAGGGACATAGAACAGCCCGGCCCGCCGCCCAAGGCCCTCGCGCATGGCCGCGATCATCGCTCCGATGGTGAGGGGCTCAGGGTCGGCGACGAGGAGCGGGCGCCGGAGGGGCTGAGAAGCGGCAAGCGTCTTGTCGACGGCCTCGACGAGATTGTCGAGGGCAAGCAGCGAGTGCTCGGCCTTGAGCCCGGCCAGGGGCAGCGGATAGGGGGAGCGGGCAAGCTTGATCAGCCTTGCCATGTTGCCCTCGACGCCCGGCCCGTAGACAAGCGCGAGCCGAAGCGCCACCCAGTCGAGATCGGTCTCGGCGAGACCCTGCTCGGCGGCAAGCTTGGAGCGGCCGTAAGCATCGGTCGGCCGCGGCTCCCGGTCCTCGGTCAAGACGCCCTCGGCAGTCGGGCCGGACTGCGCCCTGATCGAGGAGAGAAAGACGAAGCGCTTGATGCCCGCGCGCTGCACGGCCTTGGCAAATCCGACCGTGGCCTCGGTGTTGAACAGGCGGTAGTCGTCCTCCGGCGACCCCGACATGGTGGTCGAAAGACCCGCCGAGTGGATCACCGCGTCGACCTCGGCCAGCGCCTCCGCCATGTTGTAGGGCTTGGCGAGATCGCCGATCAGGGCGCTGGCGCAGCCGGCGGGGAGGTCGGCCGGACGGCGCAGGAGCACGCGGACGCGGTAGCCGCGCTTCGGCAGCTCCTTAAGCAGATATCGGCCGATGAAGCCCGTGGCGCCGGTCAAAGCCACCAGGGGCTTACGTGCCGCGCTTGGTGCTTTCGGCGGTTTTTGGTCCATCGCTCGACATTTTATAGGTCTTCCGGCGCAAGCCCAGTCCGGCGCGCGATACGAGCCAGCATCTTGGGACCCATCTCTTCGCTGTCGTGGAAGGCAAAGACGTAATCCGGCCAGCCTTCGCGCTCAAGCACAACATGCGAGCCGCTTTGCCGCTTTATTGCCCAGCCGATTTTCCGAAGCGCGCCCAGCACGCGCCTCGCGCGAACCGATTTCCATCGGCTCATGCGGCTGTGACAAAGAGGTCACCGAGCTCGGGGATGTCCTCGCCATGCTCCAAACGGTCGGCCAGCGCTCGCAAGGCCAAGGCCGTGGCCTTGCTCCGAGCCTCCTCGGGGTTCCTGCCATAGGCCATGACTCCCGGCAGTGCCGGGATCTCGGCGATCCAGCGGCCGTCGTCTTCCTGCTCAATTTCGATCTGCAGCACTTCACCTCCGGTCATGCGAGCTGAGGCGATATCGTCCACGGCCCAGCCTATCACAGGCTCGCCCGGGTTCCGCCGTCCATTGCAGGCTCCCTGCTCGGGAGCAGACCCTATTGCGGCAAGCCGCCTTGCGCGCTGGCCTTGACCACCGGCGGGGGGTTCCACTTGCCGGTGAGAGCCTCGGACTTCGGGGCGTAGATGCGCATGGTCAGGCCGAAGGGGCCTTTCGGGGCCGGCAGCCAGTTCGCCTCCTGGTCGGCGCCGGGGCTCTCGTTCTGGAAATAGAGATCGAGCGAGCCATCGGAATTGTATTTGAACGGCATCCAGCTCGACACGGCGAAGCGGTTGAGCGGATTGGCGACCTGGAACCCGTCAGAGTCGTAGAGCGTGATCGACCAGAAGGCCTCAGCCGGCGGCGTGGCGCCCTTGTCGAAATGAATCGTGTAAGTGTTGCCGCCGTCGAGCGGTTTGCCGGTGTCGTCGGCAAGGTTCAGCGGGTAGATCGCATCCTCGGGCAGATTGGCGCCGAGGCCCTCCCGGGCGATGATCGCGCGCTTCAGATAATAGTTGCCGTAGACGCCTATGGTGTCGGTGTTCATCCCCCAGCCATTCGCCACACGGGCGAGTGTCGGGAGTTTCCACTGCATCAGCTTGTGCGCATCCTCTGGCGCGGTTTCGAGCCCCGCTTTCACGGCAGGATCGACCGTGTCGATGTCGAAGCTCTTGCCCGGCTCGAAGCCGATACTTTTCAGCCTCGCGATGATCGGCTGGTCGGTCAGATGCGGCGGCTGGAGCTTGAGGATCTCTGCCGCCTCGGCGAAGAACTCGCCCGCCTTCATGGTGTCGACCTGGACCTTGGGCGGCGTCTTCATGTCGATGGAGGGATCGATCGTCACCTCGACCGGCTTAGGCTCCTTGCCCCATTGTGACAGCGGCGTGATCTTGTAGCCCGCCTGGATCTTGTGGACCGCTTCATAGTCGGCAGGACCATCGGTCTTGGTGCGGCCGATGATCCAGACATAGGGCGTCGGCGCGACGATCTGCTCGATGCCGTCGGGGATGGATTGGCCTGCTTCCGGCTTCCAGCCGCGCGGCTTGACGAGGAAATTGGCCGCTTGCGTCCCCGTGGTGCGCCAGCCTGGCGAGGCGAACACGTCGCTCCACATGTCGAGCATCGGCAGGAGGTAGTAGCGGCCGCCGGTATCGGGGACCGACACGATCACCGGCTCCTTGGTGAGATCGAGCCATCCGCTCGAATAGAGGGTGTCGAAGTTCGGCCTGACGACCACCCTGAGGTCCGCCGCCGGAAACGCCGCGGCGTTGGAGAAGATGTTCATCGGGACGGCCAACGGCTTCTTATCCGGCTCGATATTGGTGCTTTGGAGCCGGGTAACGTCCATGGTGACGAGCGGATAGAAATAGAGATAGGCGTCGACGCCGATCGAATGCGCCTCCTCCTCGGTGATGGCCTCCGCCTTGGGTGCAAGCATTGGCAGGAGAAACAGACCTAATGTCAGAGCCAGCAGACGTCTCTGCATCACGTCCTCCCTTTGCGTCGATCATCTCAACCCACGGCGCACCGGGCAAAGGTTGCACTCAAGGCAGGCAATAATGCGATCACGCCTTCCAGTGGTCTCATCGCAAGAGGATGATGGCCGCAAGAGGCAGGGCCTCAGCATTCCTGGAGGCGGCTTGACGGGCCTTCCCAAAGGGTAGCGGCGCCCTGTGGAAAGGCCCCGGAAGTGCTCAAGAGCAATATCGACATCGACTGACCAAAGCTCGAGCTTTGGCTTGCCATTCGTCAGAAATGGCAATTGCCGCTAAGGAACGTTTCGCCGTTAGTAGCAAGGCGGGTAGGGGTAATAGCCGCACGGGGGAGGCCCGTAGTAACCGGGGGTTGCCGCCGCCGCTCCCACCGCGGCCCCAACTGCAGCGCCTGCAGCAAAGCCAGCCGCCGGATGAGCGTACCAGGCGCCGTGCCAGGCCGGGCCGCGTCCCACGACAACGCCGCCGCCGCCGCGGCCGTACCCGCCATGTGCCGCAAACCAGTCGATGAAGAGAGAGGCTGGCCCGGTGGCGTTGGCGAGACCGCCTTCAAGCACCGACACCTCGAATGTCAGCTCGGTGCCGCTCAGCTTGGGCGCCTTGAGGAC
>JBGQMX010000026.1:0-26457 GCA_041500805.1 Methyloceanibacter sp.
GCCTATGCCGATCGCATTGTGATCCGCCAGGACGGGCGGATCGTTGCCGAGCATCCCCGCTCATTCGGCCGTGGCGACACGGTTTATGACCCATGGCACTACGTGCCGGTGCTCGCTCGCAAGCCCGGCGCCCTGCGCAACGGCGCACCCTTCAAGGACTGGGTGCTGCCGGCGTCGATGGAGCGCGTGCGGCGCAAGCTCGCCGGCGCCGACGATGGCAATCGGCAGATGGTCGACATCCTCACCGCGGTGCTCACCGATGGGCTGCCGGCGGTCGAGGCCGCGTGCGCCGAAGCGATCGCTCACAGCGTCCACTCCGCCGACGTCGTCCTCAACATCCTTGCCCGCCAGCGTGATCCTGGCCCGCCGGCCACCATCCTCACGCCGGCGGCGCTGACATTGCGCCATGCGCCGATCGCCGATTGTGCCCGTTATGACAACCTCAGGCGAAGCCAAGGTCAACGCACGCTGGTCGCTCGACTTCGTCCACGACCAGTTCGCCCTTGGCCGGCGCTTCCGCATTCTCAACATCGTTGACGACGTGACGCGCGAATGTCTGGCGGCGATCCCCGACACCTCGATCTCGGGCAAAAGGGTCGCCCGCGAGCTGACGATGCTGATCGAAACGCGCGGCAAGCCAGGAATGATTGTCAGCGACCACGGCACCGAGTTCACCTCGAACGCGATCCTCGGCTGGGCAATCGATCATCAGGTCGAATGGCACTACATCGCGCCCGGCAAACCGATGCAGAACGGCTTCGTCGAAAGCTTCAACGGCCGGATGCGCGACGAGCTCCTCAACGAGACAATCTTTCTTGATCTCGACCAGGCCCGCCAGCTCATCGGCGGCTGGGTCGCCGACTACAACACCCAGAGGCCGCATTCCTCGCTCGGCTACAAGACACCAGTGGCTTATGCGAACCAACTCACCGCAACCGGCCATCGCGCTGCGCTACACCAAGGCTCCGCGCGCTGGCCGGTTGCTCACCCCGCGCCGAAAGGCGTATCAATGGTCGAGGCTCTAATCGTCGCTGGATGAAAGTTCAGGGGCAGGTCAGAACGATCCCAACTCTTCGACCTCATGGGCGAGCTCAAGCTCTACGGCATGAAGGCCGCCTTCGACGAGATCATGGCCACGGCCGTCAAACGCCAGCACGAACCCCAGCGCATCGTCGGCGATCTGCTCAACGCCGAGATCAGCGAGAAGCAGGCGCGCTCGATCAAGTACCAGCTCACCATCGCCAAGCTGCCGCTCGCCAAGGACCTCGACGGCTTCCAGTTCGCGGGCACGCCGATCAACGAGACGTTGGTGCATGACCTCGCCGGCGGCGGCTTCATCGCCCAGCAGCGCAATGCCGTGCTGGTCGGCGGGACCGGCACCGGCAAGACCCATCTCGCCATCGCCATCGCCAGAAGCTGCATCCGCGCCGGCGCCCGCGGACGGTTTTACAACGTCGTCGATCTCGTCAACCGGCTCGAGACCGAGACCCGTAACGGACGGCAGGGTCGGCTCGCCGATCATCTGACCCGCATGGACTTCATCGTCCTCGATGAACTCGGCTATCTGCCATTCGCTCAATCCGGCGGGCAGCTCCTGTTCCACCTCGTCAGCCGGCTCTACGAGCGCACCTCGATCATCGTCACCACGAACCTCGCCTTCGGTGAATGGCCGAGCGTCTTCAGTGATGCCAAAATGACGACCGCGCTGCTCGATCGCCTGACCCACCACTGCGACATCATCGAGACCGGCAACGACAGCTGGCGCTTCAAGAGCCGGGCCGACGATCACACGCAAACCCGCGCTCGCCCCGCCCCACGCCGAAAGGGGGTTTCCTGGTGTCGTTGATAGCGGGCAGAGGCAAAACCCGCCTGCGCCGTTAAGGTCTCTGCCCCTGATATGACCTGATAACGGTCGCCGCGCTGGTGAAGCGCTAAGCCAAGGAAACATTGGGCTTCAGACAGTGTGATGAGCGGCGAGCGGCAGCTATTAACAGGTGACCTGAACCTGCGGCGCCCCAGGGCTAGCTTCACAGGCCAGCCTCGTCACCTCCGCCTGCTTTAGGTGGTGCGCTACGGACGTCTGACCGGTACGCAGCTCCTCATCCCTGAGAACACCGCTCCTGGCCAGCGCACCCCAAAGCGGGCACTTAGCGGGGCGTCAGCTTTTGACCCCAAAGCGAACATCGGCACTCCGGTATTGAAGTGCCCGAAGGCTGCGGCTGCCTCTCAACCAGGAGGCTGTTTCGCTCGCAACGAAGGCGGCAGCTCGACGGGCCTTAGCGATGCCCCTTACCGACGGGCGTTGACGATGCCTTGCGCCGCAATCTAATGGCGACTTACTTTAAGGCTGCGCCATGGGCATCACCATCCGACATCTAGAAGGACCGCTCGCAGGACTTGAGCAGCGCTTCGACGATTCCGTCGAGGTGATCAGTTTCGGCCGCTCGCCAGAGTGCCAGGTGGTCTACCCGCCCGATTGCGTTGAGGTCGGAGACAGACACTTCCAGCTCCGGCGAACAAAGTCGGGCGATTACCGCGTCGAATTTGCCCCCGACCACTACCTCGAAATCAATGGATTTCAGGCTGACAACAATAGACTCCTGAGATCGGGCAGTTTCGTCAAGCTGGGTTTCGATGGTCCTTGGTTCGCTGTAGAGATACAGAGTGAATTTGCGGCGGACGCGGAACTCCACGTCGACTCCATTTATGACTTGCTACCGTTGCCTCTCGAAGTCGACTCCTTTGATGACTTGCCACCCCCGCCTATTGAAGGTCCACTGGATACCTCGGTGGCTTCTCTCCTTGAGAGAAGATCGAAGGTCGCTGCTATTCTCGCGGGAATATCTACCGTTAGCTTCAGCTCTCTTTCGCCGTCCGTCCCCGAGTTTAGTCTCGGCTCTCTTTCGCAGTCCTTCCCCGAATCGCGGGCGCGGGAAGCCGCGCCGACGATAGCCTACCGCCGCGCTTCTAGGCGACGCGGCCATTGGATCCAAGTCACGATAGCGGCAATAGCGGCAGCGACCGCAATGGCGCTTTACTTGCTGTTCCGCCGCGAAGTCGCCCTTGGGGCGGCTATAATCGGAAAGTTCATCCATGCCATCTTACCGCCAGCACCTGGGCTGTCGGCAAAATCCGATCTTGTCGATGTGAGCGTCTTTGGGCCAAGGGCGTTGTCCACGGATCACGAGGCCTTGATCCAGGTCTTTCTGCATCAGCTGGATCAGCGTGAGATCGCGAATGCACTTGCCAAAGAGGCCGATTCTGATGCCACTCGCAGAGGCGTCCAGACGCTCGCCGCCGAGATCACCCGCGGTCAGCGCGTCGAAGTGATTCTCGAAGGCCGCGGTCTCGATGTCGATGACGCCATGCAGTCCCTCATATGGAGAGGCGATCCTTGCGTCTGCCAGTTCACGGTTACCGCGCCGAAGGACACGACCCGTAGCATCTTCCACCCGCGCGCCCTCATTCTCATCGATTCAGTTCCAGTAGGCTCGGTGACCTTCGCCCTCAAGGTCACGTTAGGCGCGGTGAGCCAGCCCGAAACCGAGCTGCGCGGTGATCGCGCCCGCCATTACGCCTACGCCTTCCTGTCCTACGCGTCGCCCGACCGGGCCGAAGTGATCAAACGGGCTCAAGGGCTGAGGGCAGGCGGCACGAACTTCTTCAACGACCTTCTTTCGCTCGAGCCCGGCGAGCGCTGGGAGCAGCGGCTCTATCAGGAGATCGACCGCTGCGACGTGTTCTATCTGTTCTGGTCGTCTCACGCGAAGGCCTCGGAATGGGTAATGAAGGAGACCGAATATGCGCTCGCCCGGCGAGCTTCGTCAGGCAATGGCGACCCGGATATCATTCCCGTCATCATCGAAGGTCCGCCGCCGCCAATACCGCCCGAGGCACTGAAAGACATTCACTTCAACGACTGCCTGTTGTACGTGCTCGCCGGCATCGAAGGACACGCTACCGGGGTCTCTGGCCATCACTAGCTTTCGCTGGACAGAGCGACAGTCCTGCTGGTTGTGGACGCGCCTCGGCGGCAGCTTTGGCGCAATGTCTGCTTTTGATGCTGTGGACGGCTCCTCCACCGGCACGTAAGTGCCATGGATGTGGGTGCTGTTAATGCACCCACGATTCGGAGGAGCCAATCATGCAAGCGGTCGTGCCAGTGCATTGTCGAATGCGGGCTTTTGACCGGGACCTGATCCGCGGAGGGCATTATGGCCAGCGGTCATGCGAACCCCGCTAACAGGCCGAACACATGGCTGCACCGACCAGCGACGCAACGTGAAGTTTTGACTTGCCAACCTAGCCGTCCACACATGGCACATCCCGGAAGTGCCGCCCGCTGCGAAGGAAGGCCGCTTACGGCTCCAAAGCGGACTCTTGGCAAGCCATCCAGAGGGGTGTTTATGAGTCACGCCCTAGGTCGGCTCGCCCTCGATCCCAAGTCTTGGGCGATTGGACAACTAACACCGAGGTGCTGGCGGGCGACCGCGCCGCGACCATCGATCCCATCGAATTCTCATGCCCGAAGCCAAGCCGTATAGGGGCAGCCGAGCATACTAAAATGCGAGGGTTGCTACGGGGGTTAACGGCGCTTAGCGGCTAGATAGCCCAATAATTCAATATGGCGAGGCGGGGGAGTTGGGATTCGAACCCTCGAGACGGTTCGCACCTACACCTCTCGCCACCTCTTCTTGAGGAGCGACCCACTATGGCGAAGCATAGCGAAGCGACGTCGCGGTTCAAAAGGCGCCGAGCTCGCGCTGTTCGGCCTTGGCTGCCTCTGAGGCGAAGGCGCGTCGCGGGAATGGCGGAAACGACGACATTGCCGCAGTCCTCGATCACGACAGCATTGCTACATTGATGCTTGACCGCAGCGCTGGACGCGAATGCGCGGGCGTACCGGCTCTTCATCGCGCCACGTGATCCGCCCGTCAATGCCGATGGCGCCAACTCGCAGCCTTGACCTCTTCGCCACAGCCAGTGCCCCTCTGACGAGTGGAGAAGGAGTTATCGCCGCGTATCGGGACCTTTGGTCAGACCGACACGCTCGCCGATCTTATCGATCGCCTTCAGCCAGCCCGCCTCAGCCTCATTCAACGCCTTCAGCGTGGCAGCCCTGGCGTCGGCGATCTCAGGGGAGACGTGCTGCTCATTCCGTTTCCACTGTTCGATAACGTACCTCACTCCCTCACGCGCACGCGCCAGCGTTTTCGACGCCTCGAAGTCGGCAACCGCTTGAGCCACAGTCTTACGGCGCTGGCGGTCTTTACCTTCGCGGGAAAGATCGGCATTGCGATCGATCTCGTCCATCTGCATGGAAGCTTTGCTCACGCGCTCACGCGCTTCATTGGCGGCCTCGTGCAGGCGCTGCCAGTGCAGATACTCGGGGGCGGGCCATCGCGCCTGCCCCGGTACGATCGTCGCCCTCAGTTGAAGCTCAGAAAATTCTTTATCGTTCATCGCATACTCTCCTTCACATGTTCTGGGCGACCAGCGAGCCACGGGTAATGTCGGTCTCGCAGGCGTGCTCGGTCTTCATTCGGTTCCATCAGAGAAGACCCCTTTGCCTAAGATCTTCCTGCTCGGTGATCGTAACGACGCGAAGGCGCGGGCGCTCCGGCTCCGCATCGTGCCACGTGACCTTTCCTGTTTTGGCAAAGTCGATAGTGCCGAATCGCATCTTCGGCTTCTTCGCCGTCGCCGCGAGCAAGGCACCGGCTACGGCGTTCGCCACGTCGTCATGACCGCCAGGAGCATGGTCGATGCTGTCACGGCCCGCGCGCGAGGTGCGGCGTTCGAGGCCGATCAACTGGGTGACGAGCCGCTTGTTGCCGAGCAGCCTGACCTTTCCCGAATTGATGTGCGGCAGCAGATTGAGATAGAGGATGCCCTTCGGGTCCTCTGACGGCTCGTACTTGATGCCGCGTTTTGCGAATTGTTCAGTAGGCCACAAGCCCGCATAGCGGTCGCCCTGGACCCGCGTAACGCGATAGCTCTTGAGCAGATCGGCAAATTCCTGCACCACGCCCTCGGGGCTAAACGGCGGCCTGACCTCGCGCAGACAGTCGAGGATGCCGATGCCATTCTCCACGTGAGCGACCGCCAATGTGAATGCGTCGGAGCTGCCTCCTGACGGATCGGTAAAAGCGGAATAGGTGATTGATCGGAGCGGCGCGCGCTCCTGCTCTCCCCAGTCGGTAACGGCCTCGACGGCCTGGCGGGACACGAAGCCCTCGACATCGGTGCGAAATTCGCCGCCAAACTCGGCGGCGGCAGAGACCGGGTCTTTCTCCATCTCGGCGTCGATGAAGGCTTGGCTCACGGTCGGGTTCATCACACGGGTTGCGGCCTGCCACACGAGGACCGGACCGGCCTGACCGAAGTAGCGGTGATACGTCTCCCAAAGCGCACCCCGGCGGGCATAGGGGCTGCTCGCGCACAACAGCAGGGCATCGGGGATCGTCGCCATGGCCGGGCGAATAGCGGTGATGATCTCGTGATCAGGATTGGCGCTGTCCTCGCCCTGCCAGAAGGCGAGCTCATCGAGCAGGGCCGCGACGATGGTGTAGCCGCGCACCGTGCGGAAAGATGCAGTGTGGACCTCGATGGTGACGGATGTATCGAGGTCGATGGCCTCCTGGCGCGTCGCCTCGACGGTGGCGGCGAGCATCGGGACGGCGGACAAGATGCCCTTGGCGTAGCGCATGATCGTGCGCGCCTGTCGCCGGTCAGCGGCGATGACCACGACGGTGGCGCGCTCGCCCGGCCCGAGGTGTGGGCGCCAGTCACGATAGGACGCCAGGAAGACGGCGACGAGCGCGAGCACGAAGCTCTTGCCGCCACGTCGGCCGATGACCAGCCACGCCTCGCTTGCCGGCGTCGTAGGAAGCTCTTGCCTGCCGGTGCACGCGGTGTAGATGGCCGACTGTTCGTCGGCCATCTCCAGCCCGAACAGGGCGCATAAGAAGACGCGCCATGCCGCCCATGTCGCGGGATCGCGGAGCAGCGCGCCAAATGCGTCAGGGCTGTCCAGCGCCTCGATGATGTTCACGTGGCCGCCGCCTTCGCCCTGTCGAAGGCCCGCGCAAAGTCGAGCGGGTGGGGCGTGATGTCCTTGGGCCTGCGCTTCAGGCCAATGCTCTCTAGCAAGCGGCGGAGGGAGCCAGCGACGCGCTGATAGGTCTCTAGCTGCTTGAGGCTGGCCTCGCCCTCCTGATCGAACTTGGACTCCAAGACCTCAAGCTCCAGGGTCAGGAGCGAGGCGCGTCGGACCAAGGACAGCTCGGCGGCGCTGCAGGCGTCCTCGCCTCCCAAATCTGAGATGTGCATGCCGATCAGATCGCGGAGCCGCCGCATCCGAGCGGTGCGGTGGTCGCAGCCGTCGAGGAGCCGGGTGCCGTTGCTCTTCGCGGAGCGAAGGGCACGTAAGGAGGGTGCGAGGCGGGTCCTGGCCATGGGCGTTCTACCGGTCAATCTCCTTGAAGGGGCGAATGGCGAACCTTGATCGCGAGAGGTCACCCTAGGGTCACCCCCAGCGGCGAGGCTCCGCTCGCTGCCCTGGTTTTTAGCGGTTACTATAGGGTTAAAGGGGTAGAGCTGTAAACTAGTAAGCTATAGTCCCAGGGGCAGAGGTCCACCGACCAGGGCAGGGGGCGCGGGGCGCGAGGGGGCGGCGAGATTTTTCTGGGCATCAGGGCCGTAGTTGGGGACCCTCTAGCGAGGGACCGCGCGGCGAGGGGCTTAATACGCTTATTACGCAGTACGCAGGCCGCGCGCATACTTAGGCTTAAAAGTCCTACTTAATACGCTTAATACGCACCCTTTAGGCCTTAAGGAGCCCTGCCCAAAAAGAGTGAGGAGGCCTGCGTACTGCGTAATAAGCGTATTAAGTAGGAGGCGCGTAAGTCCAAACCTCGGTCGGCCGCTGTGGGCCTTTAGTCTTGTCAACATCGACCCTGACCAGACCAAGCGTCTTAAGCCTGCCTAGAGCCGCCGCTATGGCGCTAGACCGAGCGTGGTTCCCAAACAGGTCTCGGAAAATCTCGGTCCTGCTCAGCCCTCCAGGGAACGCCCGCTTCAGGCCGCTGAGGATGGTGTCGGCTACGTTGTCCCCGAGCATCTCCCCAAAGATGTGCCTGGCTGATCGCTCGCAGTAGTCCCAGACCGCCAAGCCGGCTTCGATGTGAGGAAGCTCTATGAGGTCGCTCTCGTCGAGGATGGCATATATGAGCGCGATCCTGATCGCCTGAGCCTCGCCCCTTGCCGTGACGGCTCCGAACAAACCTGGATGACCCTTGGTCAGGCGACCGTAGACCTCGCGCCATCGCGCCTCGCCATCTCGCGAGAACCTCACCCTGAGACTGTCGTCCTGAAAGCCGAGGCCATCGTTTATCGCCTCGCCGATCCTTCTGCCGAGTCCCTCGATGATCCTCTCATCGAGGTTGCCGCCCATCGGAAGCTCCTTGGACCGCCTAACAAGGAAGAACAGGAATCGGTTGGCGAAGCCGTTGGCTGCGTCTGTCTGAGTGAGGCAGGATCGAAGCTCCTCTATGGTTATGTGACCGATGGTCGATATGTGCGGGGCCGTCGCTCGAAGCGAGTTGTTCCGCGTGAGCGTCTGCAGATCACCGCCATCCCACGCCTTCCTGAAGAGTGGACTGATGGTGTTGCCCGCCCGCTCCATCACCTTGAGCAGGCCGGACAGCTCTGCCTCGATGGCCATGAACCGCTTGTCGGTGACCCCGGCATCGACCACCTCCTGCTCGCCATCCTTATTGATCTTGGTCACCTCATCTCGAACCTGGTGAATGAGACCCTCGCCGGAGGAGAGGCCGCTGCCGATTCGGCGCAGCACCCAGTCCGAGTCGGCATGGCAGGCGACGCCCCGGACCCGTCCCCAAGAGGTCCCCTTGCGGGATTTGGATGTATTACCCACAGCAGCCGCGAACAGGTTGGGATGGTGTCGATCGGACTCGACCTGATAGTACGCTCGACGACCGATCATACTGCCGACGGCGACGATGAGCTGAACCAGGATCGCGACTGGGTCGGCCTCGCTCTCTGGCTCTATGGTCCTGACCACCTCGCCGATGATCCCGTGATAGGCGGCCTCGCCCATGGTCGGCCACTCTGGCGCTCTAGCATCGGGCTTGTCGGCCTTCGCCTCGGGCTCAGGCGTCGATGGTCCCTTAGCCTTCGCGTCTGGCTCAGGCGCAGGCGCTTCCTGCTCGGAGCAGTTGGCCTCTTGTCGCCAACCTGGCGACGCCTGATCGACCATCCAAACAATCGAGGCCACGCTGATCTCTGTCGGCGGCGATCTTCTTACCTCCTCCCAGGCCTGATCTGTGCCTTCGGCGTCGTACTTGCTGCTCTTGCGCGAGAAGGCGTGCGCGGCGGCGAGCCCGTCTGCGCTTCCTAGAAACGCGGCCCAGATCGCCATGATGATTCGCTTCCACTCGTTCCAGGGAAGGTCGGGGTTTGGGATGAGGTTGATCGCCCTCACGTAGAGCTCGAAATCCGGGAGGTCATCCTTAGCGGTCGATGTGCCCTTGCCCCAGTGCCTCTCGCACAGCTTCAGTAGCGATGGCGGTATCGGCTCCTCTCGCGACCGCTTCAATCGCGCCTTGCCTCTGCTGATCCTTCCATTCGCGAGGAGGAAAGCTGGCACGGGCCTGAGGTCCTTGAGGTCGCCGCCGCGCTCGATCTCGTAGCCATATGGGCCAGGCAGTATGACGTAGTGCCCCTCGCCGCGTACCTCGACGCCGGGGAACGGATGAGCGATGGACGTCTTGCCATCATCGGCGCAGTAGAGGTGCCGACCGCCGCCAGCCGTCTTGACGATGTAGTCAGACAGCTCCGCCCAGTTTGGGACGTGCTCGAAGCCGCTTGGCTTGCCGGGGTGGCAGTCTATGTCAACGACGATGATCCCGCTCGCGCGACCGCACGGCATGCCGATCTTCGCACGCGGATACTTCGTCCACCACGCCTTGATCTTTTCTAGGTCCGTAGAGGCATCGTGAAATCCGTTTTGGGTGAGCGGTGCCTTCCCATCCTTGCCCTTGCCAACGGGGAATATAGGAACGCCCTGGCGCCCGTGGTCCAAGGCTGCGTCCATCAAGGAGGTCATGGCTTCCCCCTCCGCGCTGGCTTGCGGAGGTCGATGATCTCGTGCCGTCCTTGGCACGAGGCCGGGTAGGGTTTGCAGCAGCCCACCCGGTCAAGGTCAGCCTTGACCTCGCGAGCGCGATCGAGGGTGGCGTGAAGGCTCACAATCCTCTGCCCGCACGTGCTGACTACCGCGTAGGGGCCCTCATCTATGGGCCAGAGGACGACGGCCTGGGGGAAGCGCCGCGCGGCTACTTCGCGCCAGTCTGGACCCTCGGGCTGGTTCTGGGCTATCTTCTGGGGCGAAGAAACCTGTCCGGCCTCTTCAAGCTTACCCGGGCCTCCGCAGCCGCCAACGCTGCGGGGGCCTTTCCCTTTCTGGGTCATGCCGCCATCACGATGCGGGTGCGCTCCCACGCCTCGATCTCGTCGAGCCGCCAGTAGCGCCACGCCGATGGACCGGCGGCAAACTTATATGCCTTGGGGAATGTCGGGTCGGTCTTGATCCGCCGCTCGACGAACATATGAGAGCAGCCCCAGCGCTCGCGGAGCTGGCTCATATGCAGATAGAGAGAGAGCTTCTGATCGGTAGACACGTTTGAACTCCTGTTATTGAGAAATAGGAGTTCAAGCTAGGATAGCTGGCCTACCCAAAATAACCCCCCTCTCATCGGGGATGATGGTGGGGTAATCTATTTTGGCTTTCCCCTCTCCCTGAGCCTGATGACGTCATCCTTGTCCACCTCCCACCTGGCGGCGGCGAAGAACTCGGGCGACTTCTCTACTTGAGGCATCCCAGTAGCGCGATTGCGTCGCCTATAGTGCACCTGCCATAGCTTCCTTATGCGCGGCACGTCAGCAGCCGCGGCCCTCACCCTAAAGTCGTAATCGTTCACTCGTCGACTCGGTCTGTGCTTCCCTCGCGGTAACCTCATGGGGTGGAGGAACAGGGCTAGGTGAGGGTATCGGTCGCGCAGCTTGGTGACGTCATCAGATAGCTCTGCGACCTCTAGCGCTGGACCGTCCGACGCGAGCCACTCGCGGACCGCGCTGTGATCAGCGTTCTTATTAGCCTCGGCCATCTCGGCCTCAAGTTGATCATCAAGCTTCGCCATAAGCCACGCGTACATCCCCTTGTCGTCTTGCCAGTCAGGGAGGTTGCTCATGCTCGGACCCTTGCGAACTCAGTGACATTCTCGGATGCTCGCTTCGAGATGATCTCCTCGACGTGCGCGGCCCACCGCTCCAGCGCGA
Organism: Methyloceanibacter sp.; assembly: GCA_041500805.1. Classification (GTDB taxonomy): domain Bacteria; phylum Pseudomonadota; class Alphaproteobacteria; order Rhizobiales; family Methyloligellaceae; genus Methyloceanibacter. The sequence continues at coordinate 11,362 of JBGQMX010000026.1, forward strand.
CCCGCTTGGGCTCGGTGTACTTCGCGTGATTGTAGTGCCCCGCGATTTTTTCCTTGTGGCCACTCGCGTGGTTCACTACCGCCTCGATGATGTGAGGTTGGACGCCGAGTTCGGCCATGTCGGTGACCACGGTATGTCGCAGGTCGTGGAAGCGCCACGGCTTAGCGAACTTTAACCGCGCGTCGAGCCGGTACTTTAGATTGCCGAAGCCGGAGACGGGATTGCGTCTATTGGTCGTGAAGACGAGATCGGTATCACCGTTGACCTTGATCAGCTTTCGCGCGAGCCCGGGCAGGGGAACGATGTGCAGCCTTTTATTCTTGGTGCGCTCGCCTGGGATGGTCCAGGTGCCGTCCTCGCTCAGCTCGGACCACCTCATACCTGCGACCTCTCCCCGCCTTTCCCCGGTCAGCATCATCAGCTTGATCACCCTGCCGAGGGGTCCGTCGTCGCATGCTTTCCAAAGTTTCTGAAGTTCGTCGTCGTCCAGCACGCGTTCGCGCTTGCCCGACGGCTCGCGCTCTAGTCCCACAGTCGGGAGGGAGTCGACTAATTCTCGCTTCAGCAGCCGCTTGAACATCCCGCTCAGCGCGTTGATCATCTCGCGCTCGCGCGCTCCGCTCGATCCTCGCGTTCGAGGGGCGCGACCTGGAATGGCGGTAGCCCTCGCCTCGTCCACTACGGCGTGCACGTCTCGCCGAGTTATCTCGCTTACTGGTCTATCCTGCCAGCGCTCGGCCAAGCCGCCCTTGATCAGGAGTGGGACAGGATTGTCCTCCTGGAAGTCGAGCCCGAGCGTGAGCGCGATCTTCCGCCAGGTGCGGTTGCCCTTCTTGTCGCGGCATTGCTGCTCGATGTAGTCCTGCGCAGCCAGCGCGAACTTGGTTCGCTGCGCGTCTTGGGCGACGAGCGTCCTGCGGTGTCGCTCCTGCTTTCGCTCCGCGACGGGGTCGCGGCCCATGGCCCGCTGGCGGTGAACCTCGCTCGCCAGTCGCCGCGCTGCGGGGAGCGTCAGGTGGCCGCCTATGGCTGGCTCGCCCGCAAGCTCCTTCCCTGACGCGTCGCAGGTCCCGAGCGTGAGCTTGTACCGCTTGCCGCCACGCTTGTACCGCAGCGCCCAACTCTTGTGGCCGCTCGTCTGGATGACGAGGTAGAGGCCAGGGGTGCTGTCGAGCACCTCCCTGCGCTTCCGCCCAGGCTTGTAGTTCCTTACCGCCGCGGTGGTCAGCGTGGTCATCAGCATCGACCTTCGTGGCTAGCCCACTCTTCCGCCCTGCCCACTCGATACTCAGGGCTCAGCGCGCAGAGAACCTCTGTCCATGAGTCCCGAATAGCTCGCGCGTCCTCGATGCTCAGTCCAAACTTCTCGGCGAAGATCGGCGTTAAAGCGTATATGTTGATCGACCCGCGCTCGCGGACTAGCTCATCAAGGAAAGCGAAGAACGCGACCCGCTCAGCTCGCGTGAACGCGTGAACGACGTCTATTGGCCTTTTCATCTTTTCCTCTCCTCCTCCTCCTGGGGGTGACCCTAGGGTGACCCCTCACCCCTGTTATATAGTGTTATCCCCTAGGAAATAACATAGGCTAACAACCTTTGAGAAGACAGGGGATTTGGCCAGGAACCAAGGCCTTCCAGCCCCTAAAAAGGGCGGATTTCCTAGGCAGAGCTAGAGCTTCCCAAGCTGCGTGTCGAGGGTTCGATTCCCTCTACCCGCTCCAACCTTTTCAACGGGTTGGGGATCAAAATCCACCGCGCCGAATCCAGCCTGTGTCGAGAATGGGTGCGTAATCTGTTCGACGCGCGTTCCCGACGATGACGGGGGCGCGCTATGAGCGTCCTCCGAGACGTTACGCCGAGATTCAAGAAGGCATCGCGCGAGATCGCGCCTCGTTACGGCTTGGACCTACCCGGCACGCTCAGCAAGACGGGATGGACGCCGCCACGAGGCTTGAGCTTTGACGAGTGGAAACAGATCGGCCGCGCCCTCGTCACCATCGAGGGCCGGGTCCAATGGGCCATCGGCGACTGGTGGTGTGCCGGTCACGCCTACGGTGAACGCGCGAAGGCGTGGGCGGAAGGCGAGTTCGGCGAGCTATCGTTCGGCACGCTGATGACCTACGGGAGCGTGGCGCGACAGATCGAAACCTCAATTCGAATTGAGGTTCTTTCATTTGCCCATCACCAGATCGTCGCGTCCCTGCCGCCCGCCGATCAAGCCAAGTGGCTCGCGCGAGCGGACAAAGAGGGCTGGACGGTCAAAGAGCTTCGGACGGCGCTCGCCAAATGGACGCGAGGGCTAAAGCACGAAGCGATCAAAGCGGGAGCCAAGACCGAGGCGACGAACCTCGGGCCGTTCCCGCTGATCTACGCCGACCCGCCTTGGGAGTTCATCACCCATTCGGATACGGGCAATAACAGGATGCCCGATAACCACTATCCGACGTTGACGGATGATGAGATTGCGGCCTTCGAGATCGCGGGCAAGACGATCCCCGAACTGGCGCACCACGACGCCGCGCTGTTCCTTTGGTGTACGTCCTCGAACATCATGCGCGCAGCCGCCATCATGGCGGCGTGGGGCTTCACCTACAAATCGCAAGCAGTGTGGGTGAAGGATCGTACCGGCACCGGCTATATCTTTCTCAACCAGCACGAGGTTTTGCTGTACGGCACGCGCGGCAACATGCCAGCGCCGCTATGGCTCCCGCCTTCGGCGTTCTTCTTCACGCGCGGCCGTCACAGCGAGAAGCCGGTCGGGGTGCGCGAAGCCATCGCACGCATGTATCCGCTGTTCGGTCAGAGCGAGCGCGCCGAGCTTTTCGCTCGCGGCGGCGTACCGGGCTGGACAACCTACGGCTATGAGGCGCGGCCATGAGCACCCCCCAACATGCAACCGCCGCCCGAAGTGAGCGGCGGCGCAATTCTCATTCTCGCGATGATCGGCTTGAGCACCGCCCGCCACTGTCCCGGCGACCGAGCGGCACGCCTATCGTCGCGATCAAAGCTGGCGGTCTAGTTAAGCCCTGTCCCGCCGCTCGCGTTCGACCGAACGTGCAATGAGGTCTTAGCAGTTACCGGACTGCCCAACAACACCGGGTGTGCTACGGCGGGAACTTCGCTCCGCAAGGAGACTTCCGACCGCTCGAAAGCCGCGCGGGCTGAGAGAAAACGACGCCAGACTATCCCCGCTTAGCTGCCGCGCACAGCGACGGCCGCGCAAGCAAAGAGCAGGTCCGAGCCCTGCCGGGGGTCCGGCTGGCCCACGATACGGGCAGCGTCGTTATACCGTGGCTTGAAGCGCACCCCATGTGCCGCGTCCCGTTCCCACGCTCCTAACAAGGGCTCAGGGACGGGGGGGTCTAGCGGAAGGGAAAGCTCGCCCAGAATCTCGATGAGCGACCCGCCATTGCGGCAGGGGTCTTCTCGCCGAGAATTGTTGCAACGCTCCGGGCGCGCACCTATCTAAGCCGCATGGTCATCTTCTCTGCCGGAGGGCGTGCGCGAGTTGCAATGCTGATCGCGCGCCTTTAAGGGACCGCACGCGGCCTCGGGGTGTGCGTGCCTATTGGCATGGGAACGCTTGCTTGACGATGCCAGGGATGATTGACGCCGCCATATAATGCAGTTGCTCTGGATGGTCGTTGAGGTATTTCCGAATGATAGCTACCCACTGCGCGAGCGTGATGCCTTGTGGTGGTTCGCAGAGAATTATAGTGCCAGTCGCTTTCTGCATCAGGCGAATGCCGTCGAGCGTGCCAGACAGATAACCCACGCACATTGCGTACTTCGGTGTGGATTCGGCGTTATTGCAGGCGTCCAACCAGTCGTTGCCGGTCAACTCAGCACATGCTGCGTTCGACCACAGCACGGCGATTAGCATGGTCACAATTCGCTGCCGCCGAAGGAGAGGCCGCCACCCGATGTGGCCGAAGCTTACTCCGCGCGGCCCCAAACTGCTCAGGGGCACCATGATACCCTCCCACTCATGCCGAAGTTCCTAGTAGGGGCAGGAAATGCAAACAGAGGATGAGACGCAGGCTCATTTTCACCCCGGAGTCCCAAGATACCCCGGAGTGTATCAAACTGCTTAGGTTCTTCCTAGGGTTGTGTCCTAGCGGGCGGGCGCTGCCCCCAACGTTTCGCTCGCTGCAATTTTTTTCGGGTGAGGTTTTTCGACGCGCTAGGGTCACAAGGTTTTGCCCTTGCGACTTGTCGGCCCACGATACGGGCACCGTCGCTATACCGTTGCTTGAAGCGCACCCCTTTACCGCGTCCCGTCTCGGTCGCGCTCCCGTAGAGGGAGCAAACCAACAGAGACGGGGGGGTCTAGCGGAAGGTGAAGCTCGCCTAGAATTATGGAACGCCCCCACTTGAAGATGGAACGCGCCACACCGCTCAGCCTGAGCTATCACACGACGCTCGACCCCAAGTGGAGCAAGCCGCATGGGTTGAGCGTGTGGGCGACGCTCAACGGCAAGCGCGCCAAGGTGCTCAACATCGAATGGGGCGACGGCAGCACGGGTCGAGATTGTCTCGTTCCGGCGCGGGCCGTGGGAAATCGAGTTGCTGGCGCTGGCGGGCACGCGCCTCATCGAAGTCTTACGGCAGTCGCTCAGGCGGGACCCCGGGCACCCTGCACAACATCGAGAGCATCTTGTCGGAAACAGTGCATTGATGACCTCGACCATGCGCAGCGACTTTACCGGCGTGCTACAGTTCGACTCACCGACTCACATGGGGGAGGCGACGATGGCAGCGACGAAGAAGCTCACACCGGCTCAGAAGGGCGCACAAACGCGGAAGCGACGGGCGACCGCCGCCAAGTCCGCAGCGACACGCAAGCGACGGGCGACCGCCGCCAAGTCCGCAGCGACACGGAAAAAGAACAAAGCCTAGATCACTCGCAAGTTTGCGAGGCACCCCACGGCGACCGCGAGGCGTTCGAGCTTGGCGTCGTGTGATAGGTCGCTATCTCGTTGCGGGCTCTACGCCGACGCGATGGCAGAGGCGATAGCCGAGCACGCGGAATGAAGTTCCCGTGATTATGGCCGCTGTGCGCCGCTTCAAGGACGGGCAAGTCAACTGATTGGTGCCAGCAATCCTGCACCGGCCAACATTGGCCGCTCCAAGCCTTTACACAATCCATCCGAGTTCTCTAGCCTTGGCGACGGCGGCCTGAAAGGCCCGAGCGCGAAACTCCGACACGGCGGGCGTCGTGACGTGCTGACCAATCCAACTCCACGTCAGCACAAGGTGAGGGTTGTCGGGCCGCTTCTCGTAAGTCACCGAGAAATCGGTGCCGATCTTGCTCACCGTGATCGCGTTGCCCTCGACCCTTACGTCAAGACCGACAGCGGCTTCGTCCCTGGCGATCATGTCGAGCACCGCCCGGATTTGTTCCTCTTGCCTGTCGATCATGCCCCTCCACTTTAGCAGTGAAAAGGGGGAGGGACTTGGGTTAGGGGGTGAGCCATGAAGCGGAGAGCCATTGTATTAGGTGCAGCACCAAGTAGGCAGCGGCAGCTACGCCTAGGAACAGGAGGACGCGGAGCAACACAAGGACAGCGCGAGGATAGATTTGTTGAGGGCCCATGTTGACGCTGTGGGCCATGCCGTCCGATGACCGCATGTTAGCCAACAAGGGAAGTTCTGCGACGGGCGACAGCATAACGATGATGAAAAACTCTTGGGGACCAAGCGAAGCCACGGTTATCACGCACCGCCCGTCGGGGTTCCGTGAGACTTGAAATGCGCGTTGTGGCCATATCTCGAAATGCTGCGGAGGAAAAACCAGCACCACTTCTACGTCTGTAACCGGGCTTCGCCCGGTATTTTGCACCCAAATGTCGCGTGTATAGACGGGCTGGACACTGGGCTGGCCTTGCGGCGGCGGCGGTTGGATCGGCACGACAAACATGTGCTGATGAGAGATCGACCAGACGAGCCGCCCTCTCCGTAGTATCCGAGCGAGGCCCGCGATCACGGCGGCGATAACGACCGCGACAACCTCGCTACTTTGCAATCGCTCAACGAGCCAGTTGTATGCCTCGTCCATGAGAGAGAGCCCCCCTGCTGGCAGAAAACCTTAAGATAACGGACGAGGCGTCCGCGTGGGTCGGCGCGGCGGGAGGCTAGTTGCAGTTGGTGGTTACTGTGTTGCCCATCGCCGTAGATTGGCATGTGACGTGCGGAGGCGGCAGTGGGAGCGGCGCCATCGGCTGAACCGTGATCGGCGGCAGCGGCTTGATCGAGGCCGCGGTCCGGTTAATGTTTTGCTGTATCCCTGCTATCGCTGCCTGCCTGCGGTCGTCACGTTTCATGTCGAGCGTCATCCGGCACTTTGCATAGTCTGGCGTGCCAGCCTAAAAACCATAGCTCCGGCAAACTTGATCATCTGCCGCCATGAGTGCCTCCCGGTTCGGGCGTCAAGGAAACAAGGACGGCTAGCCCGAGTAGTAGACGCATCGCCACGCCCCAAGGGATACAACCAGACCTTGTGCGCTTTAAGGTGGTAGTTAGTCAATCCTGCCCGGCAGTAGGGGGGCTTTCATGGCCCGTATGCGACCGACATTCCGCAAAGAGTTGTGTAAGTTGAAGGCGCTTGGAAACTCTGAGAAAGAAAAGGTACTTGCCGCCGAGACTCCACCACGGCGGCTTTGCGCTGCCCCAAAGACGGCCTCAACTTGAAAAAAAATATAGGGGGGCTTTAGCTGTGAAGGCTCCCTAAACGTTTTTGTATGGTCATATTGACCATGCGCCGCCGATGTAATATGGTCAACATGACCATATGTAGGCATGACCCCGATGCAGCGATCCCGAACATCCTTGCCTGCCCGACTGCCGGGCTTACTAAGCCGTGATGATTTCTTGGCGTTGGTCGGCTTGGACGTCGAAGCCCTTAACTCACTTCGGCGACGCGATCAGTTACCACAAAGACCGCCTCGGGAATTGCCGGCGGAGTGGGCGGACGCACGCGGTTGGAGCGCCCATGGAGCGCTTGCCCTCATAATGGCACTTGAGCTGGCTGATCGCTACGAACTATCACGCAAGCGTGCCGCAGAGATCGCGGCTGGGGTGTACAGAACCCAAGCACGGTGGGCTGACATCGCCACGACTAGCCGTCAGGTCACCGACGGGAGGGAGCCTGACTTCGATATTGTCTATGCGTCGGTCGATCTTCCCGGCGTAAGGCCGACAAAGAAATCGCCTGACCCAACTATCGCCGTCGGTACCGTTGCCGAAATTGCCGCCAAGCATCCGACCGCGACCGGCCTAATTGGCGTTAGCGTCACGAGATGCGCTGCGCTGATGCGCCGGCGAGCTGCGCGCGCGAAAATTGATCTTAGCGATTTCTTAGATGCTTGAAAGAGATCCCATCGAAGGCCATGCCGCATACACTCCTTGAGACGCCGAAGCAGCTTGCCGAACGCGCTGGCATATCCGAAAGCCAAGTGCGCTCGCTGATCGCGGCGAGACGCCTTGAGCACGTCCCAATCGGTAGCCGCGTAATGATCCCGGCAGGTGCGTTCGAGAGATTCGTTCAAGCAGAAACGGTGAAAAGACAATGGCGCGACGAAACCAAGGCCCAAGGCTCCGCTGGCTCGATGAGCGAGGCGGCTGGTACATCACTTGGACAGAGCAAGGCCGGAGCCGCAAGCGCAGCGTTGGCACGGCAGACCGCGAACAAGCTGAAACAATCTTCGCGGGCTGGCTCCACAAGCGAGGCCGCAGAGCCGGGCCGCGTGATCCATCTGAAATCTTAGTGACCGACGTGCTCAACGACTATGCGACCGAGCGCGGACCCAAGGTCGCCGCGCCGAGGATTATTGGGTGTGCCGTCAGCCCCCTTACCGACTTCTGGCAAGGCAGGATGGCGGCGGACGTGACGCCGCAGACATGCGAGCTATACCTCAAGACACGGCAACGCTCGGCGAACACCATGCGCCGCGAGCTTAACGTCTTACAGACAGCCCTCAACTACGCGTACAAGAATGGCAAGCTCACCCGTTCGGTCGCGGTCGAGTTGCCGAGGGCACCGGAGCCGCGTGACCGATGGCTAGAGAGGAAAGAGGCTGCGCGGCTCCTTCGCGCCGCGCTTCGAAGCCCCTTGGTGCGGCTCTATCTGCCGCTGTTCATCTTGCTCGCGCTCTACACCGGCCGACGCAAAGAGGCGATCCTCGCGCTGCGTTGGAGCGAAGTGAATCTCGATACCGGATGGATAAATTTCGAGCAAGGCCGCCGCACGAATAAGCGGAAGGGCGGCATCCGCATCCCGACGCGCCTGTTGCCGCATCTTCGTCGCGCTCGGCAGCGCGGCAGCGAGCTAGGTTACGTCGTTCATGATGACGGCAAGCGTCTCGGCGACATTAAGAAGGGCTTTGCAGCGGCGTGCGCACGGGCGGGCTTGGACGGCGTGAGCCCTCACGTGCTCAAGCACACGGCGATCACTTGGGCGATGCAAAACGGCATCGACCTTTGGCAAGCGGCTGGCTTCTTCGCAACCTCAGTGCCGATCCTGATTCGCGTCTATGGGCATCATCATCCCGACCATATGCGCGAGGCCGCCGCGACTGTGGGCAGGCGTCCGGGTGTGTCGAGAATGGGTGCGTAATGGGGTGATGTTTTTGATGCGTTCCGCACTATTTGGGCGGAAAAAGCCGCATAAATTGGAGCTTTGAAACTATGAGCCGAGACTTCCCAAGCTGCGTGTCGAGGGTTCGATTCCCTCTACCCGCTCCAATTTCCTCATCAGCACGGCCGCTAATTGAGCACCACCACGGTGAGAGCAGTTAGCTCGACTGCACACTGAAGCTCGCGCTTCCTCGCAATCCAAGCGAAGCTTATCTGCTGAAAGGTGGAGGACAGGACGTATGGCGCAGATTCAGAGTGCCACGCTGTTGCGCACGCCCCAGGGCCTCTGTAGGGAAGTGTTGTGGCACCACTCAGAACATCGGTCCGGCTGCGCGCAACCGGTGGAGGAAACAAAGAGATTGCACAAGCGAAAAGCCTAAACGCTGCACGACTCTGTGGGCGGGACGACCGTCAAGCCAATGCCTCGGGCTTCATGACTTTCGGGGCACGCTTATTCCGACCAGGTAACCAATGCCACTGTATTTACTTCATCTAGGTGCGGTTTTTGTTGTCCAGTTAATAATATTTATCGCACTCGTTCAGCTTATTGGCACGAATTCCCGTGTGCGCGTTAAGATCATCGGCCTCCTTGCGTTGGGTGTACTTTTTGGTTTCGCTTACGATATCCTTCTTGGAACCTATTGTCGCATTTTCTCGTACCCCGGAGTAACCCGTGTCGCACCATTCTTAATATTGAATTCCGTCCTTTCCTATGGTGTTGCTATGTGCACGGCTTGGGTCTTACCCTGCACGATGACTACGCATCGGTCGAACATTTTTCGACTTGTTGCTGCCGTTGCTCTGGTAGGCTTAGCAGTCAGCCTAGTAGGCATCCTCGCGTCCTATAATCCCATTGACCTCTCTCCGCTGGTTCGCGTCTTCATAGTTGTCTTATAGATCTAGAACAGTCCTCGAACGTAGTCCATTTGTGACACGATATTATGCGCCTCCGCTAAATTCCCATCCCGAACGGCGACATAGGCTGCGCTGAGATTATCGTTTAGAAAACGTCCAAGATATTCTAAGTTCGCGCTCTGAACTTTCCTGGTCGCTTGGAGTGAAGCATAGAGTGGGATGATCGCAATTGTCGGTATAGCAAGAGAACCGAAGGCTGCCAGCAACCATATGACGGGATTTTCTTCCACCTTGAGGTACCCAAACTGGAGCGTTATGTAGATCGCCACGCCGCCGAAGAATGCAACCCACCAAAGCAAAAAAATCTGTCTGCCTAATGGTGCCAAGCCATTGCAACCGTCTTGATGAAAAGGCCGTAACCTGACCGGTCTACGCATAAGGCGAGCCAGCATTAAAGAGCCAAAAACGAGGATTACTGAACCCCAAAGCACGGAGAACACCATCCCTCCCACTATGATTGAGAATACTAGGCCGGCGATCCCGTAGTTCTGGTTCCCCCACCAAGAAGCGTATTCCGGTTGTGGCGAAAGGTAGAGTTGGAGGAACAGTACGGCAGCTATGCTACCAAAAAATGCGCAGAAGATTAGGTACTTTGGTTTAAATGCTTCCCGTCGATAGTATCGATAAAGACGTGATACGGATGACTGGGTCGTACGTGTGACTCCGTCTTCGACAAGTGTTGCAACAGTGCGATGGAAGGTCTTGAGATTCAGCACGCCCGCCAGCACGCCCAAGCTCAATGCGAGTGTGAACAAAAAATGCGTTTTATCCTGAAGATACGGGAGCGAATTTGAGCATTGGAGTTGCTGATGCGCTGCGAACTGTTTGGCAATGTCGATAACGGTCCCCGGCAAACCAAGCGTACTTAAATGCTGGACCGCCGCCTCAGCCCGCGCACTACATAGCAGGGTCCCGTCCCAGGTCGAGATCAGAAGGGGGAGCAGCCAGTAGCCGGCTGCTACCAAAAGAGGAAGGGCATAGGTCGGCAGGTTGAGCCCGTACAAAAAAAAGTGAATAGCGAAATTGTCGGACCAGGGAGGAAAGGCTCGCTCGTCCGTCATGCACTGCCTTCCCAACGGGACTTCAGTGGGACTAATGCCATCAGTTGCGCGTCTGACCAAAGGAACTCCAGCCGCCGTAGAATATTAGCAACCACTCTACGCCGTTTTTACCGCGTGTTTCACAACTTGGCGGAGAACGCAAGCCAGGCGCAGTGCAATCGCGCCGGCGGTGCGTGGCTTATTTTCAAATGGTATGATACCGGCACCGGCACCGACTACACGCTCAACCTGAGGACATAGGGGCAGTGCAATCAGATGGACTAGGGGGTGTGTTCCACCCGGGTCTGTCGACGGGATTACGTGTACGGGTTGCCACTGCGGGCACCCTTTGGGAACTGGCTATCCAAGCTCTACGGTCGTCAGGCGCGCTTAGCTATTCGCGAGCACTAGACGCTCGCCCTCCTGACCGAGCCCTGCGCCAGCCCGTGCTCGGTCTTTTCCCACTCGAAGCGCGCGGTCATGAACTGAAAGATCGCCCGGTAGGCGGCTGCCGAGATCAGCAGCCAATAAAGCGGCATCAGCGGAATGTGCTTGAGGAGATCGCGATAGGAGCGGCGGCGGACTCCCAAGAGCCCAAGCGCCATCGAGGCGAGATAGCCGGTCAGGAGATTGATCCAGGCGATCAGCCAGAACGGCCAGCCGAAGAGGCTCATCGGCCGCGCGAGCAGCCCGCCATGGGCAAGCTCGAAGCCGAGAAGCACATAGAACCAGGGATGCACGAGCGCCGACAGCACCGTGCCCCCCACCATGATCTGGAAGGCGAAGAAGCCGCGTGGCCCAAGCTCGCGCCAAAGTGCGGCCGGCGAACGCATATGCACGAGCCAGGTCTGCACATAGCCCTTGAGCCAGCGGGTGCGCTGGCGAAGCCAGCACATGAAGCGGCGGGGCGCCTCCTCGTAGGTCGTGGAGGGAAGCACCTGGCAGCGATAGCCCTTGCGTGCGAGCCGCATGCCGAGATCGGCATCCTCGGTGACGTTGAACGGGTCCCAGGCCATGAGCCATTTCAGCGCCGACACGCGGAAATGGTTTGAGGTCCCGCCGAGCGGGATGGGGAGCTTGAGCCGGTCGAGCGCCGGCAGAAGCGCATCGAACAGGGCACAATACTCGATGGTGAACTGCCGGGTCAGCCAGTTATCGGCGGCGTTATAGAGGTTGAGCTTGGCCTGCACCGCGGCGAGGTTGGGGGGACCGGAGCGGAAGGCGTGCAGCGCGCGGCGCAGCTGGTCGCGCTCGGGCCGGTCCTCGGCGTCGTAGATCACGACATATTCGCCGCGGGCGAGCGGCAGCGCATAGTTCAGCGCCTTCGGCTTGGTGCGCGGGTGAAGCTCCGGCACGACGACGATCTCGACATCGCCGGGGAGGCGCATCGCTTGCGCCACGGCGATCGTCTCCGGGTCCACCGCTTCGAGGATGAGCTTGATGTCGAGCTTGGCCGTTGGCCAGTCCAGCCGCGTCAGCGCCTGGATGAGGCCGGGCAGCATATGCGCCTCGCGGTAAAGCGGCACGAGGATGGTGTAGATGGGTAGCTCGTACTCGGGGAGCCGCGGGGGAGCGGTAGGCTCCCGCGTCCCCTCGCGCATGAGGCCCCACGCAGCGATGAGCCGGAACGCAATCAGCGGCACGAACAGGAGCGCGAGCGCGAGGGTCAGCGCCCATATGGTCTTGACCGGAGCGAGCACGAGTGCGCCAAGGATCGCGGTCGCGCCGAGGACGAAAGCGAGGCGCTGCCACAAGGCTGGCCGCGCTTGCGCGCTTTGGTCGGGATGGCGCAAGGCCAAGCCTTCGACCGCGTGCCGCGCAAAGCTCGGCGCGAAGTGACGGCAGATCGCGCTTCTGACCGCCTCGGGCGAGGCCAGCGAGAAGGTGTGGGGCGAAAGCCGCGCGAGCATTTCGCGTAAGCCGTTGGGCCTCAGGCGGTCGGGCGCAAGGACGAAGCTTCGGGAGCGCGCGCGTTCCTTCAGCAAGCCGCTGGCGAGACACTGGCGCGGACTTGCGTTTGCCGTGGGCGCCACGTCGGCGCCCCCAAGCTTTGCCTTGAATGGGGCGCCACAAATTCCCGCGAGCGCTCGGTAATAGTCCTCCGCAGCGAGCCAGCCATTGGCAATCAGCACCTCGTGGGGATGCACGCCCCAGCGGACGGCAATGGCGCTCGCCCGCGCCAACGTGGCTTCATCGATGAAGCGGCCGAGAAGGAAGCGATATTCGGCGTCAGGGAGCGCGCGGGGGGCCGCGCCCAAGCGCGCGAGCCGCCTCTCGATGCGGCGATTTTCCGCCACAAGCAACACGGGAACGCCCCCAACATTTTCCCGCAGATTATTTGCACCTTTGAGAGCAGATGCAATATTCGTTTGCGCCACTTTTAGTTGACACAAGTTGCGCAATGTAGAGATGTAATATCTTGTTCCACAACCGTGCCGTGCCATTACAGGCTGGCAGGACGGCCCAAGCCACGTTAAGAAAGCAGCGTGGTCGAGCTGAGCAGCAGTCATTCCGTCAAGGCGGGACGGTCCGGCGCGGCGCCCTTAGGGCTTGCCGCACTTGCCCTCGCCTTTCTTTGGCTGATCCCCGCGCCAGCCTTGGCGCAAGCCAAGAACGAGATCGTCCCCGACACCTGGCAAGGCGACGTGCTGCGCCCCAAGCCGGACATGCACGGGCTCGACAAGCTTCGCTTCGTCACCGACAGCGACTACCCGCCCTTCCACTATTTCGACGAGGTGGGCGCTCTCACCGGCTTCAATGTCGATCTCGCCAAGTCCATCTGTGAGGCGCTGCAGGTCCAGTGCGATGTCAAGGCGGTCGACTGGGACGAGCTCTTCCCGAGCCTCGACAAGGACGAGGCCGATGCGGCCATTGCCTCCATCCGTATCAGCGCCGAGTCGCTCGGGAAGGTGGACTTCACCTCGCGCTACTACGCCACGCCCGCTCGCTTCGTCGCGAGGAAGGAGAGCGAGCTCAAGGATATTCGCCCCGAGACGCTGGAGGGCAAAAAGATCGGCGTGGCGAAGGGCACCGGCCACGAGGCCTATCTGAAGATGTTCTTCCCCACGGCGGCGATCGCCTCTTTCGCCACCGCCGACGATGCGCAGAAGGCGCTGAAGGGGGGCGCCATCGACCTCGTCTTCGGCGACGGCATCGGGCTCACCTTCTGGATCAACGGGGTGACCAGCGACGGATGCTGCGAGTTCCGCGGCGGACCTTTTCTCGACACCAAATATTTCGGCGAGGGCGTCGGCATCGCGGTGAAGAAGGGGAACCGCCAGCTCGCCGAGATCCTCAATTATGCGCTGGAGCAGGTGCACGCCTCCGGGCGCTACGAGGAGCTGTTCCTCCGCTACTTCCCCATGAGCTTCTTTTAGCCGCGCCGGAACGGCAGGAGCAGGCTCCAGCCGAACTTCGTCGGCGCCGCGGTCTGGTAGGGCGAGAGCCCGATGGTCATGCCCTGATGTCCCTTCTCAGGCTCGGCGGTGTAGGTCCTGAACAGCCGGTCCCACAGCGAGAGATTGAAGCCGTAATTGGAATCATGCTCGCGCCAGAGCACTGAATGATGCACGCGGTGCATGTCCGGCGTGACGATAACCACGCGTAATGCGCCGTCGAGCCAGGCGGGGAGCGCGATATTGGCGTGGTTGAACATGGCGCAGGCGTTGAGGATCACCTCGAACAGGAACACCGCGAGCGGGGGCGCGCCGAGCGGCACCACCACCACGATCTTCCACAGCATGGAGAGCGCGATCTCGACCGGGTGAAAGCGCACCGCCGTAGTCACGTCGATGTCGCGGTCGGCATGGTGCACCTTATGGAGCCGCCAGAAGAGTGGGACTTTGTGTGAGGCCAGATGCTGCGCCCAGATGGCGAGGTCGAGCGCGAGAAGCGACACGCCGATCTTGATCCACTCTGGCCAGGCGACGTGGTTCAGGAGCCCGAGCTGATGTGCCTCGGCGTAAAACGCAGCGGCGACGGCCGCGATCGGTACCGCGAGCATCGCCATGAGCCGGAGCACGATGCTGCCGGTGACGCTGATGCCGATATTGGTGAGCCACCGCCTTCGCTTCGAGACGTGAAGCGGCCGCTTCGGCCAGCCGAGTTCAATCAGCGCCATCAGCAGGAAGACGCCGAGGAAGATGGCGAGGCGGATTACCCCGTCGCTCTGGCCGATGAGACCGTCCATGGGGCGATGTTAGCGGGGATAAGCTTTCCCGTCAGTTCGTGTGCCGGGAGGCAAGCGACAGGCCTGCGACGCCGAGGATGACGAGCGCGAGCGAGGCCATCTTGAACAAGGTGAGCGGCTCGCGGAAATAGGCCATGCCGATCATGGCCGCGAGCGCCGTGCCGACGCCCGACCAGACTGCGTAGGCCATGGACAGATCGAGCCGCTTCAGCGCCAGCACCACGGCAAGAGCGGAGAAGACGTAGAACACCGGAACGGCGAGGGAGGGCAGCAGCTCGGAGAAGCCGCGGGAGAGCTTCATCGAGGTGATGCCGGCGAC
>JBGQMX010000027.1:0-26330 GCA_041500805.1 Methyloceanibacter sp.
CAACGGCATGACCGTGGAGGCCGGCGTCGCCATCGCCGAGGGCTATACCGAGAGGGCTAAACAGCGCATGGTGCGGCTCACCCGCAAGTTCGGCGGCGTGATGAGCACGGTGATGGTCCCCACCGATTATCCGGTGCAACCAGGCGACACTATTTACGTCCTCGAACGCTTCTTCTAAAGCTCACAGGGCTCTCTATCTCACTAACCATAAGCCGCCGGCATGGCGCGCTCCCTGCCCGAAGGTGGTATCCACGGGGCCGATGACAGTCCCTCCTGCAACTCTCGACAGGTGGGCAACCCGGCCCCTGACAGCGGCCCAGCCGCCGCGGCTGTTGCTGGTGCTCGACCCAGCCCGCCTTTGGCGTTGGCAGAAGTGGTTGGCCGAAGCGCTTGCGAGCGAAGGGCGCTGCTCCGTCGAATTTGCTTTCGTGGACGCGCGACAAGCGTTGCCCTCACCCTTGCGCCTGCTGATGGTGCTGGAGGGCCTGCTGTTCGACGCACCGTCGTCGCGCGCGAGCGACTTGCTCGGGGACGCCGAGCTGAAGGGCTTGCCCGTGGCGGGCACCGGCGGTGCGGCTTACGACCTCGCTATCGATTTCACTGGAAGGGCGAAGGACATCAAGGCGGCCCGTGTCGTGCGGCCTGCTTTCGACGGCATCGCCGGTGACGCTGGCGCCATCGCCGCATTGCTGGAGCGTCGCGCGCCACGTCTTGGTCTCCTGGATAGCGATGCCGGACTTAAGGAGCTCGGTACCTGCGCCCTTGAGCACCCGGAGATCTTCAGCCGCGGCCTCGACGGCGTGTTTTCCCGCATGGCGGGCCTGCTGCTGAACGCCGTGCGCATGCACCGGCCAGCGAGCAACGGCACCACCGCCATCGAGCCCATGCGTCCGCAAAGGACGCCGGCCACACCGAGCCTCGCGGCGAGCGCAACCTTCCTCTCCACCGCCATTGCCCGCAAGTCCACCGCCAGGCTGGCGTGGCTTCTCGGGCAAGCGCCCCGCTGGTCAGTCGCCTGGCGCCGCAGCAATGGCGCCCCCTCCCATGAGACGCTCGAGATTCCCTGGCAGAATTTCACGCGTCTGCCGGGCGACGGCCGGCGCTATTACGCCGATCCGTTCGTCCTCCTTCGCGAGGGCATCGCGCATGTCTTTTGCGAGGAGGTGCCCTTCGCCACGGGAAAAGGAGTCATCTCGCATTTCACCATCGAGGCGGACGGAAACGCCTCGACGCCCCACCCGGTGCTGGAGCAGCCCTATCACCTCTCTTATCCATTCGTGTTCGAGCGCGACGGTACGGTTTGGATGATCCCGGAGAGTTCCGCAAATCGCACGGTGGAGCTTTATCGCGCGGAGCGCTTTCCGGACCGCTGGGTCAAGGAAGGGGTGCTTCTCGACGGCATTCTCGCCGACGACGCCACGCTCATTGAACGGGACGGCCGCTTCTGGCTGTTTGCGGCGGTGCGCGACTGGCAGGCCTCGAGCTGGGAGGCGCTCGGGCTTTTTCACGCGGACGCGCTTACGGGGCCTTGGCAGGCGCATTCCGGGAACCCGGTGCTACTCGACCCGACCTCGGCGCGGCCAGCCGGTGCGCTGTTCACTCATCAGGGTCAATTGATCCGTCCGGCGCAGGATTGCGGGCGAGGCTATGGCACAGGCCTCGCCTTCTGCCGCGTCGATCGTCTCGACGAAACGGGGTTTGCGCAGTCGGTGCTGACGCGCGTCGTCCCGCGTACGCGTCAGGTCAGAGGTCTGCACACCTACAACCGAGCGGGAAACATCGAAGTGATCGACTTATTCGGGAGCATCTGACCGGACAACTGTCAGTTACCCACGGGCAATTCTGCGGTCTCGGCCGCGAGCCCGAGAGCCTTCAGCGCGACGGGATCGGCGCGGCGGCTCGCGTCGGGGCTCGTCAGGCTCATCCCGCTCGGATTGGAGTATTCCCAATAAGCCCAGGCCGCGCCAAGCGCGTCGGCTTCTTTCCGCACCGCATCGAGCCATCGGAACCGGTCGGCATCGAACGCGCCGCCCCCATCATCCTTCGCCGCCATGACCCCGAACTCGCCGAGTAGCAGTTGGCTGCCGGAAACGCCGTGCTGCTCAGCCCACGCGCGCAACGCGCCGAAGCGCGCCTTGAGCCGATCCTCGTTCCAGCCTTCGGCGGCGTAGCCGTCGAGGTATTGGCGCACGCTCGCAAGTCTGCCCGCGCGCTCGGACGGCGCGAGGCTCTTGTCCCGTTTCAGCAGGCGCTCCGATTGCGTTAGCGCGCCGGCGATCGTCTGCGCATCCACCGGCCAGGGGGCGCCTTGGACGTCATGCGCTTCGGCCACGCCCTGATGGGTGAAGTCGAGCGGCTCATAGAAATGGAAGCTGTACAGCAGACGGTCGTCGCCGAGCCGGGCCGGATCGAGCTGCACCAGACCCTTGATGTTGCCGCCGCAGGCGCCGGAGACGATGAGAGTCAGATCCGGCGCGGCACGTCGTGCCGCGTGCACGAGCCTCGTTAACACCGTCTCCCATTCCTGGCCGCCCGCGCCATCGCAAGGGTAGAATTGCGGCTCGTTCATCAGCTCGAGCGCCGTCCGGTCCGTGCCGAGACGCGCCAGCATGGTGGCCGCCGCGGCGACAACCGCCTTGTAGCGGACCGCAAGCGGTTGGTCGGCCGGGACCTCCAACGCTTTAGCCGACCAGGCCGGCACCTGACTGACGGGGTGCAAGTCGAGGATCACTTTGAGGCCCGCACCAAGCACGCTGCGGACGTCACGCTCGAGACGGGCGAGTGCCTCGGTCAAGCGATCGCCATCGGCCGCAAGCAGCGGCCCGGGATCGACGGACAGCCGCACGAAATCGAAGCCCATCGCCTTGATCTTCTCGAAGTCGCGCACGCTGCCCCAATCTTTCAGGTCTTGATAAGGCGGCCATTTGTAGTCGCCCGCGGGCGCAAGCGGCGCCCAGTTCAGCCACTCATGGATGCTGACGCCGCGCTTCAGCGAGATGGGTCCGGCTTCCGCGTGCGACCGCGCCGCGCCACCGGATATCAGCAACGCCAGCAACACAATGAGCGCGGCGGAGTGCCTTAGAGCACCCCGGATCATTGCAATGGCCCCGCATGGGCGAATTGTGCAAGGTCCAGTCTCTGGTCGACGACGGGACGCTTGCCCCGGGCGTTACCGGCGAGCTCCTCGACAAGCTTGAGCTCAAAGCGAATGAAGGAGCCGACGCGGCCCTGGAGCTCCTCGAGAAACAGCCGGGCCTCCGGCTCGCCGCAACCGGAAGCGGGCACCACCTTGATGAGGCAGCTTCCCGGCTCGTCCTGGTAGAACTGGAATTCGGACACGCCAAAGAACTTGTCCGGATGCACCGGCACGATGGTTGGCGTGACGATCCGGTTGCCGCCCGCCCCGACGAGAAACTCCGGCTGCCGGCGCGGCGTGATCGCGCGCACGCGCATCCGCCAGCCATTGGAATCGTCAGGCTGTTGCGCGAGCTCGGCAGTGTCGCCCGTCTCGTAGCGGATGAACGGGAGCCCAGTCGACAGGAAGCCGGTGCCGATGAGGCGCCCCCTAAGACCCGGCCGCGCTACGGCGGCGCCCGTCTCGTCAAGCAGCTCGACATGGCCGTAGAGCGGCTCGAACTCATACACGTCCTCCTCCCCCGCCACCTCGCCGGCGAACAGCACGCGCTCACTCAAACCATAGAAGGGCGCGATGGAAGCTCCCGGCAACGCTGCGGAAATCATGTCGCGCTGGTGGCGGTAAAGTGGTTCGGAGATCGGGAACACACCGAGGATCGCTTTCTTTGGGTGCCTGCCTGTCCGCCAAATATGGCGGCAAAGGATCTCGATGGCGGAAGGGTAGCCGTGCAGATAGACAATGCCGCGGCGATCGATCATGTCGAGATACAGAGTCATGCGCTTCTCGGTCATGGCAAAGGGAGAGCAGCGCAGCTCTTTGAGCCCAGCCTCCCATTCGTAAGGATGCCGATCGATATCGGCGAGAAGCAGGCCACGCAAAACGCAACGCGCATCGCTCTCGCAATATCCCGTGCGCGACCAGACATCGTTGACGAAGGCGAACTCGCGCGGACTGCGGTCCTTGTCGAGCCAGAACAAGAGCGGCATGCCCGACGAGCCGCTGGTCGAGGCGCGATCGAGCGTGGCAGCGGGCACGGCGAGCGCCGCCTCTCCGGCTTTGCGGAGCTCGTCCTTGGTCAGGACCGGCAACGCCGCCAGGT
This sequence comes from Methyloceanibacter sp., assembly GCA_041500805.1. Lineage (GTDB taxonomy): Bacteria > Pseudomonadota > Alphaproteobacteria > Rhizobiales > Methyloligellaceae > Methyloceanibacter. The sequence goes on from JBGQMX010000027.1 coordinate 4,236, forward strand.
CCTCGAGGCCGAAATGGGCCGGAGCGGCCTTTATGCCGAGCGCATTCTCAATCCGCTCCCGATGGAAGGGACTGCCTCTATACGCCTTGGTCAGGAGCGCTTGCAGTGCGGCAGTGCTCCGCTGTTGCGTGAAAGCCGGATCGGTGCGGCTCAGCGCAATATCGGCGCGCCAGCCTTGATAGGTGCGCCCGTATTTCAGCGATACCGGCAGCAGCGCCAGGGCCGGGCTCATCGCATCGCGCAGCACTTTCGGGCTGCGCACATAGGCGCCGCGGGCAATATCGAGGACGCTCACACTGTGTCTCCAAGCTTCGGGCTGCAAAGCAAAGTGTAAGCCAGGCAGGCCTATCGCCCAGCGTCTTCGCGCCGAAGGGTAAATGGCGGGGTGCCGCATTAAGGCTGACTCCCTAATCCACTGTGTCGTGGCCCAGTGTTTGCTTATCAAACGGAGCCGTCATCGCTTTTGCTCAGGAGGCCGGCACGAGATGAACGACAAGCCAGCTCCAACAGAGCTGCGCATCGCCTATTGCGGGCCGATCGCCCGGCCAGGGGCGCCTGCCCGCGGCGGCTACGAGGCCGCCAATCGGCGCCTGATCGACGATCTCAGGCTGCGTGGGGTGGATGTGCTCAAACTCCCCTACCCGCTGGCCTCGGGCGCCAAACCCGTAAAGGCCTTCGCCTATGCGCTCCGCTTCGCCGGCATCGCCGTCGCGCTGGTGCAAAACCGGCGACGCTTCGACGTTTTGCATCTGACCCCGCTTTACCGGCACTTCCTCTATGCCGAGGCGCTCCTTTGTCTCATTGCCTGGGGCCTCGGCAAGCGCGTGCTGTTCGACATCCGCGCCGGCAGCTTCGTTAGACATTATCAGGACCGCGGTTTCTTCTATCGCCTCTTGGCGGATGCGCTCATGCGCCGCGCCGACGTGCTGGCACTGGAAGGCAGCGAGTATTTGCCGTTCGTGCAGGCGCGGCGCGCGCGGCCCATCGTCTACCTCCCGAATTATGTGAAGATACGCTCTCCGCAACGCCAAACTGGCGGCGCCGAGCGGGGCAACAGTCCCATCCGCATCGTCTTCCTTAGCCGCGTTGTGCCGGAAAAGGGCGTCGAAACGGCGATCGGCGCGCTTCAAGCCTTGCAGGCGATGGACCTGCCCGCCAGCCTCGAAATCATCGGGACCGGAGACAAGTTCTATCTGAGCGCGCTCGCGGCGCGGACCCACAACCTGCCTGTGGCCTGGAGCGGGCCATTGGCCCCCGAGGCGATGCGTGCCCGGCTTGAGACCGCCCATTTCTTCATCTTTCCCACACGGCATCGCGGCGAAGGTCATTCCAACGCCCTCACCGAGGCCATGGCCGAAGGCGTGGTGCCGGTGTGTTCCGATGCGGGGTTCAACAAGAGCGTGGTGGGCGACGCCGGGGCCGTGCTGCCTTTCGCTGCAAGCGGCGAGGACTATGCCCGCGCCATGGCGGAGATCGGAACGGGGTCCGGTTGGCAGGGGCTGTCGCAGCGTGCGCGCCAGCGCGTCGCCGAGCGCTTCACCGGCGATGTCGTGCTGCCGGACCTGATCGAGACCTATCGCTCTGCGATCGCCTGATCAACAGAGTGCGCCCGCCTGAATGGACCATGAAGCTGTGAGGCGATGAGACTGCGCCGTCGTCTTTAGTGGCCGTCGCAGCGCCAAGAGCGCCCGGTGGTTCAGCTCGAGCATCATGAAGGCCCATATTTTATCGGCGGCGTTGATCGTCCCGGCCTGATGCAGATCGATGATTTCGCGAACGAAACCAAGATCGATCAGGCCACCCTGCCAGGAGCCCTTCATCACATCCTCGATCATCGGCTTGAGCGGCCCACGCAGCCAGTCCGCCAAGGGCAGGTCGAAGCCAATCTTGCGGCGGTAGATGTTCGACTTCGGGACATAGCGCTCGGCCAACTTCTTAAGCAGATATTTTTGCGTGTGGCCTTTGATCAGCAGGCGCTCGTCGATGCTCAGGCTGTAGTTCACCAGCTCATGCGACAGGAACGGTACGCGCGCCTCGATGGAAGCGCCCATGGTCGCCCGGTCGGTACGCGTCAAGAGATCGTTCGGCAAGCGGTCCGCGACGTCGCGGCGGATCGCTTGGGCAAAGTCCTCGACCGAGCGCGGCGGGTCGAATGGCCGCCGGAACAAGCGGTTCAAGATCACCGGCTCGAAGATCGTGGCGACGCCGTAATAACTTGGACCGGTGATGAGCTGATGCACGAACTGGCGCAGCTTCGGGTTGTCGGCAATCATCCAGTCGATCAGCGCGGCGCCGGGGCGCAAGGGCCGGAACAGGGCGTGGTAGCGCTGCGACAGCACGTAACGGCGCTGCGCATTATACCCGCCGAAGATCTCGTCCGCCCCCTCACCCGACAGCATCACCTTGAAGCCCGCGTCGCGCGCGACTTTCGATAGCTGGTAAAGCGAGAGCGCGGCCGGGTCGGCCACGACATCATCCTGGATGAGTGCCCAGTCCTCGATATCGTCCAGGAAACTGTCCGGTTCTGCCACGATCACGTGGTGCTTCAAGCCGTAGCGCTTGGCGACCACGCGCGCGTGATGCGATTCATCAAGCCATCGGTCCGGCATGGCGACGGAGAAGGCCTCGAGGTTGGGCGCCGTCTCGCTGGCAATGGCCGCGATGAGGCTCGAGTCGATTCCGCCGCTCAGGTAAAGGCCGACCGGGACATCAGAGACCTGCCGGTAGGCGACGGCGCGACGGAGCAGCCGATCGATCTCCTCCACGATCTCAGCTTCATTGGCCTTGGTGCGTTCGACGTCGCTTGGCGACCACCAGCGTTCGATGGCGGCAATTTTTCGGCGGCGAGGGTCGAAGCGCAGCAAGTGCCCGGCCTCGAGCTGCCTTATGTCGCGGAGGATGGTGCGCGGCGCCTTGACGGCGCGGTTCAGGTAGTAATCGAAGACCGCGTCCTCGTCGGTTTCGCCTCGGCTGAGCAGCATCAGCGGTTTCATGGTCGAGGCAAAGGCGAAGAGGTCGGGCCGATCGATATAGTAAAGCTGCTTGATGCCGACGCGGTCGCGCGCAAGCATCAGCTCCTCGTTCCTATAGCTGTAATGGCCAAAGGCAAACATGCAGTGCGTGCGGTCGAGAAACCGTATGCCTTCCCGATTCAGGCCCTTGAGCAGCACTTCCGTGTCCGAGTTGAGCGCGTAGCTCTCGCCGGGAAGCCGCAGCTCGGCAAAATTATAGATCTCGCCGTTGAAGGTAATGACACCCTGGTCGTCCACCATGGGCTGCCGCGCCCGGCCGGGATCAATGATGGCAAGACGGTTGTGGAAGAAATACAGCCGGTTGGTCACGCGGAGGCCGCCAAAATCGTCGGGCCCGCGATCGCGCTGGTGAAATTGCACCGCCTGGGCGAACGCCCCGAGTAGGTTGGGGTCTGGTTCGCGCTTGAAGAAGATACCGGCGATGCCGCACATGACTTTACCCCCTCGTCACGCTGTGCCCCTGCACTCCCGAACGCGCAGGCGCCATACTTGTCGATACCCTCACTGCATCAAGCATGGCTTCATAGCGGTTAAGACAGGCGTCCAAAGAGAAGACGCTCGCCCGCGCCACGAGCGGGGCCGGATCGGGCGGCCGCCTGATGGCCTCGATCAAAGCTGCGGCCATGGCGGCGGCATCGTGGGCCGGAACGATGGTTCCGTAGCGGCCGTGGCCGAGCAGGTCGCCCGGCGCACCGAGGCAGTTGGCGATCACCACCTTCGTGCCGGTTGCCAGCGCCTCGATGATGGTGTTGCCGAAACCCTCGCAGCTTGAGGCGACCGCATGCACCGCTGCCCGTCGATACCAAGGCGCCGGGTCGGTCACGAAGCCAGGGATGTGAACCCGCTCGGCAATGCCGAGGTCCTGGGCAATCCGCTCGAGATTTGTCCGCTCCGGCCCTTCCCCCAGCAGCACGAGCTGCACGGGTCCGTGCGCCTGCATGCGCTTCACCGCCTCGATCAGCAGGGGAAAATTCTTGGCCCGGTCGAAGCGGCCGACCGCGAGCACGATGGGGCTGCCGTCGTCGCGCGGCAGGCGGGTGGCGGCAGCGTCGCCCGCTCGCGGACGCGATGAGAAATGGTTCGTGTCCACAGGGTTGTGGAGCACGTGGAACTTGTCGGGGCGCTTTGCGGAGTAGGCTATGTCGCGCCCGACGGCCTCGGAGACAACACCAATCGCGTTCGCCACGCGGTAGATCAGCGGAGCGGCGAATTGCGCAATCGTCCCAATGACGGCTGAGGTGCGGATATTGTGCCGGTGCACCGACATGATGCCGTGCACCGTGGCAGCGAAGGGGACGCCCGTGACCTTGGCCGCGACCGCCGCGTTGAGGTTGTTGTGCTGGAGAGCGGCGACTAGGCAAGAAGGCTTGGTCTCCAGAACATAGCGAATCAGCCGCGGCGCCGCCGCTGCCGTGCTGCATTCGAGGGAGACCACGCGCACTTCGGGCGTCACGAAGGCCAGATGCGGCCCTTCCGCCCGGTTCAACACGAGATCGACCGGATAGCCTCGTCTGGCGAACCCGGAGGCGACCAGCGCGGAAACCCGCTCGGCGCCACCGCCGCGCATCGAATGGATGTAGAAAGCGAGCCTCGCTCGCTCCTTGGGCTGAGGCCCCGCCTTCACCGCTTTGGTGTCCTGACGCCGGCTCATGACGCACGTGCCAGCCGGCTTGGGATCTGGCTCACACGCATCGCCAGCGCCGTGCGGAAGTCCAGAACATTGAGGGCCAAAGCCGCGAGAGTGTAGGCGCTTCCACCAGCTGCGATTTGCAGGATCAGGCCGAACAGCCCTGGCGAAGGGCTCACCATCCACAGTACGGCCACCATGACGCCGACTGCCGCAACAATGCGCACGATCTCACCGAAAGCATGCTGGATGGCGAGCAGACGTTGGCCAGTGAGCCAGCTTGTGGCGAGCGAGGCGGTGAAGGCGAGACACGTCCCTGCGGCTGCGCCCGGAAGGCCCCAGAGCTTCAGGAAGAGATAGATCAACGGCGCCGTCAAAAGCGTCGCCGGCAGCAGCGTCGCCACCAGGATCCGCGTGCGCCTTGTGACATGGAACGCCATGTCGAAATAATGGCATTTGAGGTTGACCAGAAGAGCGGTCACGCCCATCCACGGCATGAGGGCCGCCGTCTCGGCTTGGAACTGCTCGCCGAGCGCAACGGAGACGATCTCGCTCCTCAGCATGATGATCCCGGCAACTGCGGGCAGTCCGAGTGCCAGCAGGTAGCCCCCCACTTCCCGCATCCGTGTCTGTGCGGCATAGATGCCATCCACCTCCGCCGACCGCATCACGATGGGAAAGGCGGCCAGCGCCACTGCCGAAGTGAGCATGTTGATCGGCTGCTGCACCAAATTCTGGGCGGCCGCATAGACGCCGACCGAGGCAGGCCCCGCCACAAGCTGGATGACGTAGCGCTCGGTCAGCGGGATCAGCGACTCGAGCATGGTGATGGGCACGATGGGGCCGGCATAAGAGATGATCGACCTCATGAGCCTGCGGTCGAGACCCAAATGCACGAGATCCCGTGCGAACGGCACGAGGCAGACGAGCGCCATGCCGACATTGGCGCTGGTGAACCCGATGCTCAGAGCCTCGAAATGCGGACCGGCGATTTGGATGGCCACAAAGCTGAGTGCCAGCGAAAGAGTGGCGCGCGCAACTTCCAGGACCAGATATTGAGCGGCACGCTGCTGCGCCTGAAGCTCTACCAGCCGCAATCGCACAAGGCCATTGGCGAACGTCATGCTCGCGACGAGGGCGAGGAAGACCATCCAGCGATCCGGCACTGCAATCAGGGCCATTGCTGCCGCGATGGGGAGCGACAAGGCCATCGCCAGACCGGTCATCGCCAGGCAGGTGCGGCGTAGCAGGAAGATCCGACCGTTCTTCTCGTATTCCGGTTGGAGACGCAGGAAGGCGAGCCTGATCCAGGTGAACAGCACCGCGTTCATGAGCTCGGCTGAGATCACGAACAGCGCGAAATAGCCGTACTCGGCCGGCGACAACAGGCGCGAGAAAATGATCAGTGCCATGAAGGCGGCGAGGCGCGGCAGCAGCAGCGCTCCACCATAGATCGCTGCGTTTCGACCAAGCTTGGCGTTCTTGCCGCTTCTGTTCACGACCACCCTCCGTAACCCGGGCTTGGCTGCACAAAGACTGCCTGTGCCGCCATCCGGCGCTGCTGCCGCTGCCGTGTGGGTAGGCCAATGACGGCTATGGCGAAAATGGCGAGGGAGGGTGTTTTGGTGCTGATCGAGTTATTCGTGCTCGCCACCAGCAGAAAATTCAGTGCAGCGAAGGCAACAATGGCGCCGCGCCCGCGGCCGATCGACCGGAAGAAGCCCAGCAGGGACGGCACGAAGACGACAAAGAGAATCGCACCGAGCATCAGCAGGATGGCAATCCAGCAATTCTCGATGATGTCCACTTCCTTGTAGGTTTTCAGCAGGAATCCGACTTCGGCGAAGTCGACGCCGTAAAGCAGGTCATTTGTGCTGAGGTAGCGGAACAGCCTGAAGACATGTACGCGCGCTTGTGCGCTTTCGTCGAATTTCGCGGCCTGGACGATCCGCTCGCCGAGCACCGTGCCGAAGGTCAGCACGATGCCAACCGCAAGCGAAAGCACTGCAATCCACGGCGCAGCGGCGAGAGTGGAGAGCCGCATCTCGCCGCGCAGTAGCTCGCGAGCTCCGAAGAAGACGACAGCGGTGATACCGATCACGATGCTGAGGCCAAAACTGCTGCGCGCGCCAAAAGCCAGGATGCCGGCCGTGCAGACAGAGAGCACGAGCAATTTGCGCCAGGCCGACCACGGCATCGCGGGCACCAGGAACATGACGGACGATGTGATGAAGGCGTTCTCGAGAGGATGGCCCATCAATGCCGTCGCGCGGAAATAGTCGAAGTGGTTGAACTGGGGGAAATTGAACAAATGGACGCTGACAAGCCGCTCTGCGATGCCAATGATGGCGTTGAGGGTGACGAAGTAGATGATGATGGCGGTGAGCCGCTGCCGTCGTTCGTCGTTCAGATAGAAGGCGAGCATCACGCCCAGCGGCGCAGCGAACAGCGTATCCACCATATAGGCCACGCCGCCGATGCCCTGACGAGCGATGGTGATCGTTGCGCAAAGCACGACAACAGCTGCGAACTGGACGACGCCGGGCCGCTCAACACATTGCTCAGCGAGGAAGCCGACGAGACCGACGTACAACAAGACGAACAGGAGGGCAAGAAACAGCGTGTAGCTGTAGAAATGAATCTTGAGCAGTGGCACGCCGCCCGGTTCGGCATAGCCCGTCATCCGGTTAAGTAGAGGGTTCGGCAGCAGGAGCTGTTGCAGGAGCACCGCCGTCAGCAACGCCATCAGGACTCTCTGCGCTCCCGCGCTGAGCCGGCTCGCGCGCTCGACGGCATATGCACACGTGGCATCGATACTGGTCATCTCAGGGTTGCCTCCCCGAACTGCTAGCGGTCAACGCCGGATCGGTGTCGGCGGGCACCAGCTGGTCGCCTGGGCCCCTGCGCGCGCCCTTCGGGATGGAGGGAGCGATGATCTCGAGCTCGATGTCGAATTGGCGCGCCAGGCGGTCAAGCGGGTGAAACACGAGCTGCGGCGCCGGCCCGAGCTTGCCGAAGCGATCCGAATACCAGCCGCGGCCAGACTTGCTACACCCCTTGAGTAGGCTAAGGCCAAGCCCCTCTTCTCCGGCGATGCGCACCAAGGGCGCGGCGGCACGTGAGATCGTTGCCGTGGCGCCCTCGACCACGACGTCGAGATTGGGGTGGACTAAAAAGGAGATCGCTACCGATGGAAGCGAAGCCCGTTCGCATCCGGCCTTCTTGTCATCGATCAGCGCATCGCGCACGGTGAAGCCACTTGCATGCGACACGAGGCTCCGCTCGTGCAGCAGACCATGGGACCGCAGATAGCCATCGTGGCGAGCGCACACACAGTCAGACTCGAGCCTGTTCCCTTTAAGCAGCACGCAGCGCGCCTTGCTGCTCCAGTTGAAAGGGCCGGCGATCCGGCTCGAATCCTGGTCGTCGAGGCAGAGCGTATTATGCAGAGCGGTGCCACGCAGACGATCGCGCCAAGGACCGCCCGCGTGATACATATAGGTGCCGGCGTCAACCATCACCGGCTGGTCGTCAACGTGCAGCCACAGAGCGAGCGAGTCGGCGTGGCCATGGGCGGCTATGGAAAGATGGCCGAGCGGGCCATGGTCCATGACCATTAACGTGTTGCGGCCGGCAATTTGGCGGCGAAACACCGAGTAGCCGCCGTTCGAGAAGATCCTTGCCCCCACGGGGCCCGATTGGCAGGGTGACGGTACGCCGAAATAGAGGTTGCGCAGCCCCGTGCGGACGAGTGGCGGCGCCAAATCCTTGCGCCCGATAGCGGCTGCGAGGCATCCCAGCACTGACGTCACATAGTCCGTGCCGGGCTCCGTGGCGATGACTCTTCCTTCGTCGTCGTCGCCGATGCGGGGGCAGTTGTTTCCTTCGTCCGTGATCCAGCGCAGAAACCTTCCGGCTCGGCCGAGGCGCTTGGCCACGTCCTTTGGCAGCGGCTGGCCCGCGCGCTGGGCCGCGCCCATGCACAAGAGGTACCATTCGAGCGTGAAGGCCGTGTAGGTCGGCGACTGCTCGGCGCCGACGCCGTCATCGTGAATCTGAAGCTCGATCTGATCGACGAGCACCGCTCGGGCTTCTGCCGCATGGGCGCCGGCAATGCGCAGTTCGGGCCAAAGCGTGCCGAGCAGGAACAAGGCGCCGGCTTCGGCGACCAGGTGATTGTTGGCCGAAGAATGGCGGGATGGGTAGCGCGCGAGCCAGTAGGCATGCGCGGCGAGACAGGCCCTGATCTTTCGCCGCAGCGCCGGACCGGCGCGTTGCGTTCCGATCAGCCCCAGCACCACCAGCAACGAGACGACGCGCAGGGCAAGCTCGATGCCTGAGGCCCAGTTGATGCCGCGGAAGGGCGGGTTGGCGTCGATCCAGTCTTCGATCTCCCGGAGGCAAAGCGCGGCGAGCTTCTCGTCGTGCTCGCAGGCGGCGAGTGCCGCCACCGGTTGCAGAAATTGTAGACGGTTCAACTCCCAAACATATTTGACATCGCCGAGCCGCCGTTCGTGGCGGTAGGGAATATCGAAGCAATAGGTCCGTTCCGGCCAGTTGCGGCCTGTTGCCGGATCGAGGTGCCAACGCGACCTGCCACGCGCCGGGGGCCAATTTTGGCCGAGCAGCTCGATATGCCCAAGTTGCACGGCCCGCGCGGCTTTGCGCCATTGGTCGAGGAGGGCCGGCGCAACATCGCTCAACGCGCTGTCGGGCAGGGTCAGAGCCGGCAGCGGCCCGTCACCCATGTCGAAAGCCGCCCAGCCCGAACGGCGCAGGCGCGACAGTCGCCGCTTGGTCGCCTCGCCGAAGCGATGCGCCACCTCCGCCGGTCCCATCGCACGCAGCCGGTGATAATACCAGGCGAGCCGGTCCGCGCGGACCGGCGTCCCAAGACCGGACCGTTTCATGCTTGTCATGCTCATTCGGCCGGCCTCGGCCTTGGGCTCGGCACCCTGCCCCGCACCTCGAACAGCGCGTCATAGGCGACCAGCAGCTTCGGCGCCTCGTGCTCCCAGGACAGCGCCTCGATCACGCGCTGGCGCCCGAGCCTACCCATTGCCAGGCGGCCCTTCTTGTCATCGATCAGCGCGAGGATCTTCGCCGCCATGTCCGCCGGATCGTTAGGTCGCGCATAGAGCGAGGCTTCACCAGCGGAGACCCGCCCCTCGGTCAAATCGAATTGAACGATCGGCTTGGCCAAGGCCATGTACTCCATGACCTTGTTCATCGTGGACTTGTCATTCATGGCGTTCACCCGGTCCGGATTGACGCAGACATCCGCCGTGTTGAGCATCTCCAAGAGCTCTTGGTCGGAAACCCGTCCGGTGAAGGTGACGTAGTCGGAGACGTCGAGGTCCCTGGCCAACGCCTGCATGTCTCGCAGCGCCGGGCCTCCTCCGACGATGCCGAAATGGATGTCATGCCGGCCATGGTCCCGGAGGATGCAGCGCACCGCCTGAAGCAGGAGATCCACACCTTCCTGCTGGCCAATCACGCCCACATAGCCCACGAGATGGGCCCGGCCCCGCTTGCACTCCGCCTTCGGCGGCAATATCCGCATCCTCCCCAGGTCGGGGCCGGAACGCACAATGAAGACATTGCCGGGGGAAACGCCGCCGCGCTCGATGGCGATGCGCCGGTACGAGCCGTTGGTGGCAATGACGATATCGGCGGTGCGGAAGGTCATGCGCTCGAGCCACAGCAGCAAGCGATAGAACAAGCCGCGCCGCCCGAACTTGGCCTCATACAGTTCCGGATTGATGTCGTGGTGATCGAATACGAAGCGGGTCCCGGCGAGGAGCTTGAACAGCCCACCGATCAGGAAGATCGTGTCCGGCGGATTGCAGGCATGGATGACGTCGAAGCCGCGGGCGAGGAAGATGCGGACCGCGAGCCACAGCTCAAAGACGAGAGCGGATGCATACTCCAGCGGATAGGCGAGAATGCCCCTGGCCTCGATCGGCAGAGGGTGCCGATAGATGTGGACGCCCTCCAGCAGCTCATAGGCCTTTTCCGCTCCCTTGCCCTTGGGGCAGATGACGGAAACCTCGTGGCCGGCCCGCACGAGAGTGCGCGCCTGCGACCACACCCGCCGATCGAAGGGAACCGGCAGGTTCTCTACGATCATCAGGATCCGGCGCGGCACGACCGCCCCCACGGGGCGCCTACCAGTTGATGCCGTCATAGCGATCGCCGAGATGGCTGGTGCTGCCGATGCCAACCAGATCGATAAGGATCTGGCGCTCGCCAAGACGGGACGGCACGCCGGCGAATTCCGGCGCGTTATTGCCGACGACGATGACCTCGCCATGCGCTAGGGCGCTGTCGAGGCTGTCGACCATGATCGAATTGATATGCGGGATGGCGTTGCGGATATAATCCTTGTTGGCGCCAGTCAGGGCCGCGAGATTGACGCTACTGTCGTAGAGGCGCAGGTCGTAGCCCTTGCCGATCAGCCGCTCGATCAGCTCGATCTGCGGACTTTCGCGGAGATCGTCGGTCCCGGCCTTGAAGCTGAAGCCGAGCACTGCGATGCGGCGCCGGCCAAGCGCCATGATCCTCCTGGTCGCGCGCTCGATCTGTATGGCGTTGCTGAGGAGGATCGAGCCGATCACCGGAACCTCGAGATCGAGACTCTTGGCGAGATGCGCAAGCGCACGCGTGTCCTTGGGCAAGCACGAGCCGCCAAAGGCGAAGCCAGGCTTGAGATAAGTGGGCGAGATGTTGAGCTTGGTGTCGCGACAGAAGATATCCATCACCTCGTGGCTGTCGATTCCGGCTGCCTTGCAAACATTCCCGATCTCGTTGCCGAAACAGACCTTCAGCGCATGCCACACATTGTCGGCGTATTTGAGCATCTCGCTCGTTTCGATCGAGGTGGTGACCAGGGGCGCCTCGACGCCTTGGTAGAGTTCCGCGGCACGGCCGGCCGCCGGTGGCGCGTCGGCGCCGATCACCGTCATGGGCGGATGGTCGAAATCCTTGATGGCGCTGCCTTCGCGCAGAAATTCAGGATTGTGGACGACGGAAAAATCCTCGCCAGCACGCTTGCCCGAAAAGCGCTCGAGCGCCGGTAGCACGATATCGCGAACCGTACCGGGGAGGACGGTGGAGCGTAACACAATGAGATGGTCTGGCTCCTTCGCCGCTATCGCCCTCCCGATTTGGGACGAAACAGCTTCGACAGCGTCAAGGTTAAGGCTGCCGTTCGGCCGGCTCGGCGTGCCGACGCAGATGATCGAGACCTCGCTATGGCGGATCGCATCCTCAACGCTCGACGTTGCCCGGATCCGCCCGCTGCGTACGCCGTCAGCCATCAGATCCTCAAGGCCGGATTCCACGACGGGAGCCCGCCCGGCGTTGAAACTCTGGACTTTCGAGGCGTTGGTATCGACGCCAATGATCTCGTGACCGTTGCGGGCGAAACAGGCCGCGGAAACCGCTCCCACATAGCCCAAACCGAAGACGCTGATCCTCATTAAGAACTCCCTGGCCGTCTGTCCCTTCAGCGGCGTGGCAAGAGCTGTGCCAGCCCAAAAGGGGACGCCAGCGCGCGCTCCCGCCGGTCGCGCGCGTGGCATGTCATTTGCAGTTTGGCTCTGGCTTAAGGGTTCTCTGGCCTAAGGGTTCAAACCGGCCAAGTGCGATGCGGTGTGCGGGACCGCAATGCGTGCCGCATCTGGAGGGCGCAAAACATGATTCAAGACTCGTGGGCCAGGATGGGCCCGGGCAGCGCCGGCGCCCTGGTCGCGCGCCACGTCAACCCCTTCGGGCCGGCGGCAAGAACGGATGAGCGGACACTCGATCTCGCGGGACTCATCCGAATCCTGCGCCGCAGACTCCCCCTGATCGCCATGACCGTCGCGGGCGTTTTGTCGCTCGCAGTGGCCTACATCCTTCTAACCACGCCCACCTATACCTCTTCGGCCAAGATTTTGGTTGATCCGCGCCAAAAGCATACCGTCGGGACTGAAGTTGTCCCCTCTGGTCTCGGCGAGAATTTCGGCGAGAGTTTCGCGTTGGTTGACAGCCAGGTGAAGGTGATCCTGTCCGACGCTGTCTTGCGGCCAGTGGCGCATGCGCAGCACTTGGCATCCGACCCAGAGTTCGGGGGTGGAGCTCCGGGCCTTCTCGGCCGCATCGGAGAGCTCGCCGCCAATATTTTCGGCGATAGCAGCGATTCCGCAGCGCATACCGACAACCCCGGAGATCGGGCGCTGAAAACGCTCGCCAAGCAGACCAAGGTCTCGCGCGACGACCAAACCTACGTCATCGAGATCGAGGTCAGTTCGACCGATGCTGTCAAGTCGGCGCGCATCGCCCAGGCCATCGCGGTGTCCTATCTGGAGGATCAGTCGGAGGACAAGGTCGAGACCACAAAGCGGGTCAGCGCGTTGATGGACGGCCAACTCGCGACCCTGCGCCAGCGGCTCCAGCAGGCAGAGAGCAGCGTGCAGGAATTCCGGGCGGCGCATAACCTGCAGGAGGCCGAGGGCGAGCTGATCGACACGCGCCAGCTCAAGGGACTGAACGAGCAGCTGATGGCTGCCAAGGCCGAGGTGGCCCAGAGCGACGCCAAGTATCAGCAGGTGCAGGGTCTGTTGCGCGATGGCGTGGACCCCGAAATGATCGGAGACGCCGTCGCTTCGGGGACAATCACGAGGCTGCGCGAGCAATACGCCATGGCTGCGCGCAAGGAGGCGATGCTCAGCGCCAATCTGCTGCCCTCTCATCCCCAGCTGATCCAGGCGCACTCTGAGGTGCAGAGCGTGCGCCGGCTGATCCGCGACGAAGTCGAGCGTATCGCCGACGCCATCAAGCTGGAAAATGAGACGGCCAAGCGGCGACTCGCAGATGCCGAAGCCGCGCTGGTCGCTTCGCGCCAGAAGGCCGACACCAATGACAGCGCCCGCATCAGATTGCGCGAGCTGGAGCGGGAGGCCGAGACGACCCGCTCCGTCTATGAGAGCTTCCTCTCCCGCATTAAGGAGATGAACGAGGCGCAGCGCATCTACACGCCCGACGCGCGCATCATCTCGCCGGCCGCAATACCCGAGCGGCCGAGCTGGCCGCGCAGGTCCCTCATCCTCGCCCTCGCGCTCGTCTTCGGCTGCGCCCTCGGCGGCTCGCTGGCTTTGACAGCGGAACATTTGGACCGGCGCATCTATACCGGCGCGCAGCTACTGGTCTCTACCGGCCTGAAGTCGCTCGTCTCGATCCCTTCCCTCAACGCCTCGGGCGGTCTCTCTGGCACGCTGCTCGGACAGCGCTCACGCCGCGCCAGCTTCTATGACATGGTGCTCGAAATCCTCGAGGGCGGCACCCGCTCTGGGTTCCGGGCAGCCGTGCTCCGCCTGCTGACGTGCCTCGTCGACTTCGACACCTCTGGCCAGCCCCGGGTCGTGCTTCTCACCTCTTCGCTGTCGGGCGAGGGCAAGAGCGCGCTCGCCTTGAGCCTTGCGGTTGCTGCCGCCTCGACGGGCATGCGCACGCTGCTGGTCGATGCCAATACCGCGGATCCCGCACTTACCAATTTGATCGGTGGACCTGTCGCCGGTTCCAAGTTGAGCGATCGGTTGATCACGGACCAAGCGCTCGGACTGTCGTTCCTCTCGCTTGCCGCGCGGGCCGGTTGGTCGAAACACAACACTCTTGCGGACGAATTGAGCCGGATAGCCTCCGGCTTCGACCTCACGCTTGTCGATGCCGGTCTGCTGCGCTGGGAGCGCAACGCGGCCGCCTTGATCACCGCCTCGCAGGCGATCCTGTTTCTCGTCAGGGCGTCCGCCACTTCGCAGGAAGCGGCTGCTTCGGCTGCCTCTGACGTGCTGCAGATGGCGAATGGCAGGCGTTGTGCCGCGGTTCTGAGCATGACCGGCGCCGAGGTGGCCTGATGAGGGTAGCGGTTTGCTGAGCGGACGTCGCGTCATTGAGGCGGTGCGAATTTTTTCAAGAGCGAGGAGAAAGAGGAAGGCCATGAGCGAAGCGATTTTCACCTCTTGGGATGCCAGGCACAAGTCTCTGTGGGGCAACCAACCCGTCCGGCTTCAGCATCGGCTTCACACCTCACCCCTGTTCTCCGACGGGACGCTGGCCGAGTTGATCGAGAACTATCCGCGCAGCAGCTACAGCATCGTCCTCGTGGGCGAGCGTAGCTCCAAAAAGCTGTGGCGCGAGGGCGATATCGGCGATCTCACCGGAGCCCAGGTCATCGAGGCCATTGCCGCCGGGCGGATGTGGCTAAATCTCCGTGGCGTGCACAAGGTCGACAAACGCTACACCGAGCTGCTCAACCACATCCTCGACGAGTTCCGCGCCCGGACCGACATGCCACCGGTGCTGGCGCGCAACGCCGGCATCCTGATCTCCTCGCCCAATGCGCAGGTCTATTACCATTGCGACCTGCCCGGCCAGTCCCTCTGGCAGATCAGGGGCACCAAGCGCGTTTATGTCTATCCGCCGGTTGCACCGTTCCTGACCCCTGAGCAGTTGGAGCGCATCATCCTTTCCGGCGTCGAAGTCGATATGGATTATGCCCCCTGGTACGACGAGCACGCCGCCGTGGTCGATCTCAATCCGGGGGAGATGCTGCACTGGCCGCTCAATTCGCCGCATCGCGTCGATAACCACGACTGTCTCAATATCTCGCTGACGACCGAATACTGGACCGATCCGATCCGGCGCACCGCGATGATGAACTGCGCCAACGCTGTGCTGCGCCACAAGCTGGGCATCACGCCGAGGAGCTACGCCATCAGCGGCCCAAGCTTCTGGCTCAAGGCGTTGCTTCAGGCAGGCGTGAAGCGCTCGGGAGTGTTGAAACAGCAGCGCGCCACCGCTCGGCCCATCACCTTCCGGCTCGATCCGGCTCGGCCGGGCACAGTCATCAATATCGCTCAGGACGCCAGGTAGTGTCAGTCATGGCTAAGAGGCTGATTCTACGTGGCGGCGGCGGGGTCGCCGCTTCGTTGCCGCCGTTGGCCCGCACCGAGGCGTCGGCGGCGCTTCGGCCGGACTTCCAGATCGAAATCATCGGCGATCCGCACGACTTGCGCGCCCGTCTGAAAGCCACTTTGGACGGAGGCGCCGCCACGCTGTTCCAAAGGCCAGGATGGCTCTCTTCCTGGTACGCGACGGTTGGAGCAGCCCAGGGTGCCGAACCGCTTCTCGTCTTGGTCTCCGATCGCAACACGGGCCGGGACGTCATGGCCTTGCCGCTGATCCGAAACCGGGCGGGCGCATTGCAGACCATCGAGTTCGCCGATCTCGGCGTCACCGACTATAACGCGCCCATCCTCGGACCGGCAGCGCCGACCTCGCCGAAGGCGGCGCACGCGCTATGGAAGCGCATCGTCAAAGCCTTGCCTGAGGCCGATCTGATCCACTTCAGGAAGATGCCAGCTTCGGTGCAAGGCCGGCCAAATCCGCTGGTGCTCTTGCGCAGCGTGCATCCCTGCCCGAGCCCCGGATTCTCGGTTTCGGTGCCCGGAGAGTGGGAGGCTTATCTCCGTTCCCTGTCCAAGAAGTTCCGCAAGGAGTTGGGCCGCAGCCTGCGGCTTTTCGAAGAGGCCGGCAACGCGCAGTTTAGCCAAATCGACGATGTCGAGGAGGCCCGGCGCGTGCTGGAGATCATGAACGACCAGCAGCGCCGCAGGCTCAAGGAAATGGGCTACGAACACGTTCTAGACGAAGGCGACTACCAGGCCTTCTACTCGAAGCTCGTCACCGACGGCCTCAAGGAGGGCACCACGGTGCTGACGGTGCTGAGGGCCGGCGATGCCCTCGTCGCCGCCCTCCTCGGCGTCACCGACGGCGCGAGCTTTGCCATGGTGCGCCTGAGTCACGCCGGCGGCGACTGGATGAGGATCGGTCCTGGCCGGCTCGTCATCGAACGCACCATGCAAATGCTGCATGCTCGGGGCTGCCGGCATTTCGATTTCACCATCGGCGATTACCCCTATAAGTCCGGCTTTGGCGTCGAGCCCAGTCCCCTGTTCGATCTGGTCAGCGCACAAAGCTGGCGAGGCCAGCGGAGCGCCGCCCGCGACCTGGTCAAGGCCAAGGTCAAGCGCACGCTCGATGCGATCGGAATCTCCTTGGTGCCGAAAACGGTCAGGGAACGCTACAGACAATACCACTCGTCGAGCTCGGCGCCGGAAGCTGCGTCCGAACCCTAAGCAAGGGTCACGCGCTATTTGGCGAGGACCATGAGGGAATAGCCGCCCAAAAGTCTCGCCGCCCAATCCGGATTGAGCCGGAACAGCAGCCGTCTCGGCAATTTCATGAGATTGGCCTTCCAGCCCCGGTTCGGAAGCTTGATGGCAGTCGCGGTGAAAAAACAATCGACGATGTCATATCCCGCATATTGCAGGGTCTGCAGCGCCGTCTCCTTGGTGAAATAGTGTAGGTGCCCCACTTCGCGTCTCAGCTTAAGGATCGGACGGACGCGCAACACCGATTGCACCGACAAATCCAGCGGGATGTGAAAAATCTTGTATTTGCCCTTCGGCTTCAGCCGCTTCAGGAAACCCAGATAGTCCTCGACGTGCTCGAACACGTCGATCGCCATCAGCACGTCAAAGGGCGGCCCGTCCGCTTCCAGCAGGTCTCCTAGCCGGAATGTCAGCTTGTCCTTGGCCTTGCGCCGGCAGAGCTCGAAGGCCTGGGGCGAGATCTCATAGCCATAGAATTGCTGATCGCCGTCGAAGGTCTCTGACAGTCGGTTGAGGATCTCTCCCGCGCCGCAGCCGATCTCGCATAACGTCGAGGGTCTCAGGCTGTTGCGCTCGATGATCGTCTTGACGTGGGAAGCTTTCCACGGCGAGTCCTCTTCGTGCCAAGAGCCATGGCTCTTGAGATAGGTGCCGTCGGTATAGATATTTTGCGCCGCATCCGTTGCCATTGAGGCGCTTTGGAGACCAGGCATCGCGCAACTCCTTGTGAGGAAATTCACCTAGCGCCTAAACGCGCAGCGTCGGACTCTCTCTTCTTTGAGTGCAGACGCAGCCATGTCAGGCTGCCAGAGCCTCTGCCGTCGGCGATACGCGAAGAGCAAGGATGGACATCGGAATGCCCAGGGGCTTCTCGACCTTGAACGTTGCCGCAGGGAAGAGGGCTTGCATGTCGCGCAGTCCGAGCGGGGTGTAGTGCTCTTCCCGTTCGCGTGCGCAATCGAGCGTTCGGGATCTTTTGCCGGGACCAAACCCAGACGCCAGGAGCAAATGCACCCTGAGCGTAAACGGATAGAGCGCAAAGAAGGGGGCGAAGGGATGGTGGGGGTCGACCGGTGAGTATTTGTTGGGGACCTGAATGAAATAGGGCAATCCGCTCGCGCTGATTGTCTCCGCCAGCGCCTTTTGTTCGCCGCGCGACCTTAGGTGCTCAAAGAAGCTGTTTGAGAAAATCAGGTCATAATTGCGCAGATCGCCAACTGTGAGCGTATTGGCGTCTCGGCAAACATTTTCAATGAGACCGCTGCAGCTCTGCTGATCCTTCTGGGTAACGTCAACCTTGTGATTATTGATTAGCGTGACATGGAACCGATCCTGTTCCGAGAGTTTCCACCAATCCTCCCAAAACGCAACCGTGCCGCCGATATCCATCACCCGCAAGATACGGGAGCTGTCAGGCGATAGGTGTCGCAGCTCCCCAATGAAGATTTTGAATCTCTCCAAGCGTGCCGCTCGGGTCTTCCTTCGGAAGCGTCGTATGAACTCCCCTGCCCCCTCGTCTCTTTTGGCCAAGCCCATCAGTGCGCGTTCCGGAATGACTTCGGTGACAGGACCGTCAGGGCGAGGATGTAAAAGTCGAAGGGCGTCGACCAGTTGTCAATGTAATAGAGGTCGTGCTCAACCCGCGCCCGCATCTTTTCCTCGGTTTCGGTCGGTCCCCTAAATCCATTAACCTGCGCCCAGCCCGTGATGCCGGGCTTGATGTTATGGCGGCGGGCATAGAAGGCGATCTTGCGCTCGAAGTCGCGGTCGTGGGTCAGCGCATGCGGCCGCGGCCCGACCAGAGACATGTCGCCTTTCAGGACGTTGACGAGTTGCGGTAGCTCATCGAAGTTCCAGCGGCGCAGGTAATAGCCGATCCGGGTAAAGCGCGGATCATTGGCTCTCGCTTGTGGGACTGTGTCCCCGTCCTCGGCGACCGTCATGGTGCGAAACTTGAGGATCCTGAATGGCTTTTGATTGAAGCCGTGCCGCCACTGCAGAAAGAAGACAGGCCCCGGCGAGTCCAGCTTTATCAGGAGGGCGACGAGGAGGAGGAAGGGGGACACCGCAACCAGCAAAGCCAAAGCCGCGCCAAAATCGAACAGCCGCTTTGACAGGACCTCGATCCGCGTGAGAGGCGGACGGATGAGGTTGAGCATCGTGGCAGGGCCAAGCCGCGACAGGTGGATCTCCGAGAACCTATCGAAAATCGTCTCCGGCCCCAATTGAACGGAGACGGGAATGGTCATCAGCATGTCGGCGCAGGTGTTGACGGCGTGCGTCGCCGACCACGGAAGCAGGACGACGACATCGTCCAAATTGGAGCGACGCACCACGTTGACGGCTTGGGCAAGCGATGCCTTGAGCGCAGCCTCACCCGCAGGCGAGCGCTCAAGAGCGTCCTCCGACACGATGACCGTATTGCTGATGATCAGTCCGGACTGCGCGGGGCGGTACTTCCCTCTGAATTCGTCGACTTTGGCAAGCGTCCCCAATAGAAGCCCGCGGCGCACGGCAAGCCGGCCCGTGCGCAAACCCTGACGGACGAAACGCTTCCAAACTTGCTGCCACACGATCAGAAGCGGCAGGCCGCAGACATAGAACAACAGAACGGCGCCGCGCGAATACGTCCCCGAAATTTTGGCCACGAAGCCAAACGCGAGCAGGCAGAGGAACGCCGCATTCCAGAGATAGAACTGATAGCGCAATGAGCCCTTGGAATGAGCCGTGATGCCCAACACAGGCTGCTGCAGGATCCAGCGAAAGAGCGCGATGACCGCGCCGACCTTATAGTAATCGGGAGCGTTTCCAGCTTGGTGATAGACGGTCAGGTGATAGGTGATGCCCGCAAGGAGCGAAAGTCCGACGATGACCAAAGCGTCGGCTGCCGGCCAGAACAGACCGAGGCCCCTGCCCAGGATCAAAGGGAACTGAAGCCCAGGCGTAATCTTACTCGAGTCAATTTGGGTAATCTCGGTCATGCCGCAAAAAGCACCTTTGTCGGTCAGGGGCTGCTTAAGTCAGGGCTATCTCCCTGCCATCGTCCCTGAATGTTGTTCAAGGCGCAGCATCCTTCAATGCTTGGCTTCGATTCACCTTAACGGTGGGGCGTTCGGAAAGCGCGATCAGCTTTGCGAGGCTCGCATGAGGAATCCAGACAACTGCCCGCTTGACCCAGACATGCCAGATCGAGCGATACGTCATCGGATTGCTGCGTTTTTCATAAACGCTACGGTGTCCATTAAGGATGGGAACTGATCTCTGTGGTCCCGTCGGCGGTTCCTTGCGTACTGTCCACCAACTTGCACCCTAAGCATCCGTCAGAGCGGTCATGACACAAACACTCAAGGCGAAGGTCAAGGCATTCGCACCGGCACCGCTGCTCGACGCGTGGCGCTGGATCCGCTTCGAGGTAGAGCGGCTGCGCGATCGCCGCCGCCCCCTCGATGAGTTGTTCTTCGACGTTTACAAAAAGGGCAAATGGGGCGAATCCGGTCTATCGCCCTTCTTCTCCGGCATCGGTTCTTTGCCGCGAGCGACCGGTGAATACGAAGCCTTCGTTGCCGCCTATCTCGAGAAGACCCCGAAGGCACATACCCTCGTGGACATCGGCTGCGGCGATTTTCAAGTAGCCGCGAGAACGTTGGAGCGCCTGTCTCGGCCGGTACACTATATCGGCTGCGACATTGCGAGAAACGTGTTGGCTTACAACACAGAGCGCTTCGCCCGCCCGGGAATCGAATTTCGCGCGCTCGACATCACCAGAGACGAACCGCCGGCCGGCGACATCGTTACAGTCCGGGAGGTGCTTCAGCATCTTTCCAACGACGCGATCCTGGCGGCGCTCAAGAATCTGCGGCGGCAATTCAAGGCGGCGATCATTACCGAGGCGGTGTTTGTCAAACCTTCCGCACCCAATCTCGATATGGTGAGCGGGCGCTCGACGCGTGATCGCCAGAGATCCGGCGTTTACATTGACCTGCCGCCCTTCACGTTACCCGTGCTCGACGAGTGTCATACCATTTGCGGACCGGGGGAGATCTACAGAACCACGCTCGTATCGCTGGAGTAACCCGATGGCCAAGGAAAAGAAGACCGAAGCGCTGCTCGAGATTCTGACTGAGCAAATAGGCCCGGAGACGAAGGAAGTCCTTGTCGTCGGCTGTGGCTCGGGGGAGGAAGCGGGCATTTTGGCCCGCGCCTTTCGTGGCAAGACGATCGGTATCGATCTCGGCCAGGAATTTCCGTTCAATCATGAAGTCTCTGCCCCGGCCCGCCTCATGGCGATGGATGCGCGGCAGCTCGATTTCCCAAGCGCGTCCTTCGACCTCGTCTATTCCTTCCATGCTCTTGAGCACATTGCCGAGCCCGAGCGTGCCTTGCGCGAGATGGCACGCGTCCTGCGGCCGGGCGGCACGTTTCTCGTTGGCACCCCCAACAAATCACGGATGATCGGCCATGCCGGTTCCGCTCATCCCTTGCTGACCAAGATCAAGTGGAACTTGATGGATCTCAAAATGCGCCTGCTTGGCCGCTGGAGCAACGAAGCCGGGGCCCACGCTGGTTTTACCGAGGTCGAGCTGCGGCGGCTTTGCCAGACCGCCTTCGGCAGCGCCACGTCCATCTCAACGGCCTATTATCTGAAGCTCTACCGCCGCCGCGAAAAGCTCATTCGCTTTTTGTCGGTGTCAGGTGCGAAGGATTATCTCTTCCCCAGCGTCTACGTGCTCGGCTCGAAGCAGACATAGTAGGACCAAGGTGGCAGGTTCGTCGTCTTACGTTCCAATATGGCTTCCGCAATAGACGGCATGATAGCCGCGCATTTCCGGGTTGACGGCTTGAGGCGCGGCCCTTTTCGGAACGGATGCTCAGCATTCGTTAACTATGCTCAGTCTAAATCTAGAGCATGGGATGTGAGCGAAGAGTCCGGACCGCGCGAATTGCACTTCTGGCGCTTGCTGTTGTTACCGCTGCGCTGGGCGGCTGCAACATGCGGGCGATACCAGGGTTATAAACGCCGGACTTCGCCCTATCCACGCCGGCGCCCCTGCCCCCGCCCGGCCCGCTGCCGCTGACCCGCACCGGCGGCATCCCCGGCGCTCCTGCCGTGCCTTACCCGACTTATCGTCTGGACAGCGGCGATCGGCTCCGCGTCATCGTGTTCGGGCAAGACAATCTCTCGCGCCTCTACAGCGTCGACACGAGTGGTTCCGTCGCGCTG
>JBGQMX010000028.1:0-26216 GCA_041500805.1 Methyloceanibacter sp.
CGAGCGCAATCCGTTCTTCTGCCCTGATCCCAAGGCGGTCGAGGTCTGGGCCAACTTTCTCGACGAGGTGCGCAAAGCCGGCTCCTCGACCGGCGCCATCATCGAGATCGTGGCGGATGGGGTGCCGCCAGGGCTCGGCGCACCAATCTACGGCAAGCTCGACCAGGATATCGCGAGCGGGCTGATGAGCATCAACGCGGTGAAGGGCGTGGAGATCGGCGCGGGCTTCGCCGCCGCCGCGCTGTCCGGCGAGGAGAACGCCGACGAGATGCGCAACCGCCCCGCGGGCTGGCCGGAATTTCAGTCCAACAATGCCGGAGGGATTCTCGGCGGCATCTCGACCGGGCAGCCGGTCGTCGCGCGCTTTGCCGTGAAGCCCACCTCCTCGATCCTGACCCCGCAGCGCACGGTGGATGCGCAAGGCAACGACACCGAGATCTCCACCAAGGGCCGCCACGACCCCTGCGTCGGCATCCGCGCCGTGCCGATCGGCGAGGCCATGGTGGCGATCGTTCTCGCCGACCATTATCTCCGACACCGCGGCCAGACCGGCAAGGGCTAGTCGCGAAGTCGTCTTCACCCCACCCGGCTCGGCCGAAGGCCGAGCCGCCCTCCCCATCAAGGGGAGGGATGGAGAAGAGGCGAGGCTCATCAGGCCGCCGCTGCCCTTCAAGTTTCCCTGAGCGTGAACCGCAAACTGCATACCTCCCCCTCGTGGGGGGAGTGTTGAACTTTGCATACCCATAAGCTAAATCTAGTTCCAAGCGATAATGTCATCGCTAACCGGGAGTTGAGCGCTCAGTGGGAGTGGCGGCCCGGCAGGCTATGGAGCCTGTGGGACATGCTGAGTCGGTATGCGCGGCACTTTTTAATGATCGGGGGAAGTCTTCGCGGGGCTCAGGTGTCCTACCAGATCACCGGTGCGGCGCGGGCAATGAATCCAGACTCGGCCGCATCGACTAAAGAGGTGAGCGAGGCGTTAGCAGGCGGACTTGAGGTAATCGGCCTTTTAGCTGCTGCTGATGAAATGGATCTTGTATCCGTCCGCGCACAAATTCGTCGGCTCAACGAAATGCTCCGCAAACAGGCAAGCGACGAAAATATCGAGCGGGAGATCGCTAGCCTTTTTGAGAGGATCAAGGATGAACTGGAAAACCGGAAGTTTCTGTACGTTCCCGAAAGCAGCTTGTACGAAGCAGCCGCGCCGTATGGACCAGAGGTCGCAGCCGCCTTTCCGAAAACGTCGGAAGACATCGAGGAAGCAGGCAAGTGCTTAGCGTTAGGCCGCTGTACCGCGTGCGTCTTTCACCTGATGCGAGCGATGGAAGTGGTTGTCACTCGGTTAGGCGACAAGCTTGGCGTAACAATTGTTGACAAAAACGATATTGGCTTGGATTGGGGAATCATCCTCTCGAACATGAAGAAGCCCCTTGACGCGATGACGAAGGGACCGATCAAGACCTCTTGGTCTGAGGCTTACGCATTGCTGTTCCATGTTAAGGAGGCGTGGCGTAACGATACCATGCATCCAAAGGCGACTTACACACCGGAGCAGGCCAGAGACGTTTTCAATGCCGTCCGAACGTTCATGAAAAAGCTCGCCAAGCTGGTCTAATGCCCTCCGGCTACGAACAGTCACCCGATTACGGTGGGCCAGAGCCTAGATGACGAGGCATTGTGGCGCTCGCGATTGTCGCTTCGATATTAGTGTTGCCAGCATCTCTTGTTAGCCGAGCTAACGGAGTTCCGCTTGAGTTGACGAGTTGAGAAAGCGGCGGGTGAAGGGGCGGCAACTGAGGAGGTAGTCCAGTCGCTCGGCGCCTAACTGCTTGGGTCGGCGCCCCGTTTACGCCGCCGGAGACTACCTGCAAGTCAATGTGCTCGATATCTATCAGATCGCCAATCTTGCTTGTCCAATGACCATTTTCAAGCTGGAGCGCGGCATGAGCCACCCGTCCCCCAATTTGGAAGATTACAATTTTCTCATATCCTTCTTCAAAGGAAGGATCGCCACATGGTTCAAAACCGCATTGCTGATAGAACTCTACAAAATTCGGAACGCTATCGTTTCGAGGAAGAGTCGGCGGCCAAGCATATTCTTCATCTGCATCCGGCCAGATGTACACCAAGGCCGTTTGCACGGAATGCGCGATGCAATTGTAAAGCGGCGTTTGGCCACTGGTCTCTTGGGAGTTATCGCCCAAGCGCACATTTGGAACCAGAGTTTCGAACATGCCTCATTTCAACAGCTTTCGCTTACGCCCCCAGCGCAGCCATGCATTCCTCATTTCTTCTACGTTCCCCCGGAAGTGTGGCGGCACGGGATCCGCATTCGAAATTCGCTTCAACGCCGGGAACCAATGATCCGTCTCCCGCTGTAGTTCTGCCAGAATAAGAGGAATCGCATCGGGTCCGAGTGCGATTATGCGGAGAAATGCCGGGTGCTCCGTCTTTTGATTTATCGACGAGCACGCGCGCGTTTCGGCCTTCCAGTTGGTCGCTAGGTTTGTGAACCAGCGTCCAAGGTTTTCGTCGATGCTTAGCTTTAGCGCAGGCGTCGCCGATTTTGCCTCGGTGACGTTTGAACGCTCAAAATACGACTGCGACCCGCTTCGCCGACGACGGGGCGTCATGGATTTGCTTCGCGACGAGTCATGCCAATCGATTTGTTGGGCGTACATTTTTCATTCCTTCGTGGAGCGCTTCTTATTGGAGGCTTTTTCTAGTTGCTCAATCCGCTGCGAAAGCCAATTCCGAAAGTTTGTGGCTTCGTCGCGATCCATAAGGACGCCAACTTCTAGTTCTCGGACAAAACCGCTCTTACCTTCTGCTTCCACTATCTCACCGAGCGTACCAGCCGGCGTCACGTCATGAACGGTCGCACGGGGCATCGCCGCCCGCTCGTTATACAATGAGAAATAGATTTTGCCTTGCGCGGTTACGCTGCCCATAGCCCCCTGAGCATAAACCACCCGAAAAAAGTTGCTCTTGATGTAGTGAAAATGAATTTTTGTAGGTGCTGGGGGAGTTTGGTTCCTTACCGCTGCCTTGAGGATTGGTGCAGAAGACTTTTTGAGACGTTTTGCCACTGGCTCGCTTGAAACCTTATGTCCTTGCGCCTTTTTCTTCCATGGGCCGATGACTTTGTCAAAGACCGAGCGTGGCCCGATTCTGTTATCGGGGCAAACAGGGGATTATCGAACAGCGCCCGCCACCTCGGACCTCGCCTTGGTGCTCTTGCTACCTCACCGTAAAAGCCCCGACTCACTTGGCCGGAGTTTTTGCTCTAGCGGGTTTGCTAGTTCGCTTAGGCGGCGCAATCGCGCTGAATGCGCGCTCAATCCCGCGCCTGTCTAATCGGCGCCAAGCGTGCGGGCCATGTCTTTGAACCGCACACTCTGCGCCTTGTCAGAAGCGTCTTTTTTTGGCTTCGGCTTTCACTTCGGCTTTGGGCGGCTTAATCCGCGCAATGGACGGGAACGTGCGCTCAAACACCTCGCCAGTCGGATCAGTCTCGATTTCCTTGGCGATGGCTATAAAGCGCTCCGATTCTTCTGGATCGTCGCGTGGTGGTTTCTGCTTGCGTGGCATCCTCGCCTCCGAACGGGATTCTACTCCTCATCTGGGAATGGAAGCCACAACTGTCTGGGATCACGGTCGATCAATTCACGACGGCGATACGGCCCTCTGTGACCGTGATAGCCGCAATCGCGATCTGCGCGCTTCCTACGCGCTTCCTCAACGAGTCGTTTGATAGGTCAGCCGCTTGCCCTTTGCGCCCTTCAGTGCAAGATCGGAGCGCTTGGTATCGTCAACGCCAAGTGCAACACGGTTGCTGTACCGAAAATCAAATTCCGACAGATAGCGATGAAGATGCTCTTGGCTGACATGGTGATAGACGCCAGTGATCCCGCGCTTGAGGATCGAAAAATATCCTTCAACGGTGTTGGTGTGCACTTCTCCACGGACATATTCGCCAGCGCCGTGATTGACTGATTGATGCTTCGCAAATTCGCGCCCAACGCGCGATCCGCCATCGTCGGTGAAAACGGCAGACGCTTGGTGAATGTGCGATTGCAAGATCGGACGGAGGGTATTTGCGCTAACGGTCGGAACGTGGTGCGAGCGCACCTTGCCGCCGCGCTCGACTAGAGCAAAGACGATTTCCTTGCCAGCTCCGCCAATTTGGCTAGTGCGACGGCGGCGATGTTTGTTTTTCTCTTTGCCGCCGATGTAGGTTTCGTCAGTCTCGACAATCTTGCCTTCGCCGCCGAGAGGACCGGCCACGTCAATATGTAGTTCCTTCATCGCCTCACGAATGCGATGCGAGAGAAACCACGCGGTCTTTAAGCCAACGCGGAAGGTGCGCTGCAATTGGCGAGTGCTGATGCCTTTCTTTGAGGAACACATAAGGTAGATCGCCTGTAGCCAAACCCGTAACGGCACATGGCTGGACTCCATGACGGTGCCCATTTTGACGGTGAATGGCTTACGGCACGCATAGCACTTGTAGAGTCCTACGCGGGTGCTTTTGCCTTTTAGCTTACCGACGTGTTCTTCGGTCGCGCCACAATGAAAGCAGACCGGACCAGCAGGCCAAAGGCGCTCCTCAACATAGGCGTAAGCCGCTTCCTCGTTATGAAAATGGTCGGACGAAAGAATGGACGACATGGCGAAATCTCCTTGTGTCATCCAATCTAATTATAGCGTCTGGGTATGTCAAGTGAAACATTGCCCTCGTGGGGAGGTCGGCGCGCATAAAGCGCGCCGGGTGGGGGCCTGTGCGTCAACATCTCACCGCATCAGATGGGCGACCACCTCGATATGGGGCGAGAAGAGGAACTGATCGACGGGGACGACGCGAACGATACGGTAGCCGCCATCGACAAGGAGGCGGAGATCGCGCGCCAAGGTGCCCGGATTGCAGGAGACCGCGACCAATTTCGGCACGGCCGACTTGGCAAGCTCCGCGGCTTGGGCTGAGGCGCCGGCCCGCGGCGGGTCGAACACCACGGCGTCATAGAATTGAAGCTCCTTCGGGCCGAGCGGGGAGCGGAAGAGGTCGCGGGCGAAGGTCCGCACAGGCTTGAGCTTCGGCGTCCTGCGCGCAGCTTCGGCAAGCGCCGAGAGCGCCGCCTCGTCCGCCTCGAAGGCATCGACCGCTGCCTTTCCCGCAAGCGCCAAGGTGAAGGTGCCGAGGCCCGCAAACAGATCGGCGATGCGCTTGGCGTTCCCCACCCCTTCGCGCACAAGGCCGACAAGGACAGCCTCCGCCTCGCGCGAGGCCTGGAGAAAGGCGCCCGGCGGCAATCTCACGGCCGTCTCCCCGAGGGTGACGCTGGGTGCGGCCCCCACGGCGATGCTCTCGCCATCGACGGTCAAGCGCGCCACACCGAGCGCGGCCGCCTTCCCGGCAAAGGCGCCCAATGCGGCTGCCGTCGGGCGGACACAATCGGCGACGATGTCGAGGCCCTCGGCGGTTTCCGTCACCGAAATCTTCGCCTCGCGCTTTCCCCCCAAGAGCGGCGCGAGCGCCCCCTTGAGCTTGGGCAGGCTCGCCACGATGGGTGGGGACAGCACGGGACAGACCGCGACGTCGATCAGGTCGTGGGAGCGCGCGCGGCGATAGCCGAGAGCAAGCCCCCCTGCGTCGCGGCCAAGCGTCAAGCCAGCCCGGCGCCTCGTGCCCGGCGCCACGGGCCTCACCTCCTCGATTTCGGCATCGAGACCACGCGACTTCAAGGCCGCCACGACCTGCTCGCGCTTCCAGCGGAGATAAGCGTGGCTCTCCATGTGCTGAAGCGCGCAGCCGCCGCAGACCCCGAAATGCGGGCAGATCGGCGCGATGCGGTCCGGGCTTGCCGCAAGCACCTCGATCAGGCCGGCATGGCCGCCTTCCCCCTTCTCGACCGCGACCCTGACACGCTCGCCGGGCAGCGTGAACGGCACGAAGATCGGCCCCTTGGGGCCTTCCGCCACGCCGTCGCCTCCCGCGCCGAGCCTGTCGATCGTAACCTCAAGCTCCTCCACTTCAAGCCCCATGGCGGGCGCCGATCAGGAATTCCTCGTTGCCGCTGCCGCCCAGGATCGGCGAGGCGATCTCGCCGATCACCGTCCAGCCCCCCTCCCCCTCGATGAACGTCCGCACTCTGGCCACCGCCTTCTCGCGCTCCGCGGGATCGCGCACGATGCCGCCTTTGCCGACCGCGGCGCGGCCCGCCTCGAATTGCGGCTTGACCAGGACCACGAGAAAGGCGCCCTCCGCAGCAAGGCGAAGGGCGGCGGGAAGCACCAAAGTAAGGCTGATGAAGCTCACATCGGCGACGATGGCCGTGACCTTATCCTTGACGATCGAGGCATCGAGGTGCCTGGCATCGGTCGCCTCGAGCCCCACCACGCGGGGGTCGGCGCGGAGCTTCTCGTGGAGCTGCAAGCGGCCGACATCGACGGCATAGACCTTGGCCGCGCCGCGCGCGAGCAGCACATCGGTGAAGCCTCCGGTCGAGGCGCCGATATCGAGGGCCACCCTCCCCGCAGGGTCCAGCCCGAAGGCATCGAGAGCGGCCGCAAGCTTGAACCCGCCGCGCGAGACGTAGAGCGAAGCGCCCGGCTCGACCTCAAGGATCGCATCGGGAGCGACCAGCGCCCCCGGCTTCAGCGCGGGCTGGCCCCCCACGCTCACCGCCCCGCGCCGCACGAGGTCGGCGGCCTGGGCGCGAGAGCGGGCCAGACTATTTTCCACCAATAATCGATCGAGGCGCGTTTTTTTGTAGATGGGCACAACAGCTTCTCTTAAACTTGTCGCGCGTCGGGGATTCTCGCGCGCGGTTTTCGAGCCGGGAGCGGCCGGGCACCGCCCATCAATATATACTGCGGAGCGCACCGCTCGGCGCGATACGCGGAGGTCTCGTGAGCCCGGAATCTACGGCTTACCTCACCGACAAATGTGAAGTCCAAAATCGTGACGTGACCGGCGGCAAAGCCGTCTTCGCCCGGGAGGCAATCGAGCCGGGCGAGCTCATCGCCGTTTGGAGCGGGCGCATCGTCACCACCGAGGAGCTGGACGAGCTGCCCCCCGAGATCAGGCGCCACACGGTGCAGGTCGAGGAGGGACTCTATCTTGCCTCGCTCTCGGCCGACGAGCCGCCGGACTTCATCAACCACAGTTGCGAGCCGAATGCCGGCCTTGACGGGCAGATCACCATCGTCGCCATGCAGCGCATCAGGCCCGGCGACGAGGTGACCATCGACTATGCCATGTGCGACGGCACGGCCTATGACGAGTTCGATTGCGCGTGCGGGTCGCGCGCGTGCCGCGGCCGGGTGTCGGGCGCGGACTGGCGCATACCCACCCTGTGGGAGCGCTACGCCGGACATTTCTCGCCCTATCTGCAACGCCGCATCGAGGCTCTCAAGCGGCGGCGTTTCAAGCGCAAGCGTGCCCTTGTCGCCGTGGCGGTGAGCGAAGCCCCGGGCCGCGCGTGATGATTTCCGCCGGCGACAGTCCCGGGGCGCCGCGGGCGCCCACCCCTCTCGAAACATTTCTCACTCTCAGGCAAATCCAAGGAGCACACTGATGCTGCTGATCGGCACCTATGTGGCGCAGAGCGCCATTCAGGGGCTCGGCGTTTTCGCGGGCGAGGCCGTGGCGCGCGGGCGCCTGATGTGGAGCCTCAATCCGAAATTCGACATCTTCATCCGCGAGCACGAGTTCGAGGAGTTTCCCCCCCATATGCGCGATTATCTCGCGCATTACGCCTATCCGCACATGGACATGCCGGGGGTCATGGTCCTCGACAGCGACAACGGCAAGTTCATGAACCACAGCCTTTCCCCGAACACGGACTTCCGCGTCTTCGACAAGGGCTATGCGTTGGTCGACATTGCTGCGGGCGACGAGATCACCTGCAACTATTTCGAGTTCGATCCGCGCTTCACCGGTTTGTTCGGGGCTGGCCGGGCAGCGAGCGCCGGCGCGAGACCGAATGGCAATGGCTCCTCGGCGAGGCCTTAGCCTGACCGGCGCTCTTGCCGCCGGCCTGCTCGCTGTCGCGCCCGCCGTCGCCGAGACCGTTCCCGGCTATGAGTGGATGGGGGGCAGCGACCAGGGTGTCGCCTCCTTGAGCTATGGCAATCCGGAAACGGTCGAGGACCTCCTGTTCTGGGTCACCTGCGAGAACAAAAAGAAGGCCACGGAGATGACCGTCTATGACGACATCACGGGCACCAAAGTCGGCCAGCCGATCCTGATCGAGCTCAGCGCCAGGTCAGCCAAGGTCTCCATCAAAGGCAAGATCGCGACCGACGGGATGACCGGCAATTTCTTTCCCCAGGCAAAGGGCTTCAAGGTCAAGCCCGTGATCGAGGTGCTCAAGACCAAAGGGCCGGTGACTGCAAAGACGGGAAAACTGGTCACCACTTTGCCGGAAAAGGGCCGCGCCGAGGCGGTTGCCAAGTTTGCCAAGGCCTGCGCCCTCGACTAAACAGGCCGGGCGGCCAACCCTTCCGTCCTGGCTTCTCCCTTGTCCTTCAGCCCGGCCGAAACCCAAGAAGGCATTCAGACCCATGATGATCCGGCCTTCAGGTGTCCTCTTTGCGGCTGCTCTCCTCGTGACCGTTCTACCGGCGGGGCGCTTGGCGCTGGCGGAGGAGACCCTGGTGTGGCTGGAGAAGTCGAGCGAAGGCCTGGTGTCGATCGCCTATGGGCCGGTCGATCCGGCTGAGACCCCGCTCTTTCTCCTCTCCTGCTTCAACGCCATGGGCATCGCCGTGCTCGACGTGCATAAGGAGATCCCGGACGCCAAGCCCGGCGAGACCTTGACCATCGAGCTTTCCGCCGGCGAGGCGAAGGCCTCGATCAAGGGTGAGGCGGCGCGCGACGACGCGAGCGGCGTGACCTTCGGCGAAGCGAGCGACATCCAGGTCAAGCCCATTCTCGAAGTGCTGCGGGTGGCCGGGCCCTTGACCATCGCCATGGGCAAGACGAGCGCCACGCTCTCCGAGCAGGGCCGCACGCAGGCGGTCGCCAAATTCAGTCAGGACTGCCAGCTGGAATAGCTGTGCTCAGCGCGTCGCTCGCTAAGCGAGGCGCACGACCCCTGCGCCATCGGCATCCTTGCCGAGCGCCGTGAACACGGTGGCGACGATGCCCGCGGCATCGAGCCCAGCCTCGGCGTACATCGCCGCCGGCTTGTTCTGCTCGATGAAGCGGTCGGGCAAGTTAAGCGTCCGCACCTTTAGGCCACGGTCGAGCAGGCCTTCCCGCGCCAGAGCGTGCAGGACTTGGGCGCCGAACCCGCCTGACGACCCCTCCTCGATGGTGATGAGCACCTCGTGGTTCCGCGCGAGCTGGCGCAGGAGGTCCATGTCCAGCGGCTTGGCAAAGCGGGCATCGGCGACGGTCGTGGGCAAGCCGAAGCCGGCGAGCTGGTCGCTTGCCTCCAAGCACTCCGGCAGCCTCGCGCCGAAGGAGAGCAAGGCCACGGCCGAGCCCTCCCGCAACACGCGCCCCCTACCGATCGGAAGCGGGGTGCCGCGCTTCGGCAGGACGAGCCCTGTCCCCTCCCCGCGCGGATAGCGGAAGGAAGACGGGCCATCGTCTATTGCCGCGGCTGTCGCCACCATATGCATGAGCTCGGCCTCGTCGGCCGCCGCCATCACCACCATGCCCGGCAGGCAGGAGAGGAAGGCCACGTCGAAAGAGCCGGCATGGGTCGGGCCGTCGGCGCCGACGAGCCCTGCCCGGTCGATAGCGAAGCGGACCGGCAGGCCCTGCACGGCGATGTCGTGCACCACCTGGTCGTAAGCGCGCTGGAGGAAGGTCGAGTAGATGGCAGCGAACGGCTTATAGCCTTCGGCGGCGAGGCCGGCAGCGAAAGTCACGGCGTGTTGCTCGGCGATGCCGACATCGAAAGAGCGATCCGGAAAGGCTTCGGCGAAACGATCGAGTCCGGTGCCCGACGGCATCGCCGCCGTGATGGCCACGATCTTCTCGTCGGCGCGGGCCTCCTCGATCAGCGCGTTGGCGAATACCTTGGTGTAGCTCGGGGGCGCGCCGGCGGCCGAGGCCTCTTGGGCACCGGTGACGACGTTGAAGCGGCCGACGCCGTGAAACTTGTCGGCGGAGATCTCGGCCGGCCCGTAGCCCTTCCCTTTCTGGGTGACGACATGGACGAGGATCGGCCCGTTCCTCATCGCGCGCACATTGCGCAGCACGGGAAGCAGGTGATCGAAATTGTGGCCGTCGATCGGGCCGACATAATAGAAGCCGAGCTCCTCGAACAGCGTGCCGCCGGTCCAGAAGCCACGGGTGAATTCCTCGGCCCGCGCCGCCCGCCGCTCCCAGCGCTTGGGGAGGAGCTTGTGGGCGAGCTGCTTGGCCCAGCGGCGGAAGCGCCGATAGGTGCCGCCGGAGATGAGCTTGGCAAGGTAGGCGCTCATGGCGCCCACCGGGGGGGCGATCGACATGTCGTTGTCGTTGAGGATCACGATCAGCCGGGAATCCATGGCGCCGGCATTGTTCATGGCCTCATAGGCCATGCCGGCGCTCATGGCGCCGTCGCCGATCACGGCAACGACGTTATGGGTCTTGCCGGCGAGGTCGCGGGCGACCGCCATGCCGAGCCCGGCGGAGATCGAGGTCGAGGAATGGCCCGCGCCGAAAGTGTCGTATTCGCTCTCGGCGCGCTTGCAGAAGCCCGACAGGCCGCCCGCTTGACGCAGCGTGCGGATGCGGTCGCGCCGGCCGGTCAGGATCTTGTGCGGGTAGGATTGATGGCCGACGTCCCAGATCAGCTTGTCGTCTAGGGTCTGAAAGACATAGTGGAGCGCGATGGTGAGCTCGACCACGCCCAGCCCTGCGCCGAGATGGCCGCCGGTCACCGCGACGGCGGCAATCAGCTCTTGCCGCAACTCCTCCGCGAGCTGCTTCAGCTCGTGGTCCTGAAGGGAGCGCAGATCCTGCGGCATCTGGATGCGATCAAGCAGCGGCGTAGGATGTTCGGCGCTCATGCTCACCTGGCGGAGTTGAGGAAAAGGGCGCGACGGATCAACGAAAAAGCACCTTTATCGACCAGTGGCAGACGTTGCAACACCCCTATGAGCCAAGCCGAGAGCATATCAGGATCATAGCGACAGACACGACCATAGCGGAGAGGCCGGTCCCGCCCAAGGGGCGTCTTTCCTTCCCCATGCTGATGCTCCGCATGGTTGGCAACCCGGTGGCGAGCTGGGGCGAGGCGCGGGCAGGTGATCGCCAGGATGACGATGAGCGGCGCGCGGAAGGCATAGATCGGACGGCAAGGAAGTGCCGCTCGGCTCAGAACCTTCAGAATTTGGTGATGAGGCCGATCTTGAAGAGGTCGAGATCGGCGCCGAGGTCTTGCCGACCCGCGGGCAATGAGGAGAAATCGCTCGAATCGAAAACGATATGCGCGACCTCGGTGCGCAAGATGAAGTTCTTGTTATAGGCCCATTCCACGCCGCCGCCCGCGGTCCAGCCGTTGAGGGTTTGCCGGTCTGAGACGCCTGCCAGATTGTCCTTCACCTCGAGATCGCCGAAGGCGTAGCCGCCGGTTCCGAATACCATGAAGCGGCCGAAGGTG
Organism: Methyloceanibacter sp.; assembly: GCA_041500805.1. Taxonomy (GTDB): domain Bacteria; phylum Pseudomonadota; class Alphaproteobacteria; order Rhizobiales; family Methyloligellaceae; genus Methyloceanibacter. The sequence goes on from JBGQMX010000028.1 coordinate 11,604, forward strand.
TAGCCGAGCCGGCCGCGAACGGTGCCGAAGTCGAACAGCCTGCTCTCGAGGCCATCGCCCTTCTGCCCGTTGCCGTCGTACCAAGTGTAGAAGCCGTCAGCGGCGGCGCCGAGCACGAAGCGGTTGACCTGATAGTCGTAACCGACCTCGCCGCCGACGCGCCAGCCGGATGGATCGCCGAGCAGGTTGGAGCCCGAGCCATTCAAATGTAGCGTCTCGTAGCCGAAAGCGGGTGCGACGACGAAGCCGCCCCATTTGATCGGCCCGAGGTCCCCGCTGAAATCGGGATAGAGATCGACGGCACCAGCGGGTGCCGGCGCGGAGGCGGCCACAATCGCGGCAGCAACGATCGCTTGAACGCGTCTCATACTTCCCCCTTGGGCGTCTAACCGCCGGGGGCACAGTGATCATGCCAACCTTACACCCCACTTACGCATCTTCCGCACCCACGGGACCGAAGCCCTTCGACTGCCTCGCTTTCAACGCCTCGCGAATTTCTAGGGTCTCACCGGCACCATCGATCACAAGAACGCCAGAATTGGCGCGAAAATCGGTGTGGGCCCGTTTGCTCAAAGTGAGTGACTGCACTGCAAGGTCATCTTATGCGGAGGCTTGGAATTACACTGGCACTCGGGGCCGTGGCAACGCTCCTCGTGATCCACGCGACTGCAAATGCACTGACCGCGGCAGGTGTCTGGCAGCAAGTTGATGACACCGGGAAAGTGGGGGCGTTTGTCACTGTAACCGAGGAGGGGGGCGTTTTTGTAGGCCGCCTCTCGCGTCTGTTCCTAGATCCTGGTGACGACCCCAATCCAATTTGCAGCCAATGTACCGGCGACAAGCTTAATCAGCCGCTCCTCGGGCTGGTTTTCATTGAAGGGATGCAGCAGTCTGGATTGGAGTATGACGGAGGCCGGATACTCGATCCAGAAACCGGAAAGGTCTACAGCGCCAGCATGAGTCTTAGCCCCGACGGCGCCAAGCTCACCGTTCGGGGATATCTTGGATTGCCGATCTTCGGCAGGAGCCAGACGTGGATTCGCGTCAAATGAGATGATCGGGCCTTTGCACCACCAACTCGATCGCCGCGATAACTGCTCCCCCTTTCCGATAGAGGTTGACGGAGGCCCGTGTCGAACAAGGATTGCGCGTTAATTACTGGAGCCACCGGCTTTATCGGATCCGCCGTTGCGAGAAACCTTGTGGCGGCCGGATTTAACGTTCGGGCCCTCGTGCGCCGGCAGAGTCCCCGAACGAATCTCGATGGGCTCGAGATTGAAATTATTGAAGGCGACATGCGGGACAAAGGCGCGGTCTTCTCCGCCGCCAAGGGCGCGCGCTACGTTTTCCATCTGGCCGCCGATTACCGGCTTTGGGCGCCCAACCCAGACGAGATCATGCGAACCAATTTGGAGGGGACGCAGGTGGTAATGGAGACGGCACGCGATGTTGGTGCTGAGCGCATCATCTACACCTCGAGCGTTGCCACCCTCAAGCCGCGCGAGGACGGCTCTCCCACGGACGAGACGACGCCTCTCTCCGAAGAGCAGGGAATCGGCGCCTATAAGCGCAGCAAGATTGCCGCTGAGCGACTTGTTGAGTGCATGATCGGCAACGGCCTTCCAGCGATCATCGTCAATCCGTCGGCTCCCATTGGCCCGCGCGACCTGCGCCCTACGCCTACGGGGCGCATGATCGTCGAAGCGGCGTCCGGCCGCATGCCGGCCTTCGTCGACACCGGCCTCAATGTCGTGCATGTCGACGATGTCGCCGCAGGGCACGTCGCAGCGCTGAGGCATGGCCGGATCGGCGAGCGCTACATTCTCGGCGGCGAGAACATGACGCTTGCCGAGCTTCTCGGTCGAATCGCCCATCTCATGGGCCGCCCTCCACCGCGCCTCCGCCTGCCGCGCATACTGATCTACCCGCTCGCCTTCGGAGCCGAGGCGATCGCCCACTTGACAAAGCGAGAGCCCTTCGTGACGCTTGATGGCCTGAGGATGGCGAAGCACCGGATGTTCTTTACCTCGGCGAAGGCCGAGCGTGATCTTGGCTACAAAGCAAGGCCGGCCGAACAGGGCCTTCGCGATGCGCTCGATTGGTTTCGTAATGCGGGCTACCTGCCGTGACGCTATCGCTGATGATCGCCTCGCTTGCGCTGGCCATCTGGATCTATCTCCTCTGGTTCCGTGGCGGATTTTGGCTTGCCCGCGAGCGCGACGATGATGGCGAGCCCGCACTGCCGGCAGGGAGCGACTGGCCAAGCGTTGTCGCCGTGATCCCCGCTCGCAACGAAGCCGCGTTGCTGCCGCGCAGCCTGACCTCGATCTTTGCCCAGGACTATCCGGCAGCGCTCTCGATTGTTCTCGTCGATGATGCGAGCAGCGACGGCACCCTCGCGGTTGCCCGTTCGCTTGCCGCTGCCAGTCCCCGCGATGTTGTCGTCCTGCAAGGCAGACCGTTGCCAGCCTCATGGACGGGCAAAACCTGGGCAATGTATCAGGGTATAGGCCAGGCCGAGGCCATGAAGCCTATGCCGGACTATCTGCTTTTGACCGACGCTGACATTGAATATGCACCCGATGCTCTCAAGCGCCTTGTGGCGCGCGCCAAGATGAACGGGTTAGCGCTCACATCACTCATGGCGAAGCTTCGTTGCCAGAGCTTCGCGGAGTGCGCGCTCATCCCCGCTTTCGTCTTCTTTTTTCAAATGCTGTACCCCTTCGCCTGGGTGAAGCGCAGGACCGCCAAGACTGCGGCGGCGGCCGGCGGGTGCATGCTGGTCGAGCGGGGGGCGCTGGCGAAGGCAGGCGGTATCGCTAAGATCAGCGGCGCGCTGATCGACGACTGCGCTCTCGCCAGCCTGTTGAAAACTGAAGGACCCATCTGGCTCGGCCTGACCGACCGCGTCCGCAGCTTGAGGCCCTATCCGCATATTGGGGACATTCGTCGCATGGTGGCCCGGTCAGCCTATGCGCAGCTCCGCTACTCGGCTGCACTCCTTGCCGCCACCTTGGCCGGCATGGCCGTGACGTATCTGGGGGCGCCTCTCCTTGCGATATTTGGGAGCTATCCGGCAAATGCCGTCGCCGCTGCGGCTTGGGCGCTGATGACGCTCGCCTTCCTGCCAATCTTGCGCTTCTACGGCCTGCTCCCGCTTTGGGCGCTCGCTTTGCCGCTGATCGCGACGGCTTATTTGGCATTCACGCTGGATTCGGCCTACCAGCATTGGCGGGGTCAGGGTGGATCATGGAAAGGGCGCAGTCAGGCCCTGCCGGCGAGGCGATGACGATCGCGGCCAGTCTCGCGGCGAGCAAGACGGAGCACGATGAGAACTTTCCCGTCGCCTCTATTCTCATAGCTCCGCGCCTGCGCACGCCGATGTTGAGCTTCTACCGCTTTGCCCGCGCGGCGGATGATGTCGCCGACCACCCGACGCTCAGCGAAAGCGACAAGCTCGCAAGACTGGACGCGCTTGAGGACACCCTTCGCGGGCGCGCCGAGACCGCTCAGGAGGCTTTGCCGCTGCGGCGCGTGCTGGCGGATCGGGGTCTTGCGGCCACGCATCCGCTTGATCTCTTGACCGCCTTCCGCGCCGACGTGACCAAGCGGCGCTACGTGGATTGGGCCGAGCTCATGCATTATTGCCGCTATTCCGCCATGCCCGTCGGGCGCTTCGTGCTTGATCTGCACGGCGAGCAGCGCTCCACCTGGGCTTATTCCGACCCGCTCTGTGCCGCTTTGCAGGTCATCAATCATTTGCAGGATTGCGCGAAGGATTATCGCGCGCTCGATCGGGTCTATCTGCCGCTCGAGATGTTGGAGACGCATGGGGTCGGCGTCGAAGCGCTGGCATCGCCGCAGGCTTCGCCCCCTTTGCGTGCCTGTCTCAGAGTCATGGCTGCGAAGACTGCCGAGCTTTTGCCCGAGTCCTCGAAGCTGCCATTTGCCGTGCAGGACTTGAGGCTTGGTCTTGAGACCGGCATCATCCTGAGGCTCGCGCATCAGCTGATCGCGCTTCTGATGGCGCGCGATCCGCTGAGCGAGCGCGTGCACCTGACCAAGGGGGGTACGCTTCTGCAAGCGGCGCAAGGTGCGGCGGCCACGCTTGCGGCGAGGCTCGCTCAGCCTTTGACATCTCCTCAAGCAGGTCAGGAACGATGAGCGGCATGGACAGGCAAAGCGGAGCGCCAGAAGCTCCCGCGCCTGCCGCGTCGCGAAGCTCCTTCTACCTCGCCATGCGCATCCTTCCCTCCAAGCAGCGGGAAGCCATGTACGAGGTATATTCCTTCTGCCGCGCGGTCGACGATATCGCAGATGATGCAGGTCCAAGACCGGGGCGCATCGCCCTGCTCAATCGCTGGCGAGCGGATCTTGGACACCTTTATGCCGGGCGCGGGCCAACGGAGCTGACGAGAGGGCTCGCAGCGCCGGTGCAGACCTTCGGTTTGCGGCAGGAGGATTTCCTCTCCATCATCCAGGGCATGGAGCTGGACGTGCTGCGCGATATCCGAGCGCCGGATTGGGAGGCGCTTGATCTCTATTGCGACCTTGTGGCCTCGGCAGTCGGGCGCCTTTCGGTCAGGATTTTCGGGCTGGAGGAGGAGACGGGGCGGCAGTTGTCGCATCACCTCGGGCGCGCATTGCAGATGACCAATATCCTCCGCGACCTCGATGAGGACGCAAGCATGGGTCGTCTCTATCTGCCGAAAGAGGCGTTAGCGGAGGCCGGCATAAGAGACGAGGACGTCCGTCATGTGCTTGCGCATCCGGCGCTCGGCAACTGTTGCGCGGCAGTCGTCGCCCGCGCGCGACACCATTTCGATGAAGCTTCATCGGTAATGACGCGCTGCCGCCAGGAAAACGTGCGCTCGCCGCGTATCATGGCCTCTGTTTATCGAGCGCTCCTCGAGAGGCTTGTGGCCCGCGGCTGGACAGAGCCGCGAGGAGCGGTTCGACCCTCGAAGCTACAATTTCTCTGGGCGGTTATGCGTCACGGCATTGTGTGATGGCGAATGGAACGGTGCATATCGTGGGCGCCGGCGTTGCCGGCCTTGCCGCGGCCGTCGGGCTCGTCGGCACCGGCCGCCAGGTCGTTGTGCACGAGCTTGCGCGTCACGCTGGCGGCCGTTGCCGCTCCTATTTCGAGCCCGCTTTGGGGCTCACCATCGACAACGGCAACCATCTCCTCTTATCCGCCAATCATGCGGCGCTTGCTTTTCTGAAGACGATCGGTAGCGAGGACAAGCTCGTGGGGCCTAAGGAGGCCGAGTTCGCCTTCGCCGACTTGGCTTCGGGCGATCGCTGGGTCCTGCACCCGAACAAGGGCCCGCTTCCTTGGTGGATCCTTGCCGAGGACCGGCGCGTGCCCGGCACCGCACCGCTCGAGTATCTATCGGTGATGCGCCTCCTGCGGCGACGCGCCGATCGCAAGATCGGCGACGTCATCGACTGCAAGGGAGCGCTGTATGAGCGGCTCTGGCGGCCGGTGTTTCTGGCCGCCCTGAACACCGAGCCGTCCGAAGCCTCGGCCCAACTCGCCGGCGCCGTCCTGCGCAAAACCCTTGCACGCGGCGGCAGAGCCTGCCGGCCGCTGGTGGCGCAAAATGGTCTCGGTGCCGCCTTCATCGATCCGGCGCTCGGCTATCTCGAGCGGAACGGGGTCAAGCTCCGCTTCGACCATCAGCTCCGCCGCTTGGCGCTCGCGGACGAGAAGGTCCGCGCGCTCGATTTCGGCGAGGATGTCATCACCCTCGCTGAGGCCGACAGCGTCATTCTCGCAGTGCCTGCTTCGGTCGCGTCCCTGTTTCTACCGGACATGCCAGCGCCCGGTGAATTCCGGGCGATCGTCAATGCGCATTTCAAGCTCGATCCTCCCAAGACTGTCCCGCGGATCCTCGGCATCGTCAATGGGACGGCGGAATGGCTGTTCGCCTTTCCGGGGCGACTGTCCGCCACCATCAGCGCGGCCGACCGATGGATCGAAACGCCCCGCGAGGTCCTGGCAAGAAAGATCTGGGCGGACATTGCAAAGTTGACCGGCATGGGTGACGAGTTGCCCCCCTGGCAGATCGTCAAGGAGCGCCGCGCGACCTTCGCCGCGCTCCCGCAGGAGAATGCGAAGCGCCCGCATGCGCAAACGCGCTGGCGCAATCTTTTCCTTGCCGGCGACTGGACGGCGACGGGGCTTCCCGCCACCATCGAAGGCGCGATCCGGTCCGGCAACAGCGCCGCGCGTCTCGTGAGGACGGTGGCTCAGGCCCGGTCGATCAACGGCAGTGGACGTCGGGTGCAATGACGATGGGGGAGGCTCGGACCGAGGCGGCCGCGGCCGCTCCAAGGGCAGCCGGCGACAGGGTTGAGGCCTCGATAGCGTCGGCGACTGAGGCGCTTTGCGCGTTGCAGCGGGCGGATGGGCATTTCGTCTTCGAGCTAGAAGCCGATGCCACCATCCCGGCCGAATATGTGCTTCTCCGCCATTATCTGGCCGAGCCCGTCAATGCCGAGCTCGAGCAGAAGATCGCGCGTTATCTCCGCCGCATTCAGTCGCCCGATGGTGGCTGGCCGCTGTTCTATGCGGGCGCGTCCGATATCAGCGCGAGCGTCAAGGCCTATTTCGCGTTGAAAATGATCGGCGACCCCGTCGACGCGCCCCACATGGCGCGCGCACGGGACTGGATCCTCGCCCATGGCGGCGGAGCCAACAGCAATGTGTTCACGCGCAATCTGCTCGCGCTGTATGGCGCTATCCCGTGGCGTGGCGTGCCGGTGATGCCGGTCGAGATCATGCTCCTGCCGCGCTGGTTCCCCTTCCATCTCGACAAGGTCTCCTATTGGGCACGCACCGTGATGGTGCCCTTGATGGTGCTGAATGCCCTCAAGCCGCAGGCGCGCAATCCGAGAGGCATCCGCATTGACGAACTCTTCGTCACGCCGCCCGACGCGGTGCGGCATTGGCCGAAGGGGGCGCATCAGACGTGGCCTTGGGCGGAAATGTTCGGGGGCCTCGATCGCACTTTGCGCGCGTTCGAACCCTATTTCCCGAAGGCCCTCCGCTCCGTTGCCATCGACAAAGCGGTCGCGTTCGTCACCGAGCGGCTGAACGGGGAGAACGGACTTGGCGCCATCTTTCCGGCCATGGCGAACTCGGTGCTGATGTTCGATGCCCTAGGCTATTCCAAGGACGACGCCAAGGTGCGGACGGCAAGGGCCTCGCTCGACAAATTGCTGGTGATCAAGGAGGACGAAGCCTATTGCCAGCCCTGCCTCTCGCCCGTCTGGGACACGGCGCTGACCGTTCACGCTCTGCTCGAAGTAGGCGGTCCGGATTGCGAGCAGCGCGCTCGCTCGAGCCTCGAATGGCTCCGCCCGTTGCAGGTGCGCGACAAGATCGGAGACTGGGGTGCAAGCCGGCCCGGCGTCCGCCCCGGCGGCTGGGCCTTCCAATACGCCAACCCGTACTATCCCGACCTCGACGACACCGCCGTCGTCGTCATGGCCATGGATCGCGCTTCGGGAGGCATGGGAGAGGGGCCGCATGACACCTATCGCGAGGAGATCGACCGCGGGCAGGAATGGATCCTTGGCCTGCAAAGCAGCAATGGCGGCTGGGCTGCCTTCGATGTCGATGACGAATATTACTACCTCAACCAGATTCCATTCTCCGACCACGGGGCCCTGTTGGACCCTCCGACCGCCGACGTCACCGCGCGTTGCGTATCGATGCTCGCTCAGCTTGGAGCGAAGCCCGGCGAGAACGAAGCTGTCGACCGGGGCATCGCCTATCTGCTCAAGACACAGGAGAAGGACGGAAGCTGGTATGGCCGCTGGGGTATGAACTACGTCTATGGCACGTGGTCCGTCCTCTCAGCGCTGAACGCGGTGCGCATGGAGCCGTCATCGCCCGCGATGCAGAAGGCCGTGCGATGGCTGCTCTCGATCCAGAGTGCGGATGGCGGCTGGGGCGAAGGTGGCGAAAGCTACAAACTTGACTATGAGGGATACGAGCCCACGCCAAGCACGGCCTCACAAACCGCCTGGGCGTTGCTTGGATTGATGGCCGCAGGCGAAGTGGACCATCCCGCGGTCAAGGCTGGCATCGGCCACCTCATGGAAACGCAAGCCGAGGACGGCTTCTGGGACGAGGCACGGTTCACTGCGACCGGATTTCCGCGTGTCTTTTATCTCCGCTACCACGGCTATTCGAAATTCTTTCCGCTTTGGGCGATCGCCCGCTACCGCAATCTCAAAGCCGCCAACACCAAGACCGTCTTGGTCGGGATGTGAGCTTGAGGGGGCGAGCACCCGGCTTCGTCATCGCCGCGGGCGGTCTCCGCGCCGAGGCCCGTATCGCGGCCCGAGCGGACAGCGTCAGAGCGGTGACCGGCGGAGGCGATGGGGGGCGGCTCGCAGAGCTCATCGAGCATTCGGTCGCCGCGGGCGGCCGAGCCCTCATCAGCTTCGGCATTGCCGCAGGCCTTGCGCCCGGCATGGCGGCCGGAACGTGTCTCATCGGCGGCGATGTCCTTCATGCCGGTAAGTCTTATCGCGCCGACGCGGCCTGGACCGCGCGGCTTGAGGAGATGCTGGGCAGCGAGCGCGTCGCAATCGCCGGCGTCGATCACCCACTGACATCGGCTCACGAAAAACGGGCGCTCAACGCGGCGAGCGGCGCCGTCGCGGCTGACATGGAAAGCCACATCGTGGCCCGTCATGCCACGCGGCATGGGCTGCCCTTTGCCGTGCTGCGCGTGATCGCCGATCCTGCCGAGCGCAACATACCGCCCGCCGCGCTTGCCGGTATGCGAAGCGACGGCGGGATAGATTTTCTTGCGGTGCTCGCCTCGCTCTTAAAGCACCCGGGTCAGCTGCCGGCGCTGCTTCGCCTGGCGGCAGATACGCGGCGCGCCATGGCCGCGCTACTCCGCTGCCACGACCTCTTGGGTCCGGGCCTCGGCTTTCGCGATCTCGCCTAGCTTTTGCTCGACGTGCCGGGTGAAGACATATTCTGCCGGCCGCTGCCCACCGAGCGGGATGTCCGGGGCCATCGGTCCGTCGGTCCTGATGCCCGCAATCGCAACTTTCGCGGCTTTCCACGGCTTCTTGACCGCATCCATGACGGCGGAGGCCTCGAAGCCGCTGTGCACCATGCAGTCGGCGCATTTCTCGTAGTTGCCCGTCCCGTATCGGTCCCAGTCGGTATCCTCCATCAGCTCCTTGAAGGTCTTGGCATAACCTTCCCCGAGCAGATAGCAGGGCCGCTGCCAGCCGAATACCGTCCGCGTCGGGTTGCCCCAGGGCGTGCAGTGATAGGTCTGATTGCCGGCGAGAAAATCGAGGAACAGTCCCGACTGGAAGATCGGCCAGCGTGAGTTTCGTCGCTCGCGGCGGAAGATGTCGCGGAACAACTGTTTGGTCCGGGTGCGATTGAGGAAATGCTGCTGGTCCGGGGCGCGCTCATAAGCGTAGCCGGGCGACAGCGTGATGCCGTCGATACCCAGCGCCATGACGTTATCGAAGAAGCTCGCCACACGCTCGGGCTCGGCGGTGCTGAACAGCGTGCAGTTGATGTTCACGCGGAAGCCTTTTGCCTTGGCGGACTTTATGGCCGCGACGGCGCGGTCATAGACTCCCGCCTTGCACACCGACTTGTCATGCATTTCTTTGTCGCCGTCGAGATGCACCGACCAATTGAACCGCGGATGCGGCTGATATTGGTCGAGCTTCTTCTCCATCAACAGCGCGTTAGTGCACACGGTGACGAATTTGCGCCTGACGAGCGCGCCCTCGACGATCTCGCGAAGCTCCCGGTGCAGCAGCGGCTCACCGCCCGCGAGCACGACAACGGGGGCGCCACATTCGTCGATCGCCTGCATGCAATCGGCGACCGGCAGCCGCTGGTCCAGGATCTTGTCGGGATAATCGATCTTGCCGCAGCCTGCGCAGGCTAGGTTGCAGCGAAAAAGCGGCTCGAGCATCAGGACCAGCGGATAGCGCTTTCGGCCGCGCAAGTGCTGCCGGACGACATAGGCGCCGACCGCCAAGGCTTGGGCGAAAGGAATGCTCATGGCGGCTAGGCTCCGACCAGCTCTTGTGGAATGCGGAAGTGAACTCTTTCCTCGATTCCGGACAGGGTCGACAGCTCCACGGGTCCGAAGCGCCCGAGAGCTTCGATCACGTCAGCGACGAGCACCTCAGGCGCCGACGCCCCTGCGGTCAGTCCGATCGTCGTCTTGCCTGCGAACCATTCCTGCCTGAGCGCGCTGCCATCGGGCACAAGGTAGCTCGGTATGCCGACTTCTGTTCCGATCTCGCGCAGGCGGTTTGAATTCGAGCTGTTGCTTGCTCCAACAACGAGGATCAGCTCGACCAAGCTTGCTAGCTCGCGCACGGCTGTCTGCCGGTTTTGCGTGGCGTAGCAGATGTCACGGGTCTCGGGCCCTACAACATCCCTGAACTTGCTCCTGACGGCCGCGATGGTGGCACGGGTGTCGTCCACGCTCAGCGTTGTCTGGGTGATGTAGGCTATGGGTGTGTCGGCAGGGATCTGGAGTCGTTCGACATCGTCCTTGCTCTGGATGAGATGCACCTCACCCTTGAGCTGGCCCATCGTTCCCTCGATCTCGGGATGGCCGGCGTGACCGATCAGGATCAGGATGCGGCCTTGGTCGATATAGCGCTGCCCCTCATGGTGGACCTTCGCCACGAGAGGGCAAACGGCGTCTAGGACCGATAGACCCCGCGCCTCGGCATCTATCTCGACGGCCCGCGATACCCCATGGGCGCTGAAAATCGTCACCGCGCCTGGTGGCACTTCGGAAAGGTCCTCCACGAAGCGAGCCCCTTTAGCCTTAAGACTCTCGACGACGTGGCGGTTGTGCACTATCTCGTGGCGCACATAGACGGGCGCGCCGAATTTATCGAGCGCCCGCTCCACGATCTCGATTGCCCGGACGACACCGGCACAGAAGCCGCGCGGCTGCGCCAAGATGACCTTCATAAGGCCCATCCAATATAGGAATTCCCTCGCGCCGGCCGAACCGTGCCGACGCCCACATTAGCCCGCTGCTGAGGCAAGCGGTCAAGATGCTTCCGTGTCGCTGATGCGGCGCAAACCAGTGAAAACATAGGTAATCGTCTTCCTATTCAGGCGGGTTCGCGTCAAATAGGTTCCCAAAGAGGGCCTAAGAGATGACGGCAAGAGGGGACCAGTCCACGCCCACGGAGCCCCGTCGTATCGTCTAGGCCGTCGTCAAGCCAAGAGGACGATTGAGTCATCCGGCGCATGTGGTGTCGCCGCCGGCGACCCCAGGACCAACGCCGCTGCAACCCGTAAGAAGCTCTAGAGACGGTCTGGATATATGCTTGAAGGGACCATCGCTGCCGTTGCGAAAGCATGTTGCCGGTTTCCCTGGTTTACGGTGCTCGTGGCTGCGGCGGTAACCTCCGGTGCGCTCGTCTACGCCTGCGAACACTTCGCAATCAATACGGATACGAGCGCGCTCATTTCCTCGAGGCTTCCATGGCGGCAGCACGAATTGCAGCTTGATGCGGCATTTCCGCAACGAGCGGACACCATCCTGGTCGTTGTGGACGGAACGACTCCCGAACGAGCCGAAGACGCAACACGGGCACTCACGGCTGCCCTCATCGAGAAGCCTGACCATATCGAATCGGTTTATCGGCCTGACGGAGGCGCCTTTTTTGAGAAGAACGGGCTGCTCTTCTTGTCGGTCGAAGAGGTGCAGCACGCGACGGAGCAGCTCATCCGGGCGCAGCCCTTTCTCGGCACGTTGGCCGCCGACCCGACATTGCGGGGCCTCGCCGATGCGCTGGCCTTCATTCCGAAGGGGGTGAAGGAAGGTCAAATCGAGGCCAAAGCTTTCGCCGCTCCGCTAGTGCGCATTTCCGCCACCATCGAAAGCCTGCTCGACGGGCGCTCGGCGGCGTTCTCCTGGAACGAGCTCATGACCGGCGCCGCACCTGCCGCGAACGAGCTGCGCCGATTCATCCGCGTCAAGCCGGTCCTCGATTATGGCGCGCTCGAGTCGGGGGCCGCGGCGTCGGAGGTGATCCGCAACACGGCAGCGAAGCTCGGTCTTGCGCCCGATCGCGGCATCAAAGTCCGCCTGACCGGTCCCGTTGCCATTGCCGATGAGGAATTCGCAACGCTTGCCGACGGCGCGCTGCTCAACATCCTCTTGACCGCCGCGGTGGTGTTGCTCGTTCTCTGGCTCGCGCTGCGCTCGGGTCGGATTATCCTCGCAGTCGTTCTCAGTCTCTTCGCTGGCCTTGCCGCGACTGCCGCCGCAGGTCTGGCGATGCTGGGCGCCTTCAATCCTATCTCCGTCGCCTTCGCCGTCCTCTTCGTTGGTATCGGGGTCGATTTCGGCATCCAAGTGTCCGTGCGCTACCGCAAGGAGCGGCACGTCAACGACGATCTGAACGCCGCGCTCGCGGCGGCCATGGTCGGCATCGCTAATCCCTTGACTCTAGCCGCCGCCGCCACGGCCGCCGGCTTCTATGCGTTCTTGCCCACCGATTATCGCGGCGTATCGGAATTGGGGCTCGTCGCCGGCACGGGCATGATCATCGCCTTCATCGCCAGCGTCACGCTCTTGCCCGCGCTTTTGACGATTTTGAAGCCGCCGGGGGAGCCGAGCGAGATCGGGTATCGCAGGCTCGCTCCGGTCGACCGCTTCATGGCGCGCCATAGAGTTTCGATCCTGCTTCTCACCGGAATTGCGGTTGTGGCAGGTCTGCCGCTCCTCAATGACCTCAAATTCGAGTTCAATCCGCTGAGCTTGAGGAGTGCAAAAGTCGAATCGGTGGCAACGCTGATCGAGCTCATGAAGGACCCGGCGAACACCCTTAGCGGAGTCGATGTCCTGGCTCCGTCACTGGAGGACGCCAAGGCGATCGCGCAACGCTTGGAGAGGCTCCCTGAGGTTTCCCGCGCGACGACGCTCGCTAGCTTCGTGCCGCAGCAGCAGGATGAGAAACTCGCCCTCATCGAAGATGCGGCTTCCCTGCTGGGTCCTACCCTCGACAGCCCTGACATTAGGCCCGTGCCGAGCGACGAAGAGACAAAGCATGCCCTCACCGATGCGGCGCAAGCCTATGCCGAGGCCTATAGCCAAGGATCCGACTCCTCGCTAGGCAACGTTGCCGCGGCGCTGACGAAGCTCGCCGGCACCGATCCAGCGCACCGAGCCGCTGTCGGAAACGCGCTTCTGGGTGGCCTAAGACTTCGGCTTGAGCAGATCCGCATCGCACTGCGGCCGGAGCGCGTCTCAATCGATCGAATGCCGCAGGACCTGGTGCGCGAATGGGTGGCCGCGGACGGTAGGGCCCGCGTCGAAGTCGCCCCCGAAGGCGATCAAAACAACGACGAAACGATGCGGCGCTTTGCCTCCGCTGTGCTCGCGGTCGCACCGGAAGCGACGGGCTTGCCGATCCTAGTCCAGCAGTCGGCGCGCACGGTTGTGCGCGCGTTCCTGCAAGCCGGCGCTCTCGCACTTGTCTCGATCACGGTGCTCTTGCTCGTCGTTTTGCGGCGCGTCAGGGACGTGCTGATGACGCTCGTGCCTCTCCTGCTTGCCGGGGTGGTGACGCTTGAGCTGACCGTGCTGCTCGGATTGCCGCTCAATTTCGCCAACATCATTGCGCTGCCGCTGCTGCTTGGTGTTGGGGTGGCGTTCAAAATTTATTACGTGCTGGCCTGGAGAGGCGGCGAGACAAACCTGCTCGCATCATCGCTGACGCGGGCCGTCCTCTTCAGCGCAATGACGACAGCCACCGCGTTCGCAAGTCTATGGATGTCTCGTCATCCCGGCACGTCCAGCATGGGAAAGCTCTTGTGCCTGTCGCTCGTCACCACGCTCGCCGCCGCCGTTCTGTTTCAGCCGATCCTGATGGGCCCACCGCGGCAGCCCGCGCAGCCGAGTGAACTTCCTGCGGTGTCGACCAGCCGTCAGGCGGCAACGTCGCGCCGCTCGCGCAGGAAGCGGAAGAATTCCACGCCCTCCCGCAGCCGGCGCCGCATCATCTCGGGGCTCTTCACCATCTCGCCGACGATGGCGGCGATCTTCGGGGCGCGGAAGTAGAAGCGCTTATAGAACGCTTCGACCGAATCGAAGATCTCGGTATGGCTGAGATGCGGATATGACAATGGCGCGATCTGGGTTCCGAGCTCGGTCAACAGCTCCTGCTCCTCATCGAACAGCCAGCGGTTCTCTCGCGCCTGGTTGTAGAGGAAGGTGCCGGGATAGGGCGCGGCCAGCGACACCTGGATCGTGTGCGGGTTGATCTCGTTGGCGAAGCGGATCGTCTCCTCGATCGTCTCCTTGGTCTCGCCGGGAAGGCCGAGGATGAAGGTGCCGTGGATGACGATGCCGAGCTCGTGGCAGTCCTTGGTAAAGCGGCGGGCGACGTCGACCCGCATGCCCTTCTTGATGTTGTAGAGGATCTGCTGATTGCCGGTCTCGTAGCCGACCAGCAGCAGCCGCAACCCGTTGTCCTTCATCACCTTCAGCGTCTGCCGCGGCACGTTGGCCTTGGCGTTGCAGGACCAGGTGAGGCCAAGCTTGCCGATCTCCTTGGCCAGCGCCTCGA
>JBGQMX010000029.1:0-25743 GCA_041500805.1 Methyloceanibacter sp.
CCTGTGGCGCCCGCCATTGGACGCCGATTGGCCTTATTGGCCTGGTGAAGAAAGTGCAGGAACCGTGCCGATTTCGCGGTAAGCAAAATTGCTTGCAAATACAATTAGATAACAAGACCACCACGGTGGACTCGCGAAGCGCGTTCGATCAAAAAATCATCATCTGCCGCTCACCTCTGCACAGGGACCGGGCAAAGCCGGCGCTGCCGAGGACGGTGTCAGGAGGTCGTGCGCCGGGCCCGGGCGGCGATGTAAGCGTCGATGCGATCGGGATCGAACAGCGCACCGTCGAAGAACCCGTCAGGGCCGAGCGTGAGGCTCGCGCCGGCCGAGCCGACGGGGGTTGCGGTCTTGAGAGCGCCCTCGACCTTGGCATTGGCGCCCGGAAGCGCGACGCCTAACGGCTGCAGCGCCTCACGATAAATATCAGGCCGATAGGTCTCGCGCGCGATCGCTTCATGCGACTTGTCGTGCCGGATCTGCCCCCAGCGCACCATCTGTGTGTAGAACCAGAGCGCGTGGCTTTTCCACGGGAAGGTCGCGGCCTTGGCGAGCGGCACGAAGAAGTCGGCGACCTCAACGGTCTTTCCATCGCCGATGCCGATCTCGCCGGAGAGCGCCGGCATCATCCACTCGGCGGGCCTGTCGACATAGGCCTGACCGGCGAGCAGGCCAGCCAGCTCCTCTCTGTTGGCCGGCTCCGCGCACCAAACCGCGGCGCGGTAGAGCGCCCGCAGCAGCGCGTGGAGCGCTTCGGGATGCGCCTCCGCCCATTGCGTTTGCGCGCCCAAGACCTTTTCCGGACTGGCTCTCCAGATCGCCGCCTTGACAGTGGCGATCCGTCCGCGGTCAAGCGCGATGGCGGCGGTGTTCCACGGCTCGCCGACGCAATAGCCCTCGATATTGCCAGCGCCGAGCGCATCCGCCATCAGCGGCGGCGGCAAGATGACGATCTCGATGTCGCGATCGGGGTCCACGCCGCAAGCGGCAAGCCAGTAGCGGAGCTCGTAATTGTGCCCCGAATGGGGATGGACGACGGCGAAACGCAAGAGGCCGCGGGCTCCGCGGGCGCGTTCGGCGACGACGTCCTTCAGCGCCAGGCCGGCGGTGCCCGGGTTCAAGTCGGGCCGCGCGCCATGCGCCTCCATCTCCGCCCACAGCGCATTCGAGACCGTCACGGCATTGCCGCCAAGTCCGAGCGCCATCGGCGCGATGGTACGGGAGGCAAGCGGCGTCAGCCCGAGATTGCAGGCAATGGGCATCGGCGCCAGCATGTGCGCGACCTGGAAATGCCCGACGGCGAGCCGGTCGCGGATATTGGCCCAGGAGGTCTCGCGCACGAGCGTGAGGTCCAGGTCTTCGCCCTCGGCGAAGCCCTTCTCGCGTGCCGCGACCAGCAGCGCGCTGTCGAGGAGCGGCATGATGCCGGCGGTGATTTGATAGCGCTCGCTCATGGCTCCTCTCCCGGTCCGAGCAGGCACGCTGCCGTCACCAGGCTTTGCGCGATCTCCACGATCTTGCGGTTCTGGTTCATCGCCGTCTTGCGCAGGAGCGCATAGGCGGCCTCTTCCGATAGTCCCTTCGAGGTCATCAGGATGCCTTTGGCGCGCTCGATCAGCTTGCGATTTTCCAGCTCGCTGCGGGCCTCTTCCAGCTCGCGCGTGAGCCGGGAAAAAGCGTTGAACCGGCTGATCGCCATGTCGAGGATTGGCTTCACGCGTTCCTGCCGGAGCCCGTCGACCACATAGGCCGACACGCCAGCCTCGACGGCGGCTTCGATCGAGGCCCGGTCGGAGCGGTCGACGAACATGACGATCGGCCGCTTCACCGCCCGCGACAGCTGGAACATGTTCTCCAGCACGTCGCGATTGGGATTTTCCAGGTCGATGACGATGACATCGGGGCTGATCTCGGCGATGGTCCGCGCGATCCCGGCGATGTCGTGGACGACCGTGACGTTGTCATGGCCGGTCTCCCGCAAGCCCGCCTCGATGATCGAGGCGCGGATGCGGTTCTCATCGATGACCAGGATGGCGAGCGACCGCGATGTCATGGTTGCATTTTGCCTTTCACGTGGCGTTGTGCAACACGGCATCTGCCGTCGCCCGGAACCCCCGAAGTGACCATGCGGCTCAGAATTTTGCCAGCGTCTCGTGCTCCCGGTCGGATGCGGGATGGGCCAATGGCAACGGAACGGAGTCAGCCACCGATCCGCGCTGTCCCTGTGCGGCCGTCGTTGCGCACCCAGCTGACCGACGCGCCCTTGAGGGTGAGCTGATAGCAATAGGTGTTGCCGTCCATCCAGCTCGACCAGCGCTGGCAGAGCTGGTCGCCGGCGATCCACCATTTGCCGTGGTCAGAGGCGCCGTCGCTGCGCGCGAGACTCGCAGCGATGGTGCCGAGGCTCCCCGCCATGGTGCCGGAGGCCGCATAGCGGATCGGCAGCTCGAAGCCTGAAATGCTGAGATAGACGGTCTTGCCGCTCACCGCCGTGCGGAGCTCGGCCCCGTTAAGAGCATCTGACTTGGTTTCGGCGGCGGCAGCAGGGCCGGTCTCGACAAGGACGGCGCCGAGCGCAAGCGTGGCGAGGGTCGCGGCGGCAAGAAGCGTGGTCTTGAACATCGGGTCAACCTCCAGCGTGGCGGCGCCGTCTTGGGAAGGCGCAGGTCTGTCGGAGCGGACGAGGATCGCTCGCTCCTGGACGCCGTTTTGGCTGGGAGCCGCTGAACCAAAGCTGACGCGGCCATTCATCTGCCGTTCACGGCGCGGCGGAGGTTATTGGGCCCACCTTGATTGGCCGAGGCTCGGCGAGGAATTGCGCTTCAGCGAGGGCAGCAAACACCCCGCCCTTACGCACCAGCTCTTCGAACGTGCCGTCTTCCACGATGCGCCCATCATCGAACACCAGGATGCGGGTGGCATTACGCACCGTCGCAAGCCGGTGCGCGATGACGAAGGTGGTGCGGCCCTTCATCACCTCATTGAGCGCGGCATTCACCTTCGCCTCGGTCACCGCATCGAGCGCGCTGGTGGCTTCGTCGAGGATTAGGATCGGCGGATCCTTGAGCAGCGCGCGCGCGATCGACAGCCGTTGACGCTCGCCGCCGGAGAGCGCCCGGCCCCGTTCTCCGACAACGGCCCGCAACCCGCCTTCGTGACGCTCGATGAAGTCAAGCGCCTCGGCGCGTTGGCAGGCTCGGCGCAACTCCTCGTCCGTCGCATCGGGATTCCCAACGCGCAGATTGTCGGCGATCGACCTGTTGAACAGCAGCGGCTCCTGGAAAATCACGCCGACATTGCGGCGAAGGCTCGCGAGCTTGACGTCGCGTATGTCCCGGCCGTCGACGCGGATCTTGCCCGACTGCGGGTCGTAGACGCGGTAGAGGAGCGCGAGCGCCGTCGATTTGCCGGCTCCCGTGGCGCCGACCATCGCGATCGTCTCGCCCGGTCGCGCCGTGAACGTAAGGTCGGTTACGGCGGGCCTCTTGCCGTCATAGGAGAACGTAACGCTCTCGAACTCCACCAGCCCCTTCACCTTCGTCAGGGCCACCGCGTTCTTGCGGTCCTTCACCGACGAGGTGGTGTCGAGGACGCCGAAGAACTCCTCAAGCCGCGGCGCATCCATGAAGATGCGGTTGATGAAGCTTGCCGACTGCTCGAGGCGCTGGATCAGCATTCCGGCGAAGCTCATGAACATCACGATGCCGCCGATCGTCGTCTGGCCTTGGGCGAAGAGGAACAGCCCGACGATCAGGATCGCCAGCATCGTCAAGGTCGTAGAGGCCTTGGTGAGCGTCGAAACGAGCGCCCACCACGACAGGACCGGGATCTGCGCACCGAGCAGCTGATCGACCACTTTGCGCAAGGAGAGGACCTCCAACTCCACGCGGGTGAAGCTCTGCACCAGGGCGACATTGCCAAGCGCGTCCGAAGCCTGCTCGGCAAGGTCGGTGTAATAGCGCTCCACCGATCGCTGCAGGGCCTCGGTCTTGCGTAAGAGAAAGACGGTGGACACCACGAAGACGAGGCACAGCCCGATGAGCAGAAGGCCGAGCCGCCAATTCAGATAGAGCGACAGCGGCAGCAGCACGGCGATGGAAACCAGCGCGGCGAGGTGCTCGCGGAAGAATCCAAGCCATAGCCACCACAGCGTGTCGGTGCCGGTCAGCATGACCTTCATCAGCCGGCCGGAATGGGTGCCGCCATGAAAGCCGAGAGGAAGCTGGAGGACATGCTCGAAATAGTTCGACAGCACGGCCTGGCGGCGCCGGTGGGCAAGCCGGTCGGCGTACAGCGCTACCAGCGCGCCGCAGACAATCAGAAAGAGCCCGAAGCCCACCCAGGCGCCGACGAGCGGCAGCAAGTTCGGCCACGACAGCTTGCCTTCGTTCGCTTGCGCACCGGCGAGCGAGTCGATGATTCGGCCGAACAACACGGGCTCGGCAAGCTGCGCCGTGGCGAGCGCGACGTTGGCGAAAGCAAGCACCCACCCCAGGCGGATTTGCGGGCCGAGCAGGGCAAGAACCCGCCCATAAAGGCGGAGAATCGTCATGATCCGCTCTCCCGTCCCGGGCAGCCGAAGCAAAGATCAATGGCGCGTGGGAGAGATCGAGGCCGAACCATCGTATGATGCCGGGGCGCGCAGGGAAAATGGGTCGTCAACGCGGCCCGGCGGCGCCCGGCAAAGCCGGTCGAGCGCGCGCTAGCGCGTCGGCATCGGCTTCTCGCCGCGATAATCGTAGAAGCCGCGCTTGGTCTTCCGCCCGAGCCACCCCGCCTCGACATATTTCACCAGCAGCGGACAGGGCCGGTATTTGGAATCGGCGAGCCCCTCATACAGCACCTGCATGATCGAGAGACAGGTATCGAGCCCGATGAAATCGGCAAGCTGCAGCGGGCCCATGGGATGGTGCGCGCCGAGCCGCATGGCGGTGTCGATGGCGTCGACCGAGCCCACGCCTTCATAGAGGGTATAGACCGCCTCGTTGATCATCGGCAGCAGGATGCGGTTGACCATGAAGGCCGGGAAATCCTCCGAGACGGCCGTCGTCTTGCCGAGGCTCTCCACGAACTCCCTGGCGCGGCCAAAGGTGACGTCCTCGGTGGCGATGCCGCGGATCATCTCGACGAGCTCCATCACCGGCGCCGGATTCATGAAATGAAGCCCGATGAAGCGCTCCGGCCGGTCGGTCGAGGCAGCAAGCCTCGTGATCGAGATCGAGGAGGTGTTGGTGGCGATGATGGCGTCGGGCTTGAGGAAGGGACACAGCGCCACGAAGATCTTGCGCTTCACCGTCTCGTCCTCGGTGGCCGCCTCGATCACGAGATCGGCGTCGCCGAGACCGGCAAGCGTTTCGGCATAGGAGATGCGGGAGAGTGTCTTCTGCCGGTCTTCCTCGCTGATCTTGCCGGAGGCGACCTGGCGGGCGAGGTTCTTGTCGATTTTGGCCAGCGCCTCATCGACTCTCTCTTTGGCCACGTCGTGCATCACCACGTCATAGCCCGACAGAGCGATGACATGGGCGATGCCGCCGCCCATTTGGCCGGCGCCGATGATGCCGATCTTGCGAATGGGCGCCAACTCAGTTTCCCGTTTCGGATCGGCGAGGATCGCCGCACCTTGCACTATGTCGTCCATCGTCATTCCTCATGCCCACTTTACTCAATAGCCTGCCTTTTTGAGCTCGGCGTCGAGCTCGGGCAGGACCGTGAAGAGATCGCCGACAAGGCCATAGTCGGCGACCTGGAAGATGGGTGCGTCGGCATCCTTGTTGATGGCGACGATCACCTTGGAATCCTTCATGCCGGCCAGGTGCTGGATGGCACCTGAGATGCCGACGGCGATATAGAGCTCGGGCGCCACGACCTTTCCCGTCTGCCCGACCTGGTGGTCGTTCGGCATATAGCCGGCATCGACGGCAGCGCGGGAGGCGCCTACCGCGGCGCCGAGCCGGTCGGCCAGCGGCTCGAGCAGGGTCTTGAAGTTGTCGCCTGATTGCATGCCGCGCCCGCCGGAGATGACGATGCGGGCCGCCGTGAGCTCAGGCCGCTCGCTCACGCTGATCGCTGAGCCCTCGAAGCTCGAGAGCCCAACCGCTTCGGGCGGCGCAATGGTCTCGATCGGCGCTTGGCCTCCCTCGCCGGCACTGGCGAAGACCGTGGTGCGGACCGTGCCGACCACGATCTTGTCGCTCGTCTCCACCGTCTGCAGCGCGTTACCGGCATAGACCGGGCGCACGAAGCTTGTGGGCGACTTCACCTCGATGATGTCGGAAATCTGGGCCACGTCGAGGAGCGCCGCCACGCGCGGCAGCACGTTCTTGCCCGTGGTCGTGGCCGGCGCGAGCAGCACGTTATAAGTCTGCATCAGAGGCAGCACCGCGGCTGCCGTCTCCTCCGCCAGGCGTTGCGCGAGATGCGGGGCTTCGACGAGGAGGACCTTGCGCACGCCGTCGAGCTTGGCGGCTTGCTCGGCGACCCCGCGACAGTCCTGGCCGGCAACGAGAATATCGACATCGGTGCCGAAAGCGCGCGCGGCAGTCAACGCCTTGGCGGTCGCTGGCGCGAGGCTCTTGTTGTCATGCTCTGCCAGCAGGAGGACCGCCATCTAGAGGACTCCCGCCTCGTTCTTCAATTTGTCGACGAGCGCGGCGACGCTATCCACCTTGACGCCCGCCTCGCGGCCCTTCGGCTCGGCGATGGACAGCACTTTCAAGCGCGGGGCGATGTCGACGCCGAGCGCCTCGGGTGTAGTCTCCTCGATCGGCTTCTTCTTCGCCTTCATGATGTTGGGGAGCGAGGCGTAGCGCGGCTCGTTGAGCCTGAGATCGGTGGTGACCACGGCTGGCTTCGACAGGATGAGCGTCTCAAGTCCTCCGTCCACCTCGCGCACCACTTTGACCTTGGCCCCGTTGAGCTCGATCTTGGAGGCGAAGGTGCCTTGCGGCCAGCCGAGCAGGCCTGCGAGCATCTGCCCCGACTGATTGCAGTCGTCGTCGATGGCCTGCTTGCCCATGATCACCAGATCGGGCTTCTCGCTCTCGACCACCCGCTGCAACAGCTTGGCAACGGCAAGCGGCTCGACGCTTTGGTCGGTCTTAACCAGGATGGCGCGGTCGGCCCCCATGGCGAGCGCGGTGCGCAACGTATCTTGCGACTTCACGCTGCCGATCGAGACGGCGACGATTTCGGTGGCCTCGCCCCGCTCCTTGATACGGACGGCCTCCTCGACGGCAATCTCGTCGAATGGATTCATCGACATCTTGACGTTGGCGAGGTCGACCCCGCTGCCATCCGACTTGACGCGGACCTTGACGTTGAAATCGACGACCCGTTTCACGGGAACGAGAATCTTCATGCGGCTTTGGTTCCCCGCACGTTTGTAGCCAGCCCCCCAAAATCCAGCCATCTCGCAACTGCGAAATGGCCGCGACCGTACTGCCGGCCATGGCTCAAGTCAATGGTTTCTAGGGGTTTCGGGAGGTTTTTAGGCCCCGCCTCGGGTCTTGTCGAAGAGCGGTACACCGCGCCGCCGCATAAACAGGATCAATACCGCTCCGGCCGCCAGCCCCCCGATATGGGCCCACCAGGCCACGTTCTCCGCGCTGTCGAACAGGAGGTTTCCCACCTGCGCCAGGATCCAGATGCCGAGCGCCCAGGAGGCGGTGATCTTGATCGGGATGCGCCACAGCGCGAGCACCCAGACCTTCACCTTGGGATGCAGGATCAGATAGGCGGAGATGACGCCGGCCACCGCGCCGCTTGCCCCGATCAGCGGCAGCTCCGAGTTCGGCATCATCCAGGAGTGCAGCACGGCGGCGAAGATTCCGCACATCAGGTAGAACATGATGAAGCGGAGATGGCCCATGGCGTCCTCGATATTGTCGCCGAAGACCCAGAGGAACAGCATGTTGCCGAGGAGATGAATCCAGCTCCCGTGCAGGAACATGTAGGTGATGAGGGTGAAGCGCTCCGGCATCGGGAAGGCGCCGTTGGCGAAGATCGATCCGCCGGCCTCGCCGCCTGCCATCAGCTTCGCCGGGATGACGGCGAAGGCCGCGGTATTCTCATCATCGAGCGGTATGAACCAGCCCGTCTCGAAGATTGCATAGACGGCGACGTTGAGCACGATCAGAGCCACCGTCACATACTGATAGTGGATGCGCTTCAGGGGATTGGTGTCATGGAGGGGTATGAACACGGATTTGACCGTTCCCGCGTCAGCGGTTCTCGCCCGGCACCCACGTCACATCGGACTTTCCCTTGTCGTTGGCGAAGCGGGCCGCGACGAACAGGAAGTCCGACAGCCGATTGATATAGCGGAGCGCAGCGGCGCCGACCGGCTCGCCCTGCCTTGAAGCAAGCGCCACCATCAGGCGCTCGGCCCGGCGCGAGACGGTGCGGGCGAGATGCAGGAAGCTTGCGGCGGGCGAGCCGCCCGGCAGCACGAAGGAGCGCAAAGGCTGAAGCTCGCGGTTGAGCTCATCGATCTCGCTTTCCAGCCGCATCACCTGGGCATCGCTCACTTGCAGACGCCCGCGGGCGTCCTTGGTCTCGTCCGGAAAGCAGAGATCGGCGCCGAGATCGAACAGATCGTTCTGGATACGCGCAAGCATGGCATCGAGTACCGCATGCTTGTCTCTTGTATGGAGGCGGGCAAGGCCGATGGCAGCGTTGGTCTCGTCGAGCGTGCCATAGGCCTCGACTCTGAGGTCGTATTTCGAGACGCGCCGCCCCGACCCGAGCGCAGTGGTGCCGTCGTCGCCGGTGCGCGTGTAGATCTTGTTGAGGACAACCATCTCCACCCGCCCTTTTAACGCAAGGGCCCGCGGGGTCCACGCCGACTTTGCAGCTTAGCGTAGCGTGGTGCCGAGGTGGGTCAAGCCTTCGTTACAAAGGCGAAGGCTACTTTCCGGACAGATAGATGGCGGCCATGACGATGCAAAGGGCGATGAATTGCAGGATCACGCGCCACCGCATCAGGGTTTGGCTGAGATTGGGGTCCCCGCCGCGGAGCATGTTCCACAGCCCGAGCAGCAGCACCAGGACGACGGCTGCAAGGGCGAAGGGAATGGCCAGGTGGACGGCGTGTTCCATGAAGTCCCCACCAACCGGGCCGAGAACCAACGCCCGGCCCGCGACTCTAGTTGCTTGCGGCCACCGCGTCGAGGGCGCGGGCCGGCAGGAGGCGGCGTAAAAAGGCCGCAACATAGGTCGGCACGGTGACGTAATAGCGGGCCTTGGGCGTCCGGCTCTCAAGGGCCTGGACCAGCTTGGCGGCCACCGCCTCCGGCCCGAGCTTGAAGGTCTGGCTGCCCCCCTCCTCGAGACGCGCGATGCGGGCGCGATAGACGTCCCGATGGGGCGAGCCCTCAAGGTCGATGTTGCGGCGATAGGCCTGAAGCGCGTGCTCGAGGAAGCGGCTGGCGATCGGCCCCGGCTCGATCAGCACGATTTTGATGCCGGTCGTCGCCAGCTCCATGCGGAGCGTGTCGGCGATCGCCTCGATGGCAAATTTGGAGGCGCAATAGGCGCCGCGATAGGGCGCTGCGACCAGGCCCAGCACCGAGGAGCAGAACACGATCCGCCCTTCCCCTTGCGTCCGCATCGACGGGATCACGCGGCGGGTGAGGTCGTGCCAGCCGAACACATTCACCTCGAACTGGGCGCGGAGCACGTCGGGCGTCAAGTCCTCGACCGCCCCGGGCTGGCCATAGGCGCCATTGTTGAAGAGGGCGGTGAGCCTGCCTTCCGTTGCCGCCAGCACGTGCTCGGCGGCTTCGGCAATCGAGGCAGGCTCGGCATAATCGAGATAGAGGCTCTCGACGGCGACCTCGTCGCGCAGCCGCGCGAGGTCTTCAGGCTTTCGAGCGGTGGCGAACACCCGTCAGCCGCGCGCCTTCATCTCACGCGCCGACGCCAAGCCGATGCCCGACGAGCAGCCGGTGATGAGGATCGAGCGCTCGCTCATGATCCCCGATTTCAGCTAATTCTTGTCCTCGCTGCCTTCGGGAGGCATCGCCTTCTGCTTGATGCTCTTGAGGCCGGCCGTGAAGATATCGCTGATCGTCTTCTTGGCCTCGTCGTCACTCTTGCCGTTGGCGTCGAAGGTCGCGTCCCAGTGGATCACCGTACGGCTAGGATCGCGCTCATCCGGCTCGACCCAGAACTTCGCCGAGTAGTTCTTCACCGGCAGCGGGCTCTCGATGATCTCGTAGCTGTAGCTCGTGTCGTCGGCCCCATCGAGCTTCTCTTTGATCACCCCGCCGTTGTCCTTGAGAGTGAGCGTGCGGAAGGTTTGATCGCCCTCCTTGCTCTCCTTGCAGTCGGCGATCGCCGGGTGCCAGTCCTTGATGGAGCAGAACTCCGAGACCATCGACCAAATTACGAGCATCTGCCCGGGCGCGGCGATGTGCTTATTGACGTCGATCGCATAGGCCGCGCTTCCGCCAACGACAAGAAATGCCAGCGAGGCTAAGGCAAGTTTCATTGCACGCATGCGTTTCCTCCACTTCATCGTGCCGGCTTAAGCCGGCTTATTTAGGCGACGCTCAGCCCTCGAGCAGCCTTCGGGCAATCACATTGGCCTGGATTTCGGCGGCGCCTTCGAAGATCGACAGGATGCGCGCGTCGCACAAGACCCGGCTCACCGGATATTCGAGCGCAAAGCCGTTGCCGCCATGGATCTGCAGCGCATTGTCGGCGGCGGCCCAGGCCACACGCGCGGCAAGCAGCTTGGCCATGCCGGCCTCGAGATCGCAGCGGCGGCCGGCGTCCTTCTCCCGCGCGGCGAAATAGGTGAGCTGGCGGGCGAGCAGGATCTCGGCCGCCATCATGGTGAGCTTGTCGGAGACGCGTGGGAAATTGACGATCGGTTTGCCGAACTGCACGCGCTCCATGCCATAGCGCAGCCCGAGGTCGAGCGCCGATTGCGCCACGCCGATGGCCCGCGCCGCGGTCTGGATGCGGGCAGCCTCGAAGGTCTGCATCAGTTGCTTGAAGCCCTGGCCCTCGACGCCGCCGAGCAGATTGGCGGCAGGCACGGCGAAGCCGTCAAAGGAGATGTCGAACTCCTTCATGCCGCGATAACCGAGCACCTCGATCTCCCCGCCGGTCATGCCGTCCGCCGGGAAGGGATTGTCGTCGGTGCCGCGCGGCTTCGGGGCCAAGAACATCGAGAGCCCGCGATAGCCTTTTTCCTTGGGGTCGGTGCGCGCCAGCACGGTCATGAGGTCGGCGCGGGCGGCGTGGGTGATCCAGGTCTTCTGCCCGGTGATGCGATAGACGTCGCCGTCGCGCACCGCGCGGGTGGTGAGCGAGGCGAGGTCGGAGCCGGTATTGGGCTCGGTGAATACCGCCGTCGGCAGCACCTCGCCGCTTCCGATCCTCGGCAGCCATTCCTGCTTCTGCGCGTCAGTGCCGGCGTTGAGGATGAGCTCCTCGGCGATCTCCGAGCGCGTGCCGAGCGAGCCCACGCCGATATAGCCTCGGCTCAGCTCCTCCGAGACGACGCACATCGCCTCCTTGCCGAGGCCGAGCCCGCCGAACTGTTCCGGCAGCGTGAGCGAGAACACGCCGAGCTCGCCCATCTCGGCGATCAGCTTCAGCGGAATATATTCATCCTTGAGGTGCCAGACTTGCGCGTGCGGGACGACCTCGGCTTCCGAGAAGCGGCGCATCTCGTCGCGGATGGCTTGGAGTGTCTCGTCGAGACCGGTATCGCCGAAGCTCGCCGTGCCTTGGCTCGTCTTGATCAGCTCGACGGCGCGCGCGCGCGTCTTTGGCGTCGTGCCGAGCATCAGCGCGCGGACCGCAGGCGTGAGGAAGTTCGCCTGATCGGCCTCCGCCACGCCAAGCTCGTGCAGCCTGACCACCTCGCCCTGGCTCATCAGCACGCCGCCGGAAAGCTGGGAGAGATATTCGCACGTGCCGATCTGAGCGAGCAGGCTCTCCAGCTCGCCGAAGCGGCCTTCGCTCTCCATGCGCCGCGCATAGCTTGCGATCTGCGCGATGGCCTCGGCGTAAGTGGCGACCCAGGCAAGGCCATGGGCGGCGCGCTGCTCACGCTCGAGCGCTCTCGTATCGACCTTGCCGGAGGTCACGACCTTGGCAGAAACGGCCTCGACCGCGCGATTGCGGAGCGTAGCGGCGGCCTCGGCAGCTTCATCGAGAAGAGGAATAAGCTCAGGGCTAGCGGCCGCCTCGCTTCCCCTCAAGGTTTCGGCGACAGTCAAATCGTGCTCCTCATGCGAAAAAATCTAAGGCCCAGCGCCCACGGAAGCGTGCCCCGCGGCGGGAGTCAAATCGGAAAAGCTCGAGAGGAGCTGAAGAGGCTTAAGACGCCCTGAGCGCGTCGCCGGAAGGCTGCGCCGGAGCCGGCTGCCAGCTAGGCTCGCCGACGGTCTCCTGCACGACCCCCGACCAAGTCCTCTCAGCCTCGTCTTGCGGCGCGGCCTCGGCCACTGGCTCTGCCACCGGGCTCGACGTTGCGACCGGATTGACCGTGGCCCCGATGATCTCGAGCGGCCTGATGGCTGCCAGAAGCTCGTCGAGCTTGTGCAGAGCGATATAATATTTGTTGGCCCTAAGCTCCTTCTCGACGTCGGCGCGCAATTCGAGGATCGCGTCGATCAGGTCCTTCTTCACCAATGGATTTTCCATACCATGCCCCCTCTCTTAACGCGGCTCACGCCACAGTTGCAGGGGAGCATCTTACCCCGATGCGGGCGGAGTCGAAACAGCGCAACTTGGAATCGTCTCCAAGTTTCCCATCAAACGCCAGCTGGCGGCCGGAACGCAACCCAGCCGCCCTGCAGCTAGCCGCCATGCATCTGGTGGCTCGCCTCGATCACGTCCTCGAAGGTGCGCAAGCCCGTGCAGGGCGCGCTGACCAGCACCGCCATGTTGCCGGGGCGATGCTCGTTCTTCCACATGCGCATATGGGCTTTCGGGATCTGCTCCCAGGGAAAGACCTCGCTCATGCAAGGATCGATGCGCCGCTCGATGACGAGCCGGTTGGCCTGGCTCGCCTGCAGGAGATGCGCGAAGTGCGATCCCTGGATGCGCTTCTGGTGCATCCACACATAGCGGGCGTCCATGGTGAGATTGTAGCCGGTGGTGCCGGCGCAGAAGACGACCATGCCGCCGCGCTTCACCACGAAGCAGGAGACCGGGAAGGTCGCCTCGCCCGGATGCTCGAACACGCAGTCGACATTCACGCCCTTGCCGGTGGTCTCCCAGATCGCCTTGCCGAAACCGCGCACTTCTTTCGCCCAGGCGTCGTATTCCGGCGTGCCGACCTTCGGCATCTGCCCCCAGCATTTGAACTTGTTGCGGTTGATGACGCCCTTGGCGCCGAGCGACATGACGTAGTCGCGCTTGTCGTCGTCGGAGACGACGCCGATGGCATTGGCGCCGGCGGTGGCGCAGAGCTGCACGGCCATCGAGCCGAGGCCGCCTGAGGCGCCCCACACCAGCACATTGTGGCCGGGCTTCAGCGTGTGCGGGCGGTGGCCGAACAGCATGCGGTAGGAAGTGGCGAGCGTCAGCGTGTAGCAGGCGGCCTCTTCCCAGGTGAGATGCTTCGGCCGCTCGAGCAGCTGGCGATCCTGCACGCGACAGAATTGCGCGAAGGAGCCGTCAGGGGTCTCGTAGCCCCAGATGCGCTGCGAGGGCGAGAACATCGGGTCGCCGCCGTTACATTCCTCGTCGTCGCCGTCGTCCTGATTGCAATGGATGACGACCTCGTCGCCGACCTTCCAGCGCTTGACCTTGGAGCCCACCGCCCAGACGATGCCGGAGGCATCGGAGCCCGCGATGTGAAAGGGGTTCTTGTGGACGTCGAGGGTCGAGAGCGGTTGCCCGAGCGATGCCCAGACGCCGTTATAGTTGACGCCCGCGGCCATCACCAGCACGAGCACCTCGTGGGAATCGAGTTGCCATGTCGGCAGTACCTCGATCTGCATGGCCTCATCCGGAGGACCGTGCCGCTCTTTGCGGATCGCCCAGGCATACATGTTCTTCGGCACGTGGCCGAGCGGGGGAATCTCGCCGATCTCATAAAGATCTTTGACTGCGCTGGCGGGCGCAGCCGTTGCCTGAGACACTGCAGCTAGCGACATCTCATTCATTCCGATTGTCCCCCCAGTCGACGCTTGTTCGGCCTGTTTTTGCACTGCGGCAATTCTCCGCTATTCATCTCGCGACTGCAACATATTTGCGAACGGCAACCTTAACGCGCAAAGGGCCGCAAAGGCGCCCCCTCTCCGCCCAAAGTCCTCAATTCCGGTAAGCCCCAGCCAGCCGGCAGGGAGCGTTAGCAAAAACCGGGCACGCTGCCCAGAGGGCAAAACACCGTCAGGCGCTGGTAGGGGCAGGCCGCCAGCGACCCGACCGGCCAAGAGCCGGGCACCGGCAAGGCGCGCCCTTCGTCATTTTTGAAGGACCGGTACGGTATGGTTGCCCAAGCGCTTCGAGCATGCTTCGATGCATGCCAAAGCCGAACCACCGAGCAAAACCATGAGCGGAAAATCACCCAAGCGGGACAAGCCCTGGCTGTTCCGCACCTATGCCGGCCATTCGACGGCCAAGGCCTCCAACGAGCTTTACCGGAAGAATCTCGGCAAGGGCCAGACCGGCCTTTCGGTCGCCTTCGATCTGCCGACCCAGACCGGCTACGACCCCGATCATCCGCTCGCCCGCGGCGAGGTGGGCAAGGTCGGCGTGCCGATCTCCCATCTCGGCGACATGCGGAGCCTGTTCGAGGGCATCCCGCTTGGCGAGATGAACACCTCGATGACCATCAATGCGACGGCGGCCTGGCTGCTCGCGCTCTATATCGCGCTTGCCGACGAGCAAGGGGTCGACCGGGCGAAGCTCACCGGCACCGTGCAGAACGACATCCTGAAGGAGTATCTGTCGCGCGGCACCTACGTCTTTCCCCCGGCGCCCTCGCTCCGGCTGATCAAGGACGTGATCGTCTATACCGGCCGCGAGTTGCCGAAATGGAACCCGACCAATGTCTGCTCCTATCATTTGCAGGAGGCAGGAGCGACGCCGGTGCAGGAACTGGCCTTCGCGCTTGCCACCGCCGAGGCCGTGCTCGACGAGGTGAGAAACTCGGGCGAGGTGCCGCCTGACAAGTTTCCCCAAGTCGTCGGCAGCATCAGCTTCTTCGTCAATGCTGGCGTGCGCTTCATCACCGAGGTCTCCAAGATGCGCGCCTTCGTCGATCTCTGGGACGAGATCGCCGAGCACCGCTATGGGGTCAAGGATCCGGCGCTGCGGCGCTTCCGCTATGGCGTGCAGGTCAACTCGCTGGGCTTGACCGAGCAGCAGCCCGAGAACAACGTCTATCGCATCCTGCTCTCGATGCTGGCCGTCACGCTGTCGAAGAAGGCGCGGGCGCGCGCCGTGCAGCTTCCTGCCTGGAACGAGGCGCTCGGCCTGCCGCGGCCCTGGGACCAGCAATGGTCGCTGAGACTCCAGCAGATCGTGGCCTACGAGACCGACCTCCTCGACTATGGCGACATCTTCGATGGCTCTGTCGAGATCGACCGCAAGGTCGAGGAGTTGAAGGACGAGGCTCGCGCCGAGCTTGCGCGTATCCAGGCCATGGGCGGCGCCGTTGCCGCCATCGACTATATGAAAGAGGCGCTGATTGCGTCGAACGCGGCCCGCATCGAGGCCATCGAGAAGGGCGAGCAGGTTCTCGTCGGCGTGAATGCCTATACCGAGACCGAAGTGTCGCCGCTCTCGGCCAGCGGCATCGAGGGTATCCTTACCGTGCCCGAGTCCGTCGAGATCGGGCAGGTCGCGGCCCTTCAGGCTTGGCGTCAACGGCGCGACGAGAAGGCGGTGCGGCAGGCGCTTGTCGACCTGAAAGCGGCCGCTAGCGAAGGGCGCAACATCATGCCGCCCTCGATTGCAGCGGCGAAAGCGGGCGTGACCACCGGCGAATGGGGCCAGATCCTCCGCGAGGTGTTCGGCGAATACCGTGCGCCCACCGGCATCCACGCCAAGCACACGATCGATGCGGCAAGACTCCAAGAGGTGCGCCGTCAGGTCGAGGAGGTCTCGGGCAAGCTCGGCCGCACGCTGACCTTCGTCGTCGGCAAGCCGGGACTCGACGGGCATTCGAATGGCGCCGAGCAGATCGCCGTGCGCGCGGCAGATTGCGGCATGGAGGTCGTCTATGACGGGATCAGGCTCACGCCCGCCGAGATCGTCGAGCAGGCACGCGAGGCGCGCGCCCATGTGGTCGGGCTCTCGATCCTGTCAGGCTCCCATGTCTCGCTGGTGCGCGAGGTGGTGCAGCGCCTACGCGAGGCTGGGCTCGGCGACGTGCCGGTGGTGGTGGGCGGCATCATCCCGGCAGACGACGTCAATATCCTGAAGCAGTGCGGCGCGTCAGCCATCTACACGCCCAAGGACTTCCAGCTCAACGACATCATGATGGGCATCGTGAAGCTGGTCGATGCCAAGGCTGACCAGCTTGCCCAGGAGAGCGTCCCCGTGCCGCCGTTGCGCGCCCGTGAGCGGGTGCCGCTGTGAGGACCTTTGCCTCGCTGGCGGCGGGGCTTCTCCTGCTCCTCGTTGCCGAGCGGCCTGCGCTTGCGGCCGATCAGGGCGGGGGCGCCCCGTGCCCCTCGACCATCACCTCCGGCAGCGACAGCGTCGTGGTCGAGGGCAAGCAGGCGGCGCGCGCGGGAGACACTGTCGGCTGCGGCAGCACGGTGGTGGAAGACTCCTCCGACGTGTTCATCAACGGCAAGCCTGCGGCGGTGCAGGGCTCCGGCACCGGCTGCGGCGGCTCGATCGTCACGAGCTCTTCAGGCGTCTTCATCAATGGCAAGCCCATGGCGCGCGTCGGCGACGCCGCCGGCTGCCCCGGCAAGTAGAATCCTGCAGGCCGGCGCCCAATCTAGAGAGCCAGCTGGATCCTGATCGCCCTCTCGATAGCGGCCATCTCCTCGGCCGAGACTCTTCCTGCTCGCCCCTTCAAGCGCTCTTTGGCAACGGTCTTGATCTGGTCCGCCAGCGCTTTGCTTGGACGTCTTGAGGCTATGACCAGAGCCTCCCAGGAGCGGACTTTGGTTTGGCGCGATGTCAGAGGAACGACCTGAACACGGTTCTGCCGATCGTTGGCATCATCGTTCGAAACGATTACCGCTGGCCGGGTCTTGCGGATTTCCCCCCCGACAGTGGGGTCAAACGCGACCCACCAAATCTCACCGCGACGGATAACCGGGCCAGTCACTGAAGTCCTCGTCAGGAAGGCACTCGCCGACACCCGATTCGATCCATTCGCGCGCCTCCGCCTCGGCTTTCTCGTCTTTCGCCGCCTCGGCGTACTCGTCAGCAAGGCTGCCAGGTCGCAAGTCCTGACGCACCAAGGTTTCGAGATACTTGCCGATGCGGCGAGGACCGACCTTTGTGTAGAGGCCCTGGTAGACGTCGTCGGAGACGGTGATGGTGAGCTTCTTGGCCATGTACGTATAATGTACGTACAGCTGTACGGGTGTCAAATCCGGGATTTTGGAGCCGATAGCAGCGTCAGCCCTTTGCCGCTACAGTCTCTCTGCGCGCCGGGTCTCACGGCGCTCGTCTATTGGGGGGCATCATGAATTTTCAACTGAGCACGCCGCGCCGGGAGACCTTCCTCGTCTCCGTAGTCATCGCCGCCTTGGTCGTTATCGGCATGATCGTGCCGCTGCCGTTCTTCACCGCTTACGCGCTCGGGCTGTTGCTGATCGCCTATCTGGTCCTGCTCGCAGGCGTCCTGCTGGATAATCTCTAGCCGGCGCGTGGCGCGAGCCACGGGACCGACAGGCTCGCAGCCCGTTGGAAACTAGGCTTTGACGAGCTTGAGCTTTAGCTCGGGCTCAACGGCTGCGAGGATCGGGGCGAGTGCCGCATAGAGCTCGCGCCCGCGGATCGGCTTCGACACATAGGCGTCCATGCCGGCCGAAAGGTAGGCCCCGCAATCGCCCTTCATCGCCGGAGCGACGAGCGCCACGATCGGCACCTCCGACGACGGCGCATGCAGGCTGCGAATGCGCTTGGTGGTCTCGATGCCGTCGAGGTCCGGCATCATGATGTCCATGAGCACGAGGTCGTAGAACTTTGACGCGAGGCTCATCACGGCAGCGCCGCCGCTTTCGACCATCTCATGGGTCAAGCCGAACTCGTCGAGATAGGCGCCGATCAGCATGCGGTTGACGGCATTGTCCTCGACCACAAGGACATGGCCCGAAAGCGTGCCTTGCGGCGGCCCGTCCTTGACTTGCTTCGCGGCGGGCGCGCCGGCGCGGGCCCGCTCGGCGGGAAGCGTGAACCAATAGAGGCTGCCCTGGCCGACCACGCTCTCGCAGCCGATCACCCCGCCCATCAGCGCCGCGAGCTTTCGCGCGAGCGAAAGCCCTAGGCCGGCAGCCCGGCTTGGCGGCGCGCTAGCGACCTGGACAAGAGGCTGGAACAGCTGCTCCCGCTCGGCCTTGCCGAGACCGCCGCTCGTATCGGTGACGTCGAAGCGGAGCTGCAAGCTCCCATCTTCGTCGCTTGCGCTCGCATACAGGCGCACCAAGCCATCGGAGGTGAATTTGAGCGCATTGTCGATCAGGCTCATCAGGACCTGGCGGATGCGCGCCGCATCGCCGATGAGGAAGCGGGGACAGCTCGCCGCGATATCGACGCCGCTCGTGAGCCCCTTCTCGTTCGCCCGCATCTGCAAGACCGCCGCCACGCTATTGAGCAGGTCGTGCAGGTCGTACGACGCCCGGTCGAGCTCGAAGCGCCCGGACTCGAGCCTTGAGAAATCGAGGATGTCGTTGAGCACGCCGAGCAGGCTTCGCGCCGATTGCGCGAGCGTCTCGGTGCAGCGCTGCTGCGTGCCGTCGAGCGGGCTCGCCAGCAGGAGCTCGGCCATGACGACGACCGCCTCCATGGGTGTGCGGAGCTCATGGCCGACCATGGCGATGAGCTCGGACTTGGCCTTGTCCGCCGCCTCGGCAGCCTCGCGGGCGCGGCGTTCCGCCGCCAGGCCGTCGACAAGGGCCTGGATCTGCGCGAACAGATCGTCAGGCCGAAAGTCTTCAGGTCGCATGACCGGTCGCCCACCCTGGTTTCCACACCGGTCGGCAGCTTGGCAGACATCACTTAAAACTGGGCTAAATTGCCATGGCGAAGTCTAGCTATTCGGCGGGGGAACGAGAGCAAATCACCGGGACCAGGTGGCATTCAGGCCCCGTTCATAACGAACGTGGAAAGCTTTATGCTCGGACCCGCCGGAAACTCTCATCAAAGGGGCACCGCCATGCCGAAGCGTCAGGACTTGGTTAAGCGCGATCTTACCGTGTGGTCTATCGCGGCTGTGCTTGCCGCCGTCGCTACGCTGTCTTGCTTTGCCTCCCCGGGTGCGCGCGCTTTCGAGGCATCGGCAACGGCCGTGACCGCCAAGCCCGGCCTCGTCATCGCCGTCACCTCGCGCGTCAAGCGCAGCCCCAACCACGGGCGGCTCTGTTTCTGGAAAGAGAATAACGGAACTCAACTTGGCAAGAGCGGCTTCTGCCACTGGACCGACGATGCCCGCATCGGCGCCTCCTGCTCTTGCGAGCGGACCGTCGAGCATGCTCACGAGGAGCATTGGGGACTCGTGATCGAGGCGCCAAGAACCGGCAGCTCGAGCCCGGTCAATTAAGGCCACGCTCTTAATCCCGCCGGCTTTCCCGATTGCGATCTAACGGGCGCAAGCCTTGAGCGAGATCAAGGCCGGCGCGCTCCGCTGACGACAAAACCACCCTTCATGCCTTAGAGAGAGAGGCATGATCGTCTGTTCCTGCACCATGATCACGTCAAAGGATATCGCCGAAGCGGTCTCGGCGCTGCGCACGGCCGACCCCTTCGTGGTACTGACCCCGGGAACCATCTACCGCCATCTCGGCAAGCGTCCCTCGTGCGGCAGTTGCCTGCCGCTCATCACCAAGTTGATGGTCGGCTATGACGAGGAAGGCCCCAGCTCGGCAGCACAGGTCCCCCACCATTCACCCATCGAGGACTCCTAGCTTGAGCCGCAAGAACAGGTCATGATCCATCTAAAGGTTGAGAGGAGACAGGACAAATGAAGGGGAATCCACGCGTCATCGAATATCTGAACAAGGCGCTGACGAGCGAGCTCACCGCCGTCAATCAATACTGGCTGCATTACCGTCTGCTCGACGACTGGGGTTTCACCAAGCTCGCCAAGAAGGAGCGCGAGGAATCGATCGAGGAGATGCATCACGCCGACAAGCTCGTGACCCGCATCATTTTCCTCGAGGGCTTCCCCAACCTGCAGCATATCGATCCCCTGATGATCGGGCAGAACATCAAGGAGATCCTCGAATGCGATCTCAAGGCGGAGTATGGCGCCCGCGCTCTTTACATGGAGGCGCGCGCCTGCTGCCGGAAGGAAGAGGACTATGTGACCATGGACCTGTTCGAGGAGCTGCTCGCCGACGAGGAAGGCCACATCAACCATCTCGAGACCCAGCTCAACCTTCTGAAGGACATCGGCATCCAGAATTACGGCCAGCTCAACGCCCACTCCGCCGATGACGTCCCCGAGGAGGGCGCTTAATTGCTTATGCGAGACGCTGTCCCTCTCTCCCGCTCCCCCCTTGTGGGGGAGCACGCGCGCCCTTGCGCTCAAGTAGCGCGGAGCGCGGTAGCGCAAATAGGCATGCGCGCGCGGAGGGGGGTAAATCGCAAGCTCGGGATCCGTCGCTTACCCCCCTCCCTGCCCTCCCCCACAAGGGGGGAGGGGTGCCCACCTCAGTGCCAATCAATGTTACTCGGCCATGGCGCCACCTCTTGATGGACCCCGCCTTCCACCAGCAGCAGGGGGAGCGGCGAAGCAGCTCGTGGTGTTCCTTCACGGCTATGGTGCCGACGGCAACGACCTGATCGGCTTAGGCGCCGAATGGGCTAGGCTGCTGCCCCATGCCGCCTTCGTCTCGCCCCATGCGCCCGAGCCTTGCGGCATGGCGCCCATGGGCCGGCAATGGTTCAACCTCACCTTCCGCGAGGAAGGCGAGCTCGCCCGCGGCGTCAAGCAGGCGGCGCCAGCGCTCAACGCCTTCCTCGACGCCGAGTTGAAGCGGCAGAATCTCGCCGCCCGCGCGCTCGCGCTGGTCGGCTTCAGCCAGGGCGCCATGATGGCGCTCGCCGTGGGGCTCGCGCGCCATCCTGCGCCTGCGGCGATCGTCGGCTATTCGGGCGCGCTTGCCGATATGGAGGCGCTGCCGCAACAGCCGGGATCGGCGCCCGCCGTCCTTTTGGTGCATGGCGACATGGACGAGGTGATCCCGCTCGATGCCATGCTCATTGCCCGCGAGCAGCTTGCCCAAGCGGGCCTCCCCGTCGAGTGGCACGTGGCGCAAGGCATCGGCCACGGCATCGACGGCGAGGGCTTGCGCCTCGGCGGCGCCTTCCTCAAGCAAGCCTTCGCCACGACGGCTCAGCTCACCCAGGGGTCGTAGGTGCCGAAGGTCCAGACATGGCCTTCGGGATCGCGGCAGGTGTAGTCGCGCCCGCCATACTCATGCGTCTCGATGTCGAGCAGGATTTCGGCGCCGGCCGCCTTGGCGCGGGCGTAATGCCCGTCGACGTCCGCCACGACGACATAGGTCCCTTGCGTGTTGCTGCGTTCGGGCGGGACGGGCGGACGGACGAAGCGGCCATACTCGGTCTCGCCATCGCCGAGCATGACCATGCCGTTCTCGAGCGTGAGCTCCGCATGCGCGATGCCCCCGCCCTCCCCAGGCACCACCATCTTCCTCTCGAAGCCGAAGGCCTTGCACAGCCAATCGATTGCAGCCTGGCCGTCACCGTAGCGCAGGGCCGGGATGATGCGCCCGCCCCCTGCCCTCTCCACGCCATTGACCATGAATGCCTCCGTCCGAATCGTCGGGCCCGGGACTTGATCCGGGCATCCCTTCCGT
The DNA here is from genome assembly GCA_041500805.1 of Methyloceanibacter sp. GTDB lineage: Bacteria > Pseudomonadota > Alphaproteobacteria > Rhizobiales > Methyloligellaceae > Methyloceanibacter. The sequence continues at coordinate 21,978 of JBGQMX010000029.1, forward strand.
TACGCCTCAACGCGTTGCGGCGCCAACGGAATGGATTGCCAGGGTCGAGCCCGGAATTGACGCGTGTAAACAGGCCCAATGAGGGGGCGAAACTACCGCATCTTGGGTGCTTCACATTCCCGACATGCCCCTATAGTATGCCGCCCAATAAGGAGGCTTAAGCCCGAGTGCGACGGGCAAGTCGTAAGGAACTGACCGCCTTGAACGTCGCAACCGCATCGGCCGCCCCTGGCACTTTCCCCGCGCTCGTGCTGAACGCCGACTTTCGGCCGCTCTCCTATTATCCGCTCTCGCTCTGGGGCTGGCAGGACGCGGTGAAGGCCGTGTTCCTCGACCGCGTGAACATCGTCTCCGAATACGATCGCAGCGTCCGCTCCCCCTCCTTCGAGATGAAGCTGCCGAGCGTGGTCTCGCTCAAGAACTATGTGCGGCCCGCGCTCTACCCGGCCTTCACCCGGTTCAACGTGTTCTTGCGCGACCGCTTTAGCTGCCAATATTGCGGCGACGATCAGGACCTCACCTTCGACCATCTCGTGCCGCGCTCCCGCGGCGGCCTGACCCGCTGGGAGAACGTCGTCACGGCTTGCGCGCCGTGCAATCTCATGAAGGGCGGCAAGCTGCCGGGCGAGGCGAAGATGCACCCGGCGCAGAAGCCTTATCGCCCCACGGTGTTCGAGCTTCACCGCAACGGCCGCCTCTTCCCGCCGAACTATCTGCATGAGAGCTGGCTCGATTATCTCTATTGGGATACCGAGCTCGAGCCGTAAGCGCCTCTGCCTCAGAACTTCGTCGTCAGCTCCGTCAGCCATGCCGGCGAGGCGTCCACCAGCACCGTCTCCAGGCGCCGATCGAGACCGGTCGCGACAAACAGGCCGACGGCGACCAGAAGTCCGCCGAGGAGCATCTTGCCGCCTTTGCCGGCTTCCATGAGCCGGCCCCGCCAGCGCATCATTGCTTCGCGCGACACGAGACCGAGCAGCACCAGCGGCAACGCCGCGCCTATGCCGAAAGCCAGCATCGTCAGCGCCACTTGGAGGAGATTCTCGCCTTTGGCGGCGAGGAGCGAAGCCGCCCCGAGCGTCGGCCCGACACAAGGGCTCCACACCGCCCCAAGCAAGAGGCCGAGGCCGAACTGACTGGCGAGGCTCGTCGCCGTGAAGCCGTCGAAATGCCCGCCGACCCAGTTGCTCACCGGACTGGCGGCAAGCGCAAACTGTGCTTGCAGCTGCGGGACCAGGAGCAGGACGCCCATCCCGATCAGCAGGATCGCAGACACCACGCGAAAGACGCCCGTGTCGAGGCCGAGAGAGAAGCCGATGGTGGCGACGAAGAGGCCGATGGCCACGAACGAGGTGGCAAGACCCGCGGCAAGCGCAATTGGGCCGAGCCGGTGCTCGCTTGCCGCCGTGCCCATCACGATCGGCAAGAGCGGCAGCACGCAGGGTGAAAGGACCGAAAGCACGCCGGCAAGAAGCGTAAGCCCGAGAGTCCCGATTCCCATCGCCTCTCGCCCTAGAGCGCGCTGTTCACCAACGCCGTGATGGATTTTTCGTTGGTGTCGCCGACCGTGCGGCCTTTCTCGGTTTCGCCTTTGTAGGCAATCAGCGTGCTTTGCGAGCTCGCCTTGAGCGCCCTCACGTCATCCTTCTGGTTGTCGAAATCGACCTTGAAGACGACGAGGTCTTTGAACTGGGGCTCGCGCGTGAGCTGCACGAGAATGGGATTCTGCGCTCTGCATACCGGGCACCAGGGCGCAAAAATATCGACGAGGATCGACTTGCCCTCCTTCTGCGCCTCGGCGAAGGCTGCCGCGCTGAAGGGTTGCCACTCGGCCGCCGAGGCCGGGAAGGCGCCGAGCAGCGCAACGGCAACGACGATGGCAAGGAGGAGAGAACGGCGGAAAATCATCTATCCGATCCTTCCGATAAGGATTTCAAGCGGACGCGAACCCATGAGTCGGCACTGAGCCGCTCAGGACCCGCAAGCCGCTATAGCAGCGCCCGCTCGATCCGGCCTAATCACTCTCGCTTGAATTCGCTGTGACTTGCGGGCGCGCAACGTGCGCCGAGCCCGCTTCAGCGCTTTTGCGCGGCACCCCAGGCAGCGATCAACGCGAGGAAGGCGGAGACCACGGCATTCCAGCCCGCAAAGGAGAGCCACAGGAAACGCCACGACGCCTCGTCGCAGCGAATGACCGGCGCGTTCTCGATCTGCTCGCCGAGGCCACCCTCGCCCCATTGCAAGCCGCCGGTGCAGGCGGCGGGGCCGGCCCACCATTTCCACTCGACCCCGGCATGGTAGACGCCGACGGCGGCATTGGCGAGGAAGGCGAGCGCGATCAGCACAAGCAGGATGCGTGCGGCGCTGATCTCAAGGCGGCGCGCCAGGAAGAAGACCACCGCGCTCACCGGCACCGCGAAATAATAGGCATAGCGCTCCTCGAGGCAGAGCGGGCATGGCGCATAGCCCCCGAGATGCTGAAAGCCGAGCGCCGTGAGGATCGTCGCCGCGGCGATGACGAGCACGATGGCGCATGCCGCCATCACCGGCCGTGGCGGCTTGGCCAGCACTCCCATCTCAGAACGCATATTTGGCGATGAGGAAGCCGCCCACGATCGCCGCGAGGAAGCCGGTGGTGACCAGCGTCAACCGCTTCTCGACGAAATCGCGGATCGGCTCGCCATAATAGCGAAGCAGCTCGGCCTCGATGAAGAAGCGCGCGCCGCGGGTGATGATAGAAAGCACGAAGAAGGCCAAAAGGTTATAGCCGGCAAAGCCCGAGGCGATGGTCACGATCTTATAGGGAATGGGCGTCATGCCCTTGATCAGGATGATCCAGGCGCCCCATTTGGCGTAGGCCGCGCGAAAGGCGTCGATGCCCTCGCCATAGCCATAGGCCGAGATCAGCCACTTGCCGACCGTGTCGAAAAGGAGCGCGCCGATGGCATAGCCGACGAGCCCGCCGAGCACCGAGGCAATGGTGCAGACCAGCGCATAGAGCCTCGCCTTTTGCGGTTGCGCCAGCGCCATGGGCACCAGCACCACGTCGGGAGGGATGGGGAAGAATGAGCTTTCGGCGAAGGAGACCGCGGCCAGCGTGGTGAGCGCGTGGCGGCTCTCGGAAAGCGCGATCACCTTGTCGTAGAGCCGCCTCAGCATGGCCTTTGCTTAACGGGGGGAAGCGCCCTTGTCCATGTCATCGCATGCGCCCGAGATCAACCAGAGGCGGCACACGCTGTCGGCCTAAAAGCGCCAGTGGCGGATGAAATGCGCCATATGCGTGCGGATAGTTAAGGCACCTTCGACCGGGGGCGTCAGAAGGTAGCGGACGTCCTCAGGTTGGACCCATTGTGGGGTCGCTTGAAGTCGCCTAGGCTTTGGGCGCCCTTTCGGCCCGAGGAAGGAGCAAATCCCTAACCAAGGAGCCTGAAAAATGAGCACAGCCAAAGCGACCACAGGAGTTCTGGTCGGCCTCGTAGCCGCGACCTCCTTCGCTATACCCAGCATCGCCGGTCCTACTGCCAGTCCTTTGCCTTCGTCGAACAATTCGATTTCTCAGGCGGCCCAGCAACAGATCCTCGATCGAGCGGGGATCATCCTTGCGAAAATTAAGGGGACGGGCGGGACGACGGTGTGCAAACCTGGCTCACCGGGTTTCGATCAGACCTGTACCAAGAAGAGCTGCGTTAGAGCGGATTCGCCTTAATCCGGATTGTATCCAGCGGCGGCGAAGTAGTTTGCGCATTCCTCGGGCTCGAAGAGATCA
>JBGQMX010000030.1:0-25368 GCA_041500805.1 Methyloceanibacter sp.
GCGGCATCAGAGATGCGCACGCCGTGATGCAGCTCGTATTTCTCCTTCAGCCCGCGCAGGATCGAGATGGTGTCCTCGACCGTGGGCTCCGACACATAGACCGGCTGGAAGCGCCTTGCGAGGGCCGCGTCCTTCTCCACGTTCTTGCGATATTCGTCGAGCGTGGTGGCGCCGACGCAATGCAGCTCGCCGCGGGCGAGCGCCGGCTTGAGCAGGTTCGAGGCGTCCATCGCGCCTTCGGCCTTGCCGGCGCCGACCAGCGTATGCATCTCGTCGATGAAGAGGATGACCTGGCCTTGCGCCGCCTCGATGTCCGACAGCACGGATTTCAGCCGCTCCTCGAACTCGCCGCGATATTTGGCCCCGGCAATCAGCGAGCCCATGTCGAGGGAGAGCACTTTCTTGTCTTTCAGGCTCTCCGGCACGTCGCCCTGCACGATGCGGTGCGCGAGCCCCTCGACGATGGCCGTCTTGCCGACGCCGGGCTCTCCGATCAGCACGGGATTGTTCTTGGTGCGCCTGGACAGCACCTGGATGGTGCGCCTGATCTCCTCGTCGCGCCCGATCACGGGGTCGAGCTGGCCCTTGGCAGCGGCCTCGGTGAAGTCGCGCGTATAGCGCTTCAGCGCGTCGTAAGACTGCTCGGCCGACGCGGAATCGGCGGTGCGGCCCTTGCGGAGATCGTTGATTGCCGCGTTGAGGGTTTGCGGCGTCACCCCTGAATCGGCGAGGATGCGCGCGGCCTCCCCCTCTTTCGTCATGGCCAGCGCCTGCAGCGCACGCTCCACGGTCACGAAGCTGTCGCCGGCCTTGGTGGCGATCTGCTCGCCCTGGTCCAGCACGCGCGACAGCGCCGGCGTCATATGCGGCTGCGAGGCACCAGAGCCGCTCACCTTGGGCAGCTTGGCCAGCGCTGCCTCGGTGCGCTGAAGCGCCTCCTTGGGCTTGCCGCCGGCTTTGGCAATGAGGCCGCTCACCAGGCCTTCGGGGTCGTCGATGAGCACCTTCAACAAATGCTCGGGGGTGATCTGCGGGTTGCCTTCACGGACCGCAAGCGTTTGCGCCGACTGCAGGAACCCCTTGAGGCGATCGGAGAGTTTCTCGAGATCCATGGATGACGTCCCTCTGGCAAGGCCAAGAATGAATGCAGCCGGAAGCGGACTTTCCGCCCGCCCGGGCAGCGCCGTTGCCGGCTCATAACTCAGGGCTTCTTAACGGACATATAGCGTCGCCGCGAGCCCACAAAAAGGGCATGGAAGGCTGTGGACTCGCCGCTTGTTCTCCCCTCCCCCCTTGTGGGGGAGGGATAGGGAGGGGGGTCGAAATCATAGAGAGTCTTCTGCGTGGCGCCGCCGTCACCCCCCTCCGCTCGCGCCAAGATGCGCGAGCGTGCTCCCCCACAAGGGGGGAGCGGGGAGCGAGCTGAGCGGCGGGGCTAAAATGGCAGCGTTACTGAACCGTTAGTTGCAGCGCCGTCGTGCCTCCCCCATAATCGGCGCGTCCTTGCTCGTCGGAAGAAACGAGAATGGCAAAGCCTGTCGCGTTCAAATATCGCGCCTTCATCTCCTACAGCCACGCCGACACGGCTCAAGCCAAGTGGTTGCACCGCGCGCTCGAGTCCTTCTCGATCGACAAGGACCTGGTGGGCCGCGAGACGGCGACGGGTGCGATCCCGAAGGCGCTCTGCCCCATCTTCCGCGACCGCGACGACTTCACCGCCGGCCACACCCTCTCAGAGCAGACGCTTGCCGCGCTCGACGACTCCGCCGCGCTGATCGTGATTTGCTCGCCATCAGCCGCGAAGAGCCAATACGTCAACGAGGAGGTACGCCTCTTCAAGTCGCGGCACCCACAGCGGCCGGTTGTCCCGCTGATCGCCGCCGGCAAGCCGGGCGACCCCGCGCTCGAATGCTTTCCGCCTGCCCTCAAGTTCAAGCTCGATGCGGACGGGCAGGTCACTAACGAGCCGGTCGAGGTGCTGGCGGCCGACGCGCGCGAGGAGGGCGACGGCAAACAGCTCGCTCTCGCCAAGCTCGTCGCCGGCCTTCTCGGCGTCTCGTCGGACGACATCTTCCGCCGAGCGATGCGCGAGCGCCGCCGCCACGCCCGGGTGCGCAACGGCGTCATCGCCGTGCTGGCGATTCTTGCCTTCGCCGCGTCAGGCAGCGCCGTCTATGCTTGGCAGCAGCTCAAGACCAACGAGGCCTTCCTCACCGCCACGCTCAAGACCGCGACCGAGATCGTCGACACGGCCGTAACGCAAGCGGAGAAATACGGCGTGCCGCGCACCGCTACCCTCGCCCTGCTCACCAAGGCCGAAGGCCTGTTCGACAACATGGCCCTGCTCGGCCGCCCCACGCCGGAGCTCCGCTACCAGAAGGCCTGGATGCTGATCCAATTCGCGCGCAACTACGAGATCCTCGGCGATACGGCCAAACAGAAGGCCCGGGCGGAAGAGGCGCGCCAGCTTATGGTCGAGCTCACGACCGAGATGCCCGATGACCCCGAAAGACTGCGCACGTTGTCTGCCGCGCTCAACGAGACGGGCGAGGTGCTGGTGGTGCAAGGCAATCTCGCCGAGGCGCTGAAAACCTTCCAAGGCAGCCGCGCCATTGCCGAGCGCCTGGCCAAGACGGACCCCAGCAATGCCGACTGGCAGCGCAATCTCTCCATCCCCTATGAGAGGGTCGGCGACGTGCTCGAGGCGCAAGGCAATCTCGCCGGGGCGCTTGCTTCCTACCAAGACAGCCTCGCCATTCGAGAGCGCCTGGCCGAGGCCGACCCCTCCAATGCCGGTTGGCAGCGCGATCTCTCCGTTTCCTACGAGAAGCTCGGTGACGTGCTGGCGATGCAAGGCAATCTCGCCGAGGCGCTTGCTTCCTACCGGGACAGCCTTGCCATCTTCGACCGCCTGGCCACGGCCGACCCCAGCAATGCCGACCGGCAGCGCAGTCTCTCCGTCTCCTACGATAAGGTCGGCGACGTGCTGATGACGCAAGGCAATCTCGCCGAGGCGCTTAAATCGTACCAGAACGGTCTGGCCATTGCCGCCCGCCTGGCCAAGGCCGACCCCAACAATGCCGGCTGGCAATACGACCTTGGTATCAGCAATGAGCGCGTCGGCGACGTTCTGTCGGCACGAGGCGACGTGGCGGGCGCTCTCAAATCCTACGGGAGCAAGCAGACCATCACCTCCCGTCTGATCAAGGCCGACCCGACCAATGTGCTCTGGCAGCACGATCTCTGGGTTTCCGATATCAAGGTCGGCGACGTGCTCGCGGCGCAAGACAAACTTGACGAGACGCTTGCATCTTACCGGGACAGCTTCGCCATTGCCGAGCGTCTGGCCAACGCCGACCCAGGCAATGCCGGCTCGCAGCGCGACCTCGCCGTCTCCGATGAGAAGCTCGGCGACGTGCTGATGGCGCAAGGCAATCTCGCCGCGGCGCTTGCGTCATACCAAGACAGCCTCGCCATCAAAGACCGCCTCGCCAAGGCCGATCCTAGTAATGCCGGCCGAGAGCGCGATCTCTTCGTCGCCTACGACAAGGTCGGCGAGGTGCTGGTGGAGCAAGGCAATCTTGCCGCGGCGCAGAAATTCTTCCACGACAGCCTCGCTATTGCCGAGCGCCTGACCACGGCCGACCCGAGCAATGCGGGTTGGCAGCGCGACCTCGCCATCAGCCATGGCCGGATTGCCGAGCTGTTGACTGAGCAGGACGACACGGCGCAGGCGCTCAGCGAATACCGGCAGGCCCGTGAGATCATTGCGCGGCTTGCGGCGCTATCCCCCGACGATGCCACACTGCCCGACGACCTCGCCATCTTCGATGAGGAGATCGCCAAGCTCGAGCAGTCGGATGCCGCTACGGCAAAAACCGCACAGCCGGCGCAACCCGATCAACACGCTCAATAGGCTCCCGGCCATGGCAGAGCCCGCCGCATTCAAATACCGCGCTTTCATCTCCTACAGCCACGCCGACACGGCTTGGGCCAAGTGGCTGCATCGCGCACTCGAAACCTTCGCCATCGACAAGGACCTCGCCGGCCGCGAGACGGCGACCGGCACCGTGCCCAAAGCGCTCAGGCCGATCTTCCGCGATCGCGACGACTTCACCGCAGGTCACACGCTCTCAGATCAGACGCTTGCCGGCCTCGACGCATCGCATGCGCTGATCGTGATCTGCTCGCCTGCGGCGGCGAAGAGCCAGTACGTCAACGAGGAGGTGCGACTCTTCAAGTCGCGGCATCCGGAGCGACCGGTGGTCCCGCTGATCGTCGCCGGCAAGCCTGGCGACCCCGATCTCGAATGAGCCAGAAGTGATGCAACCGGAACAAGCTGCAAAGCCAACAGCCGGCGCAACCGGACCAAGCCGCCAGGTGAAGCTGCGGCAGGAAAAGGACCTCGTTCCGGATAACACTCTCTTCCGTCATGCCCGGACTTGATCCGGGCCTCCATGCCGTTACGGTTCAGCGCGTGGATGCGCCGATGGAATGGATGGCCGGGCCAAGCCCAGCCATGACGAGTTCTGTGTTCGTCAGAACGGATATCGCTTCAGGCCGAGGCTGAAACCTCAGCTCACCGTCGTGTCGGGAGGAGCACTGTCGTCGGGCTGGAGCGCGTCGGCTGGATCGGCGCCGTTGGCGTCGCGCGTGCCCTCCCTCCCATTGCCCCCATGCCGGCCCCGCTCCTGACCGCCGGCCCGCTGTTGCCCGCCGCGCTCGTGTCCGCCGCCGCCATGGTGCTCCCGGTCGCCGCTATGGCGCTCGCGGTCTTGCCCGCCGCCTCCCTGGCGCTCGCGGTCTTGGGCGCCGCCGGCACGAACGTCGCCGCCGCCGCCATCGGTACTATCGAAGTCCGAGCCGCCATCATCGTCGGAGCCTTCCGCGTTCCACTGCGGGCGAAACCCACTGCCGTTCGGGCCTTCGCCCGGGTGGCCTTGGGCACCGAGCTGCGTGTGTGCCGCCATGATGATGCGGTTGTAATGCTCGGCGTGCTGAAAATAGCTCTCGGCCGACACCAAGTCGCCCGATGACAGTGCGTCGCGCGCGAGCGAGAGATATTTCTCGGCGATATGCGCCGCGGTGCCCCGGATCTTTACGTCGGGTCCGTTCGATTCATAGCTCCGCGCCAGTGGATTTTGGGGCTTACGGCCACCGCGGCCGCGCCCCCTGCGATTATTCTGCTGTCCTTGCCTCATTGGCTTCTATTCACCTGATAAGCGGCAAACGCCGCGTCCTTCTTCCCTGCTCACTCTCGTCCACGACTAACTTCAGCCCCAACGCGCTTACCGTCCGGAAAGCCGGATCAGCCCAGCAGTCGTCCTACGCGCGCTGTCGCTGCCTTGTTATGAGTCTGATGTTCGGCGCTACGCGTCTTGAGTCTTAGAACTAGCGCCTGCCAACCTCAATCTGATGGGCGGTTGAGCGTCTCCTGAACGTCCCGAGAGGCACGCAGCCCTTCAATCGAGGTTCACGAGATGTCCGCTCTTGTTGCCGTTGCAACCGGCCGCGCTTTGCAGCACCGATGGCCGAGACTATCCACTCCGCTGCAAGAACCTACCCCGAACACCGTGATTTTCCAAGTCTCTTTTTTGGCCCGCGACGCCCTGCTCCCCCGCGCCTGTCACACCCCTGCCATGACCGAGCGCGGTCGACCGGCCAGATCGAGCCTGATTCCATGCGTCTCGTCGAGCCTGAGGCCCGCCCCGCGCAAGATCGCCGCCACGGAATCCGCCTGAGTGGACCCGATCTCGACGAGGACCCTCCCCGTCGGCGCCAAGACCTGGCCAACACGGGCGGCAATGCGCCGATAGGCGTCAAGCCCGTCGGGGCCGCCGTCAAGCGCGAGCCGTGGGTCGAAGCTTGCCACCTCTCGCGACAGGAGGCCGATCTCGCTTGCGGCGAGATAGGGCGGATTGGCGAGAATAAGGTCGAACTCTCCTCCGATTGCCTCGAGCCAATCGGAGGCGAGGAAGGAGGCGCGGGTCGCTACCCCCTGACGGCGCGCATTGACCGCGGCAAGGGCGAGCGCGCCTTCGCTGATGTCGGTGCCGAGGCCGTTCGCCTGCGGCAGCTCGGCCAGAAGCGTGATCAGGATGCAGCCGGTCCCGGTGCCGAGATCGAGCAGCTTGAATGGCCTTGCCCGCCAGCCGTTCCGCTCGACCAGATCAAGCGCCGCCTCGATCAGGGTCTCCGTATCGGGGCGAGGGTCGAGCGCATGAGGATCGACGAGGAAGCTCCTGCCATAAAACTCGCGGGAGCCTGTGATGCGGGACACGGGCTCGCGCTTGAGCCGGCGCTCGATCGAGGCGTCGAGCCGTGCGGCAACCGCTGGCGCAAGCGCATCGCGGGCCCGCGCGATATAGGCTTCATGGCTCAGGCCCGCGGCGTCACAGATCAGCAGCCGCGCATCGAGCTCCGGCGTCTCGATGCCTGCGTGCCGCAAGATGGAAGCGGCCTCCGCGAAGGCCTGACTCAAGGTCAGGTCCACCGCGGCTTCGTTCCGGTGACGCAAAGCGGTCTCAACCATGCACCGGCTCCTGCATGGCCGCGAGCTGGTTCGTCTGATGCTCGGTGATGAGCGCGTTGATGAGCTCGTCGAGCGCCGGCTCGCCCTGGAGCACGAGATAAAGCTGGTGCGTGGTGAAGCCGATACGGTGATCGGTGACGCGCCCTTGCGGGAAATTATAGGTGCGGATGCGCTCTGAGCGGTCGCCGCTGCCGATCTGGCTGCGGCGGTCTTGCGCCCGCTCGGCGTCGAGCTTGGCTCTTTCCAGATCGTAGAGGCGGGCGCGCAGCACCTTCATCCCCTTCGCCTTGTTCTTGTGCTGTGATTTCTCGTCCTGCTGGCTGACCACGAGGCCGGTCGGCAGATGCGTGATCCTGATCGCGCTGTCGGTGGTGTTGACCGACTGCCCGCCAGGTCCGCTCGCCCGGAACACGTCGATGCGCAGGTCCTTGTCCTCGATCTTGATGTCAACCTCCTCGGCCTCGGGCAGGACCGCCACGGTCGCCGCCGAGGTGTGGATGCGCCCTTGCGCCTCGGTCTCCGGCACGCGCTGCACGCGATGCACGCCCGATTCGAATTTCAGCCGGGCGAACACGCCCTTGCCCGTGATGTTGGCGATGATTTCCTTGTAGCCGCCGGTGGCGGATTCGCTCGCCGAGAGAACGTTCACCTTCCAGCCCTGCCGTTCGGCATAGCGCTGATACATGCGGAAGAGATCGCCGGCGAACAACGCCGCCTCATCGCCGCCGGTGCCGGCGCGCACTTCGAGGATGGCGCTCTTGTCGTCGGCGGCGTCCTTGGGCAGCAATTGCAGTTTCAACTGTTGCTCGAGAGTCTCGATCCTGGGATCGAGGGTGCCAAGCTCCTGCTCGGCCAGCGCCGCCATGTCGGCATCGGAGGCCGGATCATCGATCAGTTGCTTGAGCTCGTCGCGCTCGTGCAGCGCCCGGCGGAGCGCGGTGATGGTGGCCACGATCGGATCGAGCTCGGCGAACTCGCGCGAGAGACGCACATAGCTCTCCTGATCGGCGCGCGCGGCGAGCGTGCCTTGCACCGTCTGCCAACGGGCGACGAGCTTGTCGAGCTTCTCGGCAGGGACTGTCGTCATGACCTGAGCTGATGGAAAGCTAGAAGGGGCTCGGAAGCCGATCGGCCTTGCGGCTGCGCGGATCATCCGGGTCGAGAACGCGGTCCGCCGAAGCTCCCGATTTCGCCCCTGACGGGCCTGGCGAATGGCCAAGCACCATCCATAGTCCAAACGCCATCACGGAGACAATGAGGGCGACGATGCCCCATTTCAAGAGGGCCGACTTCCGCGACTTTGCTTTCTCTGGCACCGGCTGAGAAGCGGCCGGCGTGTACTCCGCGCGCGGTGGCTGAGGTTGCGGTTGCGCCGGTTGCCGTGGGGGCGGCTGTTGCGGCTGGACTTGGGGTTGCGGCTGGGGCTGAGGCTGAGGCGCCTCGGCCTGCCGCGGCGGCGGTGGTGGCGGCGGACGCCGGTCGGGCGGCGGCTGGGGAGCTGCCGGACGCGAAGGAGCAGCGTTAGGCCAAGGGGTTTGGGGCGGCGTCTGTGGGGCAGCCCCAGGCCAGCTTTGCGGAAAGGGCGACGGCGCCGCGTTTGGCCAAGGCGCCTGAGGCGCAGGCGATGGGGCAGGCGCCGGCCACGGATTCTGGAACGGGGCCGAAGGCGCAGCGGTCTGCCTCGGGTTCCGGGGAGCCGGCGATGGCGCGGCGGCCTGCCTTGGGTTCTGGGGTGGCGAGGATGGGGGAGTGGGATCCCACTGGATATCCAGAGGGGAAGAGCCAGGCGCGGACACCGGCCTATCCGTCTCGAATGCGAAATCCACGCTCTCCGGCGGCGTCATGACCGGGACGTCGGGCATGGCCTTGGGTCGGAGCTCCACGATCCCCGCCTCGAGCTGCGCATAGATGCGCCGGAGCAGCGGACGGACGTCGAGATTGAGCATCGCGCCATAGGCATTCACGACGCGGCAGGTCTCGGCCCAAGGCGGGAGCGCATAGAGCGCCCCCTGCTCGAGCGCCTGCACCACGTCGACGCGGGTGCCGAGCCGCCCAGCGAGATCGTTCTCGGACATGGCGCTGGCCGCGCGCAGGTCCCGAAACAGCTCCGCCACCTCAGCGTCATAGCCGGCCGGCATTTCCTTAATCCCGTGAATATGCAGGCGCCGTCGCGCGGCGTCCGGCGGTGGGCTTACCGGCACTTGGCCCGGCTCGGTCGGCATCGCAAGGCCGATCCCATCTCCTGCTGATCTCCGCTAACACAAGCCCAACGACGTTCATTTTGCAAGTCTCAGCGAGATTAACATATTGCAACACAGCGTGGAGACCTCTCATCGCGTCAAATCTGCACGCCCTTTTCGGCGGCAAAGCGTTTCAGATCCTCGCGCAGCGAGGTGTCCGTGCATTCGAGCAGCTCCTCCAGCCTTTGCCTGAGATTGCCGGCATCGAGCGACAAGATCATGGCCTTGACCGGCCCCACCGAGGCCGGCGCCATGGAGATCGAGCGGAAGCCAAGCCCGATAATCGCCATGGCCTCGAGCGGCCTGCCCGCCATCTCCCCGCACAAGGTGAGCGGCACTTTGTGCTTTTCTGCCGCGGCAACGATGACGCGGAGCGCCTTGAGCCCAGCCGGGTTGAGCGAATCGAAGCGCTCCGACACGCGCATATTGCCCCGGTCGGCCGCGAACAGGAACTGCATCAGATCGTTCGAGCCGACGGAGGCGAAATCGGCCAAAGGCAGGACGCGGTCGAGCTGCCACAGAAGCGACGGCACCTCGATCATGGCCCCGATCAAGAGGCGTTTCGGCTCGGGGCGCCCATGGCGCTTGAGGATTTCGACCTCCCGGTCGATCAGCGCCCGTGCCGCCTTGAGCTCCGACACATCGGCGATCATCGGCAGCATGATGCGGAGCTCGCGGCCATGCGCGGCCCTGAGCAAGGCGCGGATCTGGGTGCGGAACAGCGCCGGCCGGTCGAGCGCCATGCGGATCGCGCGCCAGCCTATGGCCGGGTTCTCCTCCTTGCTCGCGCGGAAGAAGGGCAGCACCTTGTCGCCGCCGACATCGAGCGAGCGGAACACGACCGGGCGGTCGCCGGCGGCATCGAGGATCGACTTGTAGAGGCGGGTCTGCTGCTCGAGCCGCGGGAAGGTTGAGGAGATCATGAACTGGAGCTCGGTGCGGAACAGCCCAATGCCGTCGGCGCCCGACTGGTCGAGATGCGGCAGGTCGAACAGGAGGCCGGCATTGATATGCAAGGCCACCCGCTGGCCGTCGAGCGTCACCGCCGGGACGTTGCGCAAGGCGGCATATTGGGCCTGGCGCCTTGCCCTGAAGCGGACCTTGTCGGCATAGGCCGAGACGACCTCCTGGGTCGGCCGCACATGCAGCTCGCCGCCATCGGCGTCGACGATGATGGCATCGCCCGCCTCCACCGCGTCGAGCACCCCCTTGACCTGGCTGATCGCGGCGATGCCGAGCGCGCGCGCGACGATGGCGACATGGCTCGCGGCGCCGCCCTCCTCGAGCACGAGCCCGCGCAGACGCTGCCGGTCATAGTCGAGCAGCTCGGCCGGGCCCATGGTGCGAGCGATCAGAACCGCATCCTGCGGCAGGTTTCCCGCCGCTGCCGTGCCGGCGCCGCCTGACAGCAGCCGCAGCAGACGATTGGAGAGATCGTCGATATCGTGCAGACGGTCCCGCGCATGCGGGTCGGTCTGGCGCATCATGCGCGCGCGGGTATCGTTGCGCACGCGCTGCACGGCGGCTTCCGCCGTGAGCCCGGTGAGCAGTGCCTCGTCGAGCCGCCGCCGCCAGCCGTGATCGTGGGCAAACATGCGGAAGGCCTCGAGCACCTCGCGATGCTCGCCCGCGCGCGCCATGTCGCCCCGCTCCAGCATGCCGTCGATCATGCCGGTCTGCTCCTCGATGGCCTGGGCGAGCCGCCGCCGCTCGAGCTCGACATCCTCGGCGATCAGGCGCGTCACCACGATGCGCGGCTCGTGCAACACCACATGGCCGAGCGCTACGCCTTCGGAGATGGGAAGGCCGGTGAACCGCGCCGCCAGGTCGCGACGCGGCTCGGCGCTCACCTCCTCGGTGACGCCGAGGCCGCCCGAGGCGATCATCTCGGCGAGCACCATGGCGGTGGTCTGCAGCGCCTCGACCTCCTCGTCGCTATATTGCCGCATGGTGCGGTTCTGCACCGTGAGGACGCCGATGGTATGGCCGCCGCGCAGGATCGGCACCCCGAGGAAGGAGTGGTAGATCTCCTCGCCGGTCTCCGGGCGATAGGAGAAGGCCGGGTGATGCTGGGCGTCGGGAAACTGCATCGGCTCGGCCTGAATGGCGATCAGGCCGACCAGGCCTTCGCCGGGCTTAAGATGCGTGTTGTGGACGGCCTCCGGGTTCAAGCCTTCGGTGGCGAACAGCTCGAGCGACTCGTCGCGCCGGCGCAGATAGATCGAGCACACCTCGGCGACCATGTTCGAGGCAATCAGCACGGCCACCTTGTCGAGGCGCGCCTGCACGCTCTCCCGCTGCGCCATGACCTCGCGCAGGCGGCGGAGCAATTGTCTCGGGGCGCCAATAGTAGAGACGGGCATGACTACCAGTCCTCGCCGGCCGGGCGGAGCGGCGGACCAACCATCTTAAGGAAGCTTCAGGTTAGCCGCTTTGACCCGCTAGCGGCTGTCCAATCCGAACAAGGAATGCAAGGTGCGCACCGCAAGCTCGGCGTAGGCCGCATCGATCAATACGCTGATTTTGATCTCGGACGTCGAGATCGCCTCGATATTGATGCCTTTTTCGGCAAGCGCGCTGAACATTTGCGCGGCAACCCCGGCGTGGCTCCGCATGCCGACACCTATTGCCGACACCTTGGCGATGTCGGTGGAGCCGCGCAAGTCCAAATAACCGATGCTGTCCTTGGCTTTGCGCAAGACTTCCAGCGCCCGGTCGAGGTCGGCGTTCTGCACCGTAAAGGTGAGGTCGGTATAGCTTCCGTCCTCCGAGACGTTCTGCACGATCATGTCGACATTGATATTGGCCTCGGCCAGCGGGCAGAACACCTGCGCCGCCACTCCCGGCTTGTCGGCGATCTTGAGCAGCGTCACCTTGGCCTCGTCCCGGGCATAAGCAATTCCACTGACGACGTTCTGCTCCACGATCTCATCCTCATGGCAAACGAGTGTTCCAAGCCCTTCCGCGTCATCGGTCCCTCTCCCGCCGAGATCGGGGGAATCGAAGCTCGAGCGCACGAGCACGCGCACGCCCCTCTGCATGGCAAGCTCGACCGAGCGGGTCTGCAGCACCTTGGCCCCTTGCGAGGCCATTTCCAACATTTCTTCATAGGAGATCTTGTCGAGCCGGTGCGCCTTTGGCACCACCCGCGGGTCGGTAGTGTAGACCCCGTCGACATCGGTATAGATGTCGCAGCGGTCGGCCTGGAGGGCGGCCGCAAGCGCCACCGCGCTTGTGTCCGAGCCGCCGCGCCCGAGCGTCGAGATGTGATTGCCGGGCGCGATGCCCTGGAAGCCCGCGACCACCGCGACCTCCCCCTCCAGCATCCGCGCCTTCAGCTCGTCGACCGAAACGCCGGTGATGCGGGCCGCGCGGTGGGCGCTGTCGGTTGTGAGCGGAATCTGCCAGCCCTGCCAGGACCGCGCCCGCATCCCCAAGGATTGGAGGACGAGGGCCAGCAGCCCCGAAGTGACCTGCTCGCCCGAGGACACCACGGTGTCATATTCGCGCCCGTCATATTGGGCCGACGCCTCAGCGTCATTCTGCTTCTGGCGCTCCTTGAAACCCCAGGCCTGCTCGACGAGAGCCACCAGCTGGTTGGTGTGCCCGGCCATGGCCGAGACCACGACGGCGCAAGCGTGGCCGGCCGCGACCTCGCGCTTCACGTGCAAAGCGGCGTTGCGGATCCGGTCCACATCGGCGACCGACGTCCCGCCGAATTTCAGCACCAACAGAGCCATGGCCTGATCCAGAGCATGATCCGGAAAAGTGGGAACCGGTTTTCCGAAAAGATCATGCGGCAATACTCTAAACTCTAAACCTGGGGCGGGCCTGATGCCCTCCCCCCTAATCAACAAGAGGGCCGGCCTTTGCGGGCCGGCCGGAAAACGAGCCCTTCATACTGACTGGAAACCCCGGCCGCAACATGGCTCTCGGCTCCTTGACAGGTGGTAAAGGCGGACGGCCAATGCCTCCATGCCAGAGGCCCCTGTCAGCTCGACCACGGTCGACCACGACGAGGTTGCCCGGTTTGCCAAGCTTGCCGGGAAATGGTGGGACGCCAACGGGCCCTTCAAGCCGCTCCACCGCATCAACCCGGTGCGGCTCACTTATATCCGCGATCAGCTCTGCCGGCGGTTCGGCCGCGACAAGGCGGCGGCTTTAAGCCTCTCAGGCCTTACGGTCCTCGATATCGGCTGCGGCGGCGGCCTTGTCGCCGAGCCCCTGGCGCGGCTCGGCGCCTCCGTCACCGGCATCGACCCCGCGCCCGAGAATATCGAGGCGGCAAAGGCCCACGCCGAGGGGGCGCGGCTCAAGATCGACTATCGGGCCGCGACCGCCGAGGAGCTTGCCGCAGGGGGAAGCGGCTTCGACGCCGTCCTGCTGCTCGAAGTGGTCGAGCACGTGCCTGATGTGCCCGCCTTCCTCAAGCTCGTTGCCCCTTTGGTGAAGCCCGGCGGCGTCATGGTGCTCTCGACCCTCAACCGCACCCTCAAGGCCTATGCGCTGGCCATCGTCGGCGCCGAGTTCATCCTGCGCTGGCTTCCCATCGGCACCCATCAATGGGATCGCTTCGTCACGCCCGATGAGCTGCGCGCGGCGCTTCGAGCCGCCGGCCTCAAGCCCATCGACACGACAGGCATGGTCTACAACCCGCTTGCCGACGAATGGCGGCTTGGCCGCGACACCGATGTGAATTATTTCGCGACGGCAGTCCGCGCGTAGGGTGGGCAAAGCGCAGCGTGCCCCATCAATGAAGCCGCGTGAGCAACGGCACTGCCGTTGCCCGCCCTAAGTCCTCAATATCCCGGGGGTGGATAGCCGCGCGGCTGATAGTAGTAGTTGCGCTGGCCATAGTAACCTTGGGGGCCGTTATTGGGCTGAAACCAGCGCCCGAAGAGGCCGCGCCTGCGGGGCTGCGCCGGCTGCGCCTGAGCTTCCTCGCCCGGCGCGAACCAAGGCGCGAACGCCTGGCCTCTCTGTCTTCCATATTGCGGATATTGGCCTGGAGACGGGCTTGCCACTTTCGGCCCCTCGCCGCCAGGCGTGTAGCCGCTCAAGACGACTTGGGTATTCTGCATCCCATTCGTCTCCACCAGCGCATAAAGCGTGGCGGCATTCTGAGGCGAGATACGCACGCAGCCATGCGAGACGGCTTTGCCGAGATTCTTCACCTCATGGGTGCCATGGATGGCATGACCATCTTTCATGAAGAAAATGGAATGTGGCATGGGAGAGTTGTCCCACTGCTTGCTATACCACATCTCATTCATCGAAGTGGGAGTATAAGTTCCTGATGGAGTTGAATATTCTGGTCGACCAGTCGATACCGGCCAAGTGTATTGCTCCACACCGTCGACAAAGACCGTCATTTCCTGTCGCGACTTATCGATGTTGATCAGGATCGGGGAGCCATTCGGCACAGAACTAGCATTGGCCTCTGGCGCTGCGGCGGCATCTGATTCGGGCTGCGCGACGGCAGCATCCGATTTGGGCTGCGCGACGGCAGGACCCGATTTGGGCTGCGTGGCAGGAGGAGTGGGCTTGGCCTGGGCGCTCGGCGGAGTGTTTCCGGCCGGCGCACTTGGGGGCTTGGTGCCGGTCTCAGCGCCCGCAGGAAATGCGAACGCGAGCGCCAGAAAAGGAACGATGAGGAGCCCGTAAGCGTGTGTGGGTAGTCGGAGGAAACTTGGGAGGCGCATGCTTTATCCCTCGTTGCGCAGAAACCAACTCCCGGCAGAATGTAAAATAGAGGCCCTTCGCGGCTTTACCAGGGCATCTCGCGGTAATTTGTAGCAGGAGCCCCCCAACAAGAGATTACCTGACGGAAGATCGCGGCGCCTCACTGCCAATTTTTTTAGTTTTGGTCCTCCGGCAGCGGCGGGAGCGGCACGGCCGGGATGCCTTCCTCCCGCAGCGCCTCGGCCTCTGCGACACTCGCCTCGCCATAGATGCTCCGCGCCTCGGCCTCGCCGTAGTGCATTTTGCGCGCCTCCTCGGGAAAGGCAGGGCCGACATGCTCGGCATTGGCCTTGAGATGCGCCCTGAGATCCTTGAGGAGGGCATAGGTCTGTCGGCGGGCGCGTCTGGCGGGCCCTTCGGCCGGCTCGGCCTTGCTTCTCCTGACCGAAGGGGCCATGGGCGCCTTGCTCACCTCGGCGCTGCCGCAAGCGGGACACACCACGGCGCCCGCCTCGACCTGCACGTCATAATCGCTGCCCGAGCCGAACCAGGCGTCGAAGCCATGGCCTCTATTGCAAGTGAGCGCGTAGCGGATCATGACGCTTCCTTCCTCGCCTCTACCGCCTCGCCGCCCGCGATCTCGACCTGGAACTCGCGCCCATGCTTGATCGCCGGAATGCGCGCGCGGGCCTCGGCCGAGGCGGCAAGGTCGATATCGGCAAAGATCACCCCTGGCTCCTCGCCACCCTCCGCCAGGACCTCGCCCCAGGGCGACACGATCAGGCTGTGGCCATAGGTGCTGCGCCCGTTCTCATGCAGGCCCCCTTGGGCGGCGGCAAGCACGAAGGCGCCGGTCTCGATGGCGCGGGCGCGCACCAGCACCTGCCAATGGGCCTCGCCCGTCTGTTTGGTGAAGGCCGATGGGATGGCGATGATTTCGGCGCCGGAAGCGGCAAGCGCGCGGTAGAGCGCAGGGAAGCGGAGGTCGTAGCAGATGCTTAAGCCCAGCCTCCCGAAGGGAAGGTCGGCGAGCACCGCCGTGGCGCCGGGGCGGAAGTACTGGGATTCGCGGTAGCTCTCCCCTCCTTCAAGGTCCACGTCAAACATGTGCAGCTTGTCGTAGCGGGCGGCGATCCGGCCCTTGGGGTCGATCAGATAGGAGCGGTTGGCCACGCGCGCCTGGTCGAGCTTGATGGCGAGCGAGCCGATATGGAGAAAGATGCCGAGCTCGGCGGCAAGCGCTTTTGCCCACGCCAGTGGAACGCTTTTCCCCTCGCTCTCGGCGGCGGCGAGTACAAGCTCCGGCTTGAGCTCCATGACGGCGGTATTCTCCGGCGTCTGCACATAGGCCGCACCGCCCTTCGCCGCGCGCCTGATGAGCGCTTCGGCCATGTCGAGATTGGGCTCGATGGCGCGGCCCGAGCGGAGCTGCACCAGGCCGGCGCGGAAACGTCTCTTCTCAGTCATGGCTCGTTGGCGTCCCCGACACTCTCAAGGGCATTGGCAAGCCACACCTCGAGCTTGCCCGCGCGGTCGAGCGCGGCGAGCTCTTCGTAGCCGCCGACATGGCGGCCATGGATGAAGATCTGCGGCACGGTGCGTAAGCCCATGGCGCGCTCGATCATCTCGATGCGTTTTTCTTCGTCGAAGCCCACGTCGATCTCCTCGAAGTCGAGTTCCTTGCCGCGCAGGAGCTGCTTCGCCGCCCGGCAATAGCCGCAGAATTGTGTGGTGTAGAGGAGGATTCGCGTCATGCTTCGTTGCCCCGGAAGGCCAAAGATTCTCAGCCCATGGTAACTGGGCCCTTAACCGGCCCTGCGCAAGAGTTTCGCTTGAGCCTGATCGATCCTAACAAAAGTTCGTCATTGCCGAGCTTGATCCCCGGATCAAGTCCGGGCATGACGATGCCATTTGTGCCCATCAGCTAAAGCACGAAGGACGTGGGCTCGACGGCTCTCGCCAGCGCCAGCACATCCACCCGCACCGCCCCTGCCCGCTTCAGCGCCCGCGCGCAGGCCTCGGCGGTCGCCCCGGTCGTGATCACGTCGTCGATGACCACGATGTTCTTTCCCTTGATGCGGCCAGCGCGGGCCGGGTTCACCTTGAAGGCCCCGGCGACGTTCCGCCGCCGCTGGTCCGCCGTGAGCCCCACCTGGCTTGCCGTGCGCCGCACGCGGCCGAGCGCGAAGCAATCCACGGGGACGAAGGTGAGCCTCCCAACCGCATGAGCGAGCATCGCCGATTGGTTGAACCGCCGCCACCACAGCCGCGAGGGGTAGAGCGGCACGGGCACGATCAGATCGGCGTCGGCGAGGAGTTCGGCGCCCGCCTTGACCAGCCACCGCGCGAACAATGGCAGGCCTTCATGCCGGTCGCGATATTTGAAGCTCTGGACAAGATCGCGCATGATCGAGGAATAGCGCGCCGCAGCCCGCGCCCGGTCGTAGACTGGAGGCTTGGCGATGGCCGCCGCCGACAGCGCCGGCTCGCCCGTTTCGTAAGGGAGCGGCACTCCGAGACGCGCACAGAGGGGAGGCGCGATGAAATCGATCTTGGCAAAGCAGTCGCCGCACAGGAGCCCGTGGCTCCAGATGCGCGTCCGGCAGGCAAGGCAGACCGGCGGCAAGAGCAGATCGGCAAGGTGGCCGAGGATGGACCGCGCCGACGACCCCGCCCCTGCCGTCGCGCGCGCTCGCGCCGGAGCCTCCAACCCATGCTCTGCCTCGCCGATCGACATGGGCGCCATGATAGAGTCCGGAGGGGCTAAGCTGGAAGAGCGGAGGCGCGGCATACCATGAGTGAGGAGCGCCTCTTGTTCGACCGCAAGCTGTTGCGTGCCCGCCGCGCGCGCTTTGCCCATGAGATCGAAGCCCGCGAATTCCTGCTCGCCCATGTCGCGCGCGAGATCGCCGAGCGCGTCGCGATCATGTTGCGCCCGTTCCCGCTGGCGCTGGACCTCGGCGCCTTTCACGGGCTGCTCGGCCGGACGGTGGCAAAGCTCCCCTCGGTTAAGGAGATGATCTATGCCGAGAGCGCGGAAGCGCTCGCCGCCCTTTGTCCGCGGCCGGCGCTTGTCTGCGACGAGGATCTGCTGCCGTTCAGGGACGCGAGCCTCAATCTGATCGTCTCAGGCCTTGCGCTCCACCGCGTCAACGATCTCCCCGGCGCGTTGATCCAGATCAGACGCGCACTCGCCCCCGACGGCCTGTTCATGGCGGCGCTGCTCGGCGCCCGCTCGCTGCTCGAGCTCCGTCATGCGCTGATCGAAGCCGAGGCCGAGACCGAAGGCGGCGCGAGCCCGCGCGTCGCTCCCTTCGCCGATGTCAGGGATTATGGAGCGCTGCTGCAGCGTGCAGGCTTCGCCCTTCCTGTGGCTGACGCCGATGTGCTGACTGTCATCTACGCTTCTCCGCGCGAGCTGATGCGCGAGGTCCGCGCGCTCGGCGGCGGCAACGTGCTGTTGGCGCGCAGCAAGGCGCCGCTGCCGCGCCGGACGCTTGCACGCGCCGAGGCCATCTATCGCGAGCGTCACGCCACACCAGACGGAAGGGTCAGCGCCACTTTCGAGATCGTCTTCTTGAGTGGATGGGCACCCGATGCGAGCCAGCAGAAGCCGCTTCTGCCCGGAAGTGCCGCGCAACGTCTCGCCGACGCGCTTGGCACGACGGAGCGATCCGCCGGCGACAAGGCCTCCTTCCCAGCGGCGCGCCCGCCGAAGAAGAAGGACGGCTAGTTCACAAGGGCGGCCAGCACGCGCTCATACATGCCGCCGACCGTGACGCCGAGCTGACTGATGGCAATCATGATGGCGATGGCGATGAAGGTCATCAGCGCATATTCGATGGCCGTAGCGCCGCCGGAGTCGACGGCGAAGCGCCGTGCCGTCACCCGCACGCGGATCGGCAGCATCGCCAGGATCGTGTTGTGTGTCGCGTTCGTCATGGTCTCCCTCAAGGTCACAACAGATCGGGCAAAGCGATCTTGAGCGGCTCGTCGGCCGGCGGCATGTCGTAAAGGCGAAGCTCCTCGGGCCGGACGAAGGCAAGCTCCTGCCCTTCATTGGCAGCGACGCTCCCCCGCCACCGCCGGCAGAGATAGACGGGCATGAGCAGGTGGAAGTCAGGGTAAGCGTGGCTGGCAAAGGTCAGCGGCTTGAGGTCGCCTTTGGCGATCTCGATGCCAAGCTCCTCTTGAAGCTCGCGGATCAAAGCTTCCTCCGGCTCCTCTCCCGCCTCGACCTTGCCGCCCGGGAACTCCCAGAGCCCGGCGAGCGGACGCCCCAACGGGCGCTTGGCGATCAGCACGGCGCCGTCCTTGTCGAGGAGAGCGACGGCCGCGACGATCACGATCGGGCGCTTGTGACGCTCACCCATGCTCCCACCCGGCAATTAACAAATGTTGGCGAAGACCGCAGTCAGGACCGGTAGTCGGCATTGATGGCGATATAGCCGTGGGTGAGATCGCAGGTCCAAATAGTTGCCGCTTCCTTACCCACCCCCACATCCACGGCGATAGCGATCTCAGGCCCCTTCATATAGGCCGCGCCATCCTCCTCGCGGTAGCGAGGATCGACCTCGCCGTCCCTGGCGACAACGATATCGCCGAGCCGAATGGCGAGCCTGTCGCGGTCGGCCGCTTCGCCCGCTTTGCCCACGGCCATGACGATGCGCCCCCAATTCGGGTCCTCGCCGGCGATGGCCGTCTTCACCAGCGGTGAATTGGCGATCGACCTGGCGATGGTGCGCGCCGCTTCCTTGCTCTCGGCGCCGGTGACTTTCACCGTGACGAATTTCGTGAGTCCCTCGCCGTCCTTGACGATCTGCTGGGCGAGATCGCGCATCACCTCGAACAATGCGAAGCGGAAGCTTGCCAGGCGTGGATCGTCGCCGCGCGCAATGCGCGGGCTCCCGCGCCTGACCAAGTGCCCGGTCGCGAAGATGAGGGCGGTATCGCTGGTCGAGGTGTCGCCGTCGATGGTGATGGCGTTGAAGGTCTCATCGACCGCGGGATCGAGGCAGGCGCGGAGCGCCGCGGGCTCGATCGCCGCATCGGTGAACAGGAAGGCGAGCATGGTCGCCATGTCCGGGGCAATCATGCCGGCCCCCTTGGCGATACCGTTGATGCTGATCGAGACCCCGTCGATCTCCGTCTTCCGCGTGGCGAGCTTGGGAAAGGTATCGGTGGTCATGATCGCGCGGGCGGCGTTCTCGAAGGCGTCTTCCTTCGCATCGCGCGCAAGACCGCCGAGGAGGGGCGTGAATTTGCGCGGATCGAGCGGCTCGCCGATCACTCCCGTTGAGGCGATATAGACGTCGGCCTCGAGGCAGCCCACGGCTTCCGCCGCGGCCTCGGCGGTCAGCTTCACCGCTTCGCTGCCGCGCCTGCCGGTGAAGGCATTGGCGTTGCCGGAATTGACGACCAGCGCGCGCGCCATGCCATGGGGAAGCCGCGCCCGGCACCAATCGACCGGCGCGGAAGCCGTCTTCGACCTGGTCAGCACGCCGGCTGCGGTCGTCCCCGGGTCGAACGTCACGAGCAGCAGATCGATGCGGCCGGGATAGCGGATGCCTGAAGCCGCGGTCGCGATGCGCACACCGTCGATGGCCGGCAGATGCGGCAGGTGTTTCGGCGCGAAAGGCGAGGTCGTCCCCACGGCGGCTCAAGCAACGCCGTCAGGGCTTGCCTGCGGCATCCCCTGGCTGATCGGTTGGCCCCGACTGATCGCCTTGTCCCGACTGATCGTCTGGGGTCTCGTCGGGTGGGCCTTCGCCCTTCGCCGCGGCATCTTCCATCGACTTCTTGAGCTCGGGGTCGATCACTTCGATCTTTGCCGCGTCGCGCAAGCCGGTCACCACCTCTTGTGCCTTTTGCTGCACGAGCTGGGTGCGGATCGCCTCCTTGACCTGGTCGAAGGTGGGGAGCGGCTGGTCGCGCTTCTCCTCGACCTTGATGATGTGCCAGCCGAATTGCGTCTGCACCGGCTCTGAGATCTGGCCGACTTCGAGCGCGAAGGCCGCATCCTCGAAGGGTTTCAGCATCTGCCCGCGGGCGAAAAAGCCAAGGTCGCCGCCTTCGGCGCTCGTGTCTGTCGACTTCTCCTTGGCGACCGTCGCGAAGTCCTCGCCCTTCTTCAACCGGTCCTCGACCTCTTTGGCCTCGGCCTCGGTCGCCACCAGGATGTGGCGGGCATGGATCTCCTGCTCCGGCTTCATGCCGGTGATCTTCTCGTCATAGATCTTCTTGGCGGCCTCGTCCGACACGGCATTGCTGATGCTCGCATCGAAATACGCATCGCGGAGCGCACGCCGCTCGTGATATTTCACGCGGTCGGCGAAATTCGCGGCGCTGTTGAGCTTGTCCTTCTCGCCTGCCTCCGCCATGAGCTCGTTCTCGATGACATATTGCAGGAGCACCTTCTTGCGGTCCGCGGGTGTGTAGTTGGCGAGCCTGGGGCCGACTTCGGAGGCGGCAAAATTGAGGTCGGATTGCTTGATATCGACGCCGTTCACGCGCGCGACGACAGGATCGTCAGCGGCGGCAGGCAG
Source organism: Methyloceanibacter sp. (assembly GCA_041500805.1). Classification (GTDB taxonomy): domain Bacteria; phylum Pseudomonadota; class Alphaproteobacteria; order Rhizobiales; family Methyloligellaceae; genus Methyloceanibacter. The sequence goes on from JBGQMX010000030.1 coordinate 21,000, forward strand.
TGGCGCAAGTCCGATTAAGGCTGCAGTGAGCAGCAAGACTGACCAAGTTTTCACGAGAATGAATCCTCATCTTCTGCTCGCCTTTCCTGCTCCGTCGAAGAGTAGGCGAGCGGGTTGGGTGCGCTTCCCCGGGCGCCTTCTTAGACCTGGGGCGGCTGGTTGCCAAGGGGGCCAACCCCTCTCCCCCTGCTCACAGTGCGCCCCCCCGCATTGACTCACCCCAATCACTTCGATATTTCTGGACACATGGAAATATCACATGCGATCGACGCCCTCGGCGCCTTGGCCCAGGAGAGCCGCCTCAAGGTTTTCCGTCTGCTGGTCCGCGGCGGAGCTGACGGCATGGCCGCGGGCGACATCGCGCGGACGCTCTCCGTCCCGCACAACACCATGTCCTCCCACCTTGCGATCCTGTCGCGCGCCCGGCTCGTGGCCTCGCGCAAGGAGGGCCGCTCGGTCATCTATGCGGTGGACCTTGAGGGGACGCGCGCGCTTCTGTCGTTCCTGGTCGAGGACTGCTGCCGCGGCAAGCCGCATATCTGCGCGCCGCTGATCGCATCGACGCTTGCCGAGTGTTGTCCAAAATAGATGGATAGAAGGAGAAACCCCATGCAGGTGGTGAAGCGTCCCGAGCCGCTCAATGTTCTCTTTCTCTGCACCGGCAACTCGGCCCGCTCGATCATGGCCGAGTGCATTCTCAATCGCCTAGGCGCCGGCAAGTTTCGGGCCTTCAGCGCCGGCAGCCATCCCGCCGGCAAGGTCAATCCTCTGACGTTCAACCTGTTGCGCAGGACGAACTACGACGTCGCGGGGCTCCGCTCGAAGTCCTGGGATGAGTTCGCAAACGCGGATGCGCCCAAGCTCGATTTCGTCTTCACCGTCTGCGACGACGCGGCCAATGAGCTCTGTCCCATCTGGCCGGGCCAGCCCATGACCGCCCATTGGGGCTTGCCCGATCCCGCCAAGGCTGAAGGCACCGAGGCCGAGCGGACTCTCGCCTTCGCCGACACGATGCGCATGCTCAATCAGCGCATCGGTATTTTCGTGAGCCTGCCTCTCGACCGGCTGAGCAAGCTGTCACTTAAGCGCGAGCTCGACGCGATCGGACGGACCGGGGCCGCAGCCTCCAAAGAGCCCGCTTAGCGAAATCTCCTCAGATTGCCAGCTCATCACCCCACCCGGCTCGGCCTATGGCCGAGCCGCCCTCCCCATCAAGGGGAGGGATGGCGTGTGTGTCGGCTCAGCGGACTCCCATACCTCCCCCTCGTGGGGAGGTCGGCGCGCCTCGCGCGCCGGGTGGGGGGCCTCGTAAAGCAAACGCGCAATCTTGTCACCCGAAGGCTGACAGGCGCCTGTCCGTCGCGTTGACAAGGTTAGAGGCGCCTCTTATGTCTCACGGGCGTTTGTTTCCCTGGCATTTTTTGGACGCTTTCCTAGGGCTTTGATGGAGATCGGCCTTAAGAAATCTCCTGCCATAAGAGGCTAAGAACCAATGCTTTCCCTTGGCACCCTCGCCAGCAAAGTCTTCGGCTCGTCCAACGACCGCAGGCTCAAGAAATACGTAAGTTCCGTCGCTTCCATCAATGCGCTGGAGCCCGAAGTCGTCGCCCTCAGCGACGAGGCGCTGCGCGCCCGTACCGAGGCGTTCCGCGCCAGAGTGCGCGACGGGGCCGCTCTCGATGATTTGATCCCCGAGGCCTTCGCCACCGTCCGCGAGGCGGCCAAGCGCACCATCGGCCAGCGCCATTTCGACGTGCAGATGATCGGCGGCATGGTTCTGCATGAGGGCCGCATCGCCGAGATGAAGACCGGCGAAGGCAAGACGCTCGTTGCCACGCTTGCCGTCTATCTCAATGCGCTCGCCAGCCGCGGCGTCCACGTCGTCACCGTCAACGACTATCTCGCCAAGCGCGACGCGGCCTGGATGGGCGCCATCTACAAGTTCCTGGGCCTCACCGTCGGCGTCATCGCGCACGAGCTCAACGACGATCAGCGGCGCGCTGAATATGCCTGCGACGTGACCTACGGCACCAACAACGAGTTCGGCTTCGACTATCTCCGCGACAACATGAAATACGCGGTGTCGGAGATGGTGCAGCGCGGCCACTTCTTCGCCATCGTCGACGAGGTGGATTCGATCCTGATCGACGAGGCGCGCACGCCGCTCATCATCTCAGGCCCGCTCGACGACCGCTCCGAGCTCTACGCCGCCATCGACAAGTTCATTCCGAGGCTCGATGCGGGCGACTTCGAGCTCGACGAGAAGACCCGCATCGTGACGCTGACCGAGGCCGGCAACGAGCATGTCGAGAAGCTCCTGACCGAGGCCGACCTGCTCAAGGGCGAGTCGCTCTACGACATCGAGAACGTCACCGTCGTTCACCACGTCCAGCAGGCGCTCCGCGCGCACAAGCTCTTCCAGCGCGACCGCGACTATATCGTCAAGGACGACGACGTGATCATCATCGACGAGTTCACCGGCCGCATGATGCAGGGCCGGCGCTACTCGGAAGGGCTGCACCAGGCGCTCGAGGCCAAGGAGCACGCGACCATCCAGCCCGAGAACCAGACGCTCGCCACCATCACCTTCCAGAACTATTTCCGGCTTTACGGGAAGCTCGCTGGCATGACCGGGACGGCCATCACCGAGGCCGACGAGTTCCTGGACATCTACGGGCTCGAAGTGGTCGAGGTGCCGACCAACGCCACCATGATCCGCGAGGACGAGGACGACGAGGTCTACCGCACCGCGAACGAGAAGTACCGGGCCATCATTGCCCTGATCAAGGAGGCGCGGACGCGTGGCCAGCCGATGCTGGTCGGCACCACCTCCATCGAGAAGTCCGAGATCCTGTCGGCCTTCCTCAAGAAGGACAAAGTCCCCCATCAGGTGCTGAACGCCCGCTATCACGAGCAGGAGGCGCATATCATCGCGCAAGCCGGCGTCCCCGGCTCGGTCACCATCGCCACCAACATGGCCGGTCGCGGCACCGACATCCAGCTCGGCGGCAATCCCGACATGCTGCTCGAGGGCTGGCTCGCCGAGCAGGCGGAAGAGGGCAACGAGCCCACGCCTGAGGAGATCGCCGCCAAGCGGAAAGAAATCGCCGCCGAGGTCGGCAAGAAGAAGCAGACGGCGCTCGACGCCGGCGGCCTCTATGTGGTCGGCACCGAGCGCCATGAGAGCCGCCGCATCGACAACCAGCTGCGCGGCCGCTCCGGGCGCCAAGGCGATCCCGGCCGCTCGCGCTTCTTCCTCTCGCTGGAGGACGACCTCATGCGCATTTTCGGCTCGCAGCGCATGGACGGAATGCTCCAGGCGCTCGGGCTGAAGGAGGACGAGGCCATCGTCCATCCCTGGATCAACAAGGCCCTTGAGAAGGCGCAAGCCAAGGTCGAGGCGCGCAACTTCGACATCCGCAAGAACCTGCTCAAATACGACAACGTGATGAACGATCAGCGCAAGGCGATCTTCGAGCAGCGCCGCGAGCTCCTGGGCGATGCCGATTTGAGCGAGACCATCGCCGACATGCGCCATCACGTCATCGACGACCTCATCGCCGTGAGCATCCCCGAGAAGTCCTACGCCGAGCAGTGGGACATTCCGACCTTGAAAGAGGCGATGCAGAACATCTTCGGCCTCGACTTGCCGCTTGCCGACTGGGCGGCGGAAGAGGGCATCGGCGAGAGCGAGTTTCATGACCGGCTGATCAAGACCGCCGACGAGAGGACCGCCCAGAAGGCGGCCAATTTCGGTCCCCAGATCATGCGTCAGATCGAGAGGGCAGTGCTCTTGCAGACGCTCGACAATCTGTGGCGCGAGCATCTCGTCACGCTCGAGCACCTGCGCCAGGTCATCGGCTTGCGCGGCTATGGCCAGCGCGATCCCTTGAACGAGTATAAGAGCGAGAGCTTCACCCTGTTCGAGCACATGCTCACGCGCTTGCGCGAAGGGGTGACCGGCCAGCTCATGCATGTCGAGCTTGCGCGCCAGGACGAAGTGCCGCCGCTCGAGGCCGCCGAGCTTCCGCCCATGGAGGCCCATCACCTCGATCCGACCACCGGCGAGGACGAGTTCGCCCTTGAGACCGCCAATGCCGGCGGCAGTGCCTCAGGCAATGGGCGAGAAGCAGCCAAGTCCGCCCGCGTGAAGAAAGTCGGGGACGCAAACCCGGCCGATCCTTCGAGCTGGGGCAAGGTGCAGCGGAACGCGCTCTGCCCGTGCGGCTCGGGCAAGAAATACAAGCACTGCCACGGCACCTACACCTAACGAGCGCCACGCCCCGCTTTCTAGAGCGGGTTTGTCGTTTTCCGATTCGTAAGGGATTCCGATTTTTTGCGAACAGTGCGAGTCCTATGCCGTTGCAGC
>JBGQMX010000031.1:0-25135 GCA_041500805.1 Methyloceanibacter sp.
GCTAGAAAAGGAAGGGATGCCTGAGACGCCGCCGCATCTAGCTACGGCGTCCCGGCATCCATGTCCCGTCTCGCGGAAGACGAGCGTTTCCGCGATAAATTCCTTGGCCGCGCTTTAGACGCGAACAACCTGCTCGACCACGACATCGGCGGACCCGAGCTTCAGTGGCTGGGTGGCCACGGCCTTCTCGTGGTGGCCGAAGCAGCCACCGAGAGCAACGGTGGCGGCCACGATCGTGGCGACGATGATAACGCCCTTCAAACCCTGCATGGTCTTCTCTCCTTTGGTTAAACGGCAGTAGCCGTCTTTGCATGTACCGGTGTGGCGTTTTCAGATCAAGAACGGACTGCTGTCCCCGGACCGTTTTCTCGATGATTGATGCTAAAATGCCACTCCGAATCTCATCCTCCAGCCCATTCACGCTATCTCCCTCGGAGACGCCGATCAAGCTTGGTTAACAGGCTGAGGGACTATGATTAAAAAAGGGTAAGGGCACCGTTGCTTTTGGGACACAGGATGCCCGCTAAGAAGGGCCTGGCGCGCCGCCAAAAGCGCCGTTTCCGGCCCCTAATTGATCAGGGGCGACCAGGCAGGATCGGAGCCGAAGGCGGGCGTTGCCACCTGGCGCTCGTTATAGCCCGTGAGGTCGATGGTGTAGAGCTTGGGTCCGCCCGCGGCGCCAGGCGATTCTCTGAAAAACATCAGCACCCTGCCGTTAGGCGCCCAGGTTGGGCCCTCGTTGTGGAAGCCCTCGGTCAGGATGCGCTCGCCCGTGCCATCGGGCTTCATAACCCCGATCAGGAACTGCCCGCCGAGCATCTTGGTGACGGCGATGAGATCGCCGCGCGGCGACCAGACCGGGGTCGAATAGCTGCCCTCGCCCCGGCTGATCCGGCGCTGGTTCTTGCCGTCGGCGTCCATGACGTAGATCTGCTGGGAGCCGTCCCGGTCGGTCTCGAACACGATCTGCTGCCCGTCGGGGGAATAGCAGGGCGCCGTGTCGATGGCGTTGGTGTTGGTGAGCTGGAGGGTGCGGCGGCTGCGCAAATCCATGGCGAAGAGGTTGGAATTGCCCTCCTGCTCCAGGCTCATGACGATTCGCTGGCCGTCGGGCGAGAACCGGGGCGCAAACGTCATGCCCGGAAAGGCGCCGACGATCTCCTTCTGCCCGGTCTCGATATTGAGGAGATAGACCCGGGGCGTATCGCCCTCGAAGGACATGTAGGTGATGTCTTGCGTCGAGGGGCTGAAGCGGGGGGTCAGCACCAGATTCTGACCCGTGGTCAGCAACCTGACGTTGTAGCCATCCTGGTCCATGATGGCGAGGCGCTTCATGCGCTTGTCCTTCGGGCCCGATTCGTCGACGAACACGATCCGTGTATCGAAATAGCCCTTCTCGCCGGTGATCCGCTCGTAGATCGAATCGGCGATGATATGGCCGATGCGGCGGGCATCCTTGGGCCGCGCGAAGAACTGCTCGCCGGCGAGCTGCTTGCCAGCGAACACGTCCCACAACCGGAACTCGGCTTTGAGCCTGCCGTCGGCGCTGCCGATACGCCCGACGACGAGGGCCTGCGCGTTGACGACCCGCCAATCCTCGAAGCGGGGCACGCTATCCGTGCCGACGCCCTTCTCGACAAAGGCTTTCTGGTCGATCGGGCTGAACAGGCCCGACGCGCGGAGATCGCTCGCCACCACGTCGGAGATTTCGCGCGCGGCTTGCGCGTCCACCGAGCCATCGCCGGCGAAGTCGGGAATGGCGATCGGCAGCGCCTGGATGGTGCCTTGGGTGATGTTGAGCTCGACCACGGCGTTGGCGGGCGCTGGGGCCGCAAGCGCGCCAAGCATCAGCAGGGCGAGCGCGAAGCTCTGCCGGCGGCCGCTCGAAGGCGGCAGGCTCTGATCGGCGGGGGCGGGGCGAGGCATCTCGGGTGGTTCGTCGTCGATGAAGAGGCGTTGAGGGCTAGCCGTTGCGATACATCTCGCTTGGGTCGAAATTGAGGATCATGTCGCGCCAGAGTGCGTATTTCGCTTTCGGCAGCGTATAGGGCTGACACTGGTAGACCGCCCTGACTGCGCTGTCAGCGGCGGCCTGGAAGAAGGGCGAAGAGCCGCTATTGGCGACCGACGGATAGCCGACCAGCGTCCCGTCCTCGTTGAGCTGGAGCCGGAGCTTCACCACGATCTGATCGGCGCCGAGACCGCCGGGCGGCGGGGTCCAGCAATCCGCGATGCGCGCCCTGAGCGCGTCTATCTCATTGACAGACATGGTCATTTCCGTGCCGTTCGACTGCCCGCGCACCTTCTTTTTCGGGGCCTCGTCGGAAGGCTCGACCGGCTTCGGCTCGCTGGCCGCATCGGGGATCTTGTTGAGGAGCGCCGCGATCCTGTCGGCGTTGAAATTGGGCTTCTTGGGGGGCGCCGGCGGCTTAGGCTTGCCCGGCGTATCGGCTGAGGCCTCCTTGGCGGGCTTTGCCGGCTTCTCGGGGGCCTTATCTGCCTCTGGCTTGGGCTGAGCGTCCTTCGGCTTCTCCGCCTTGTCCTCAGGCTTTGGGGTCTCCTTGGCCTTGTCGTCCAAGGCCGCCGTCTCCTCAGGCGGCTTCTTGGCATCGGCTTCCTTCGCCGCTTCAGGCTTCGGCTCCTTGGGCTTTCCAGCCAGCGGCGCATCGTCCTTGGCGTCGGTCGTGCCAGCCTTGATCTTGGTGACGTCAGCTTGCGTGGCGAGATCCACCGGAACTGCCACCAGCGGCGCCCTGTCCATGTTGGAAGCCGGGAACGCCACGAGCGCCCATAAAAGGATCGCCGTATGCAGCGCGGCCGAGATGAAGGTGCTCCTGCCCATGAGTATCTTGCTTGGGCTTCCCCTCAGCGTTGGTCTACCTGATCGGTGACGAGGGTTACGGGGAGGCCCGCCTCTTTGATCTTCACCAGCACTCTCGCGACGTTCCCGTAGGGCGTGCTCTTGTCCCCGCGCACCCAGACCTGGTCTCCGCCACCCGCCTCGCGGATAGCAGCAAGTTTGGGCACAAGTTCGTCAAAGCTCACTTCGGTATTCTGGACGAAGATTTTTCCTTGCGGATCCACCGTGATGCTGAGCGGCGCCTTTTCCGGCTGGACCGGCCCCGCCTCGGTCTTCGGCAGCTCGACCTTCGGCAATCCGGCCTTCGCATCGACATCGACGCCTACGGTCAGAAGCGGCGCCGTCACCATGAAGATGATGAGCAGCACGAGCATCACGTCGACCATCGGCGTGACGTTGATTTCGCTCATCGGCAGGGACGAGCGGCGCTGCGCTCGCCGTTTGGAGAGTGCACCGCCTGGTTGCAGACCTACTCCCATGGCTCAAGCCTCACGTGGTCTTGTCGATCTGCCGCGACAGGATGGCTGCGAACTCGTCGGCAAAGCCTTCGAGCCGCGCTGCGTAGCGGGCAACATCGCTGTTGAATTTGTTATAGAAAATCACGGCGGGAATAGCGGCGAGCAGGCCGAGTGCGGTCGCGAACAGGGCCTCGGCAATGCCGGGCGCGACCACGGCGAGGCTCGTGTTCTTGCTGAGCGCGATCGCCTGGAAGCTCGTCATGATGCCCCACACCGTGCCGAACAGGCCGACGAACGGCGCGGTCGAGCCAACCGTGGCGAGGAAGGTGAGCCTCCGCTCCATCCGCTCGACCTCGCGGGAGATGGTCACGTCCATCACCTTCTCGACCCTGAGCTGAACCCCGGGCATGGGCTTGGTGCTTTTTTCGCCGCCCTCTCGCTCGGTCGAGCGCTTCCATTCGCGCATCGCCGCCACGAATAGCGCCGCCATCCCGGTGTTACGGCGTTGCGCCAGGGCCTGGTAGAGCTCCTCGAGCGACTGCCCCGACCAGAACACCTGCTCGAACTTGTCGGTCTCCTTCCGCGTCTTGGCGTAGAGGAAGAGCTTCTCGAGGATGATCGCCCAACTCCAGATCGAAGCGAGCAGGAGCCCGATGATCACGAGCTTGACGACGATATGGGCGTTCTTGAAAAGCTCGAGGATCGAGAGATCGACGACGACATCCGGCGGGTTCATGACGGCCTCGTGGCATGAGATCCAAGATCGCCGCCTCCGGCGTTCGCCTGAGACGACAGCTTGGCCCCGCGGCGCGGTCGCCGCGGCGCGTGACGACATCGCCGGAGAAAGCGCGCATCCGCTCTCGAACCGACCTTTCGCGAGCGAATGTGACTAAACTTGGGCTCGTTTACCCTGACCTTCGGGCGCGAAGCTCTTTCCGGCAGAGCGACGCTTCACCGGTCGTCCCTAAGTTTCACGCGCTTGGTTAACGAATCGTTGAAGCGCGTCACGAACGAGCTGCCCTAGCCGCTGCGGTTTGCCGTTGCGCGAGACGAGCACGACGCTGACGAGAGCGCGGGCAATGAGCGTCCCGTCCCGCCTCACGTCTTGCGCGAGCTTGAGGCTCGCGCTGCCGATCTCGGCGCAACTCGTGACGACCTCGAGCACATCGTCCATGCGGCCAGGTTTGAGGTAGTCGATCTCGACGCGGCGCACGACGAAGACGGCGGGCTCCCCCTGCGCAGGATTCGCCAGGCCCTGGTGCTCGATGCCGAGCAGCCTGATGAAGTCCGAGCGCCCGCGCTCGCAGAATTTGAGGAAATTGGCGTGATAGACGACACCGGCGCAGTCGGTGTCCTCGAAATAGACGCGGATCGGCAAGACATGGGTCTCGCCCTCGATGCGGCCCGCCAGATCCGGCCAACTCGTCACGGCTCCTCACTGCTGCCGTTGAACAAAGGAAACTGAGTGGGCGGCTGGGCCGGTAGCGGCAGGCTGAGATGGGCGAAGGCGAGGCCCGTAAGCACCCGCCCGCGCGGGGTCCGCGCGATGAAGCCCTGCTGCAAGAGGTACGGCTCGATGATCTCCTCGATGGCGTCGCGCGGCTCTGACAGACCTGCGGCAATGGTCTCGACGCCCACCGGTCCGCCGCCGTAATTGACCGCGATCAAGCGCAAATAGCGATGGTCGAGCGCATCGAGCCCGCGGGCATCGACCTCGAGCTGCGCGAGCGCCCCGTCGGCGATCTTGGCGTCGACGGCGGCCGCACCTGCAACGCTGGCGAAATCGCGCACGCGGCGGAGCAGCCTGCCCGCCACCCGCGGTGTGCCCCGGGCGCGCCGGGCAATCTCATGCGCGCCCTCGTTAGTGAGGGAAAGCCCAAGCAGCCGGGCGCCGCGCCGTACGATCTCCTCGAGCTCTTCCACCCCATAGAATTCGAGCCTGATCGGGATGCCGAAGCGCTCCCTGAGCGGCGTGGTGAGAAGGCCGGTGCGCGTGGTGGCGCCGATCAGCGTGAAGCGGGAAAGATCGATGCGCACCGAGCGCGCCGCCGGCCCCTCGCCGATGATGAGGTCGAGCTGGAAGTCCTCCATGGCCGGATAGAGGATCTCCTCGACCGCCGGGTTGAGCCGGTGGATCTCGTCGATGAAGAGGACGTCGCGGTCCTCGAGATTGGTGAGGAGTGCGGCGAGGTCGCCGGCCCTCGCGATCACCGGGCCTGAGGTTGCCCGGAAATTGACACCAAGCTCGCGCGCCACGATCTGGGCGAGCGTGGTCTTGCCTAGCCCTGGGGGCCCGGCGAACAGCACATGGTCGAGCGCCTCGCGCCGCCCCCGCGCCGCCTCGATGAAGACCTTGAGGTTCGAGCAGACCTTGGGCTGGCCGATGAACTCGCTCAAGACTTGCGGCCTGAGCGAAACCTCAGGCTGGTCGTCGTCGCGCTTGGCCGCTGCCAGCATCCTCTCACTCATTGGGCGAGTTCCTTCAGACCCAACCGGATCAGCTCCTCAGTGCGGGCCTCGCGGCCGGCCTTGCCGATGGCCGCCGAGACGGCGGCAGCAGCCTCCCCGTGGGCATAGCCGAGATTGGTCAGGGCCGAAACCGCGTCTCGCGCGGCAAGCCCCTCGGGAAGAGAGGCCACCGGCGCTAGCCCGCCGGCAGGCCTGAGGGCCGGCGCCAGCACCGGCATCTTGTCCTTGAGCTCGGCGACGATACGGGCGGCAACCTTGGGCCCGACGCCAGGAGCCCGGGCGACCTGCCCCTTGTCCTGCAGCGCCACGGCATTGGCGAGCTCGGTGGCTGAGAGCGTGCCGAGCACCGCGAGCGCCACCTTGGCGCCGACGCCCTGCACCGTTTGCAGCGCCCTGAACCAGGCCCGCTCATGCTCCGAGGCGAAGCCGTAAAGCCTGATCGCGTCGTCCCGCATATGGGTGTCGATGGCGAGCGTGAGCGTCTCGCCCACCGGCGGCAGGCTGGTGAGGGTGCGGGCGCCGATCGTCACCTCGTAGCCCACGCCGCCCACATCGACGATCACCGCGTGCAGCGAGACGGCATCGAGCCTGCCGGTGAGCTTGCCGATCATGGCGCGGCCCTCTCCGCGGCCACGACCGAGGCTTCGAGCCTCCGCCAGGCGCGGGAATGGGCATGGGTGATGGCAATGGCGAGCGCGTCGGCCGCGTCGCTGCTGTCCGGCGTGGCCCGCGGCAAAAGGCATTTCACCATGGCGCGGACCTGAGCCTTGTCGCCGTGTCCTGCGCCGACCACGGTCTTCTTCACCGCGTTCGGCGCATATTCGGCGATAGGCAGCCCGAGCAGCGCCGGCACGAGCAGCGCGATGCCCCGCGCCTGGCCGAGCTTCAGCGTGGCGGAAGCGTCCCGATTGACGAAGGTCTGCTCGATGGCAGCCTCCGCGGGCGCAAGCTCAGCGAGCACCGCCTGCAAGCCGTCGAACAATTGGCGAAGGCGCAAGCCCAGCTCGCCGCCGTCATCGGACAGGACCACGCCGCAAGCGACGAAGCAGAGCCTGACCCCGTCGGTGTCGATGACCCCCCAGCCGGTGCGCCTGAGCCCCGGGTCGATGCCGATGATGCGAATCGCGTCGCCCGCCATAGCTTGGTGATAGCACGAGCCCCGGAATCACCGCGAGGGGAGGAAGGCTTCCTTCCGCCCCATTCGCCCCGCGGCGCGTCGCTTCCGACACGCGCTCGGCCTCATGAACCCGGCCTGAATGGGCGGTTCAAACTCGGTTCAAAGCGGCTCTCCTAGAAATAGTCCCATCGCGCCGAGGAAGACCCCCGCAATTGATCAACACTGGAGAACACACATGACCTTACGGATCTTCCTGATCGCGAGCGCGATGGCCTTGACCATGATCACCGCAGCGGCCCCCGCAAATGCAGGCTCGATGATCTCAGTCGAGCAGTATGGCGCCGCCAACGAGTTTGGCGGCTCCCAGCACGGCCATCGCAATCACATTACGCTGTACCAGAACGGCTACGGCAACAGCTCGATCAATTCGCAGACAGGCGCCTACAATCGCACCGTCGTCGGCCAAGACGGCCAAGGCAACTCTGCCGACAGCTATCAGCTCGGTCACCACAACATCGTCGGCATCGCGCAGTTCGGCACCGGACACACGGCCATCACTACGCAGGACGGCAATGGCAATGCCATCGGCGTGATCCAGGCCGGCCGCAACAACAGCACCAATGTCACGCAGGTCGGCCACGGCAATGTTTCCGTCATCGTCCAGGACTGAGCGCGCGCATCGGACTGTGAGAGGAGCGGCATGCGCTCCTCTCACCGACACTCTCGATCGATTGGAGGTTTGACCATGACTAGGATTGTGGGCCCGCTCGCCGCCTTGCTGCTGCCACTCAGCGTGAGCTTTGGAGCCGCCGCCATGATCGGCGGCAACGACGGACAGCCAGAGGCCAAGCACGCTCCCGCCAAGCTGGCAGCGTGCGAAATCAGTGTCGATCAACGCGCCGACAGCATCGTGCTGGAGGGCCTTGTTTCCGCGGGGCGCGCGGTCTCGGGCTCCTATCGACTGGAGGTTTGGCAAGACGGCGCCGGCAGCTCAGCGATCTCGCAGAGCGGCGATTTCGGTGTCGCCGCCGGGACCTCCGCCTCGCTCGGCGTCGTGTCGCTCTCCAAGAGTGCCGGCGGTTACGGCGCCAAGCTAAACGTGCGCTTCGACGATGGCGGCGCCGACTGCAAGGACACAGCGCCGAAGAGCCCGAAGCAGAAGCTCCTCGAACAGAAGAACCCCGTGCCAGGCGCGACGAGCGGGCGAAAGGCGGCGGGTTCAGCCGAGGTTCAGCCTCCCCACGCCACTCTCGATCCCAAGTCGGCGACCTCAAAGTAGCCAGGAGACACGAGAATGACCCGACGCATAAAGGCAGCTGCCGCCTTGGCCATGATGATGACCGGTCTCGCTGCCCTGTCGATGCCGGCGCCTGCCTCTGCCGGCGGCATCACCATGATGATAACGCCAGAAGGCGAGACCGCCGGGCTCATCCAGCAAGGGCTGCAGATTTATTCCCTCGTCCAGCAGCAGAAGCACAAGAAGAAGAAAAATCACGCCCAGGTCGACCAGAAGGGCAACGACAACGCGGCCGCGCTCAGTCAGAAGGGCGCCGGCAATTATGGCCTCGTCGTGCAGCGCGGCCACGACCACACCGCGACCGTTTCCCAGGAAGGCTCGGACAACGCGCTCGGCGTCTTTCAATTCGGCCGCAACACTGGTCTCGATATCGTGCAGACCGGACAGGGCAATGCGGGTCTCGTCCTGCAGGGCGGGTGGTAGATGCCGGCGATGCCAATCGCTTCGCCTCTCATGCTTCGGTGAAAGCACAAGCTGCAAAGGAACGGACCGGTAATTTTCGCGTTAAGGTTTTGGGCGTAACCATAAATCGCCACGGCGTTTCGACGGGGAAAGCCAGTCGGTTGGATACGCCCGCCGTGTGGTAAGGCGCCGGCAACGAACGCGTATCGCCCGCGCCTAAGTAGGGGGAGCACCACGATGTCTGGTGCAAGCGATACACTCGACCCTATCGAGGCCGCGCAAGTCGATATCCTAGGGTCGAAAAATCTTATTGCCACCGTCGCCGACGACCTCAGCCGGCACCAACGCTGGCTCGAGAATTATCGGTTGGCCGAGAGGGAGCGCGCCCGCCGGCTGAAACACCAGGAGCTGATGGACCAGCTCGAGCTCAGGCGCCGACGCGCGGTCCGGTCTCTAAAGCGGTTCACCTTGGTCTCCCTCCTCTTGGCGCGACGGGTCGCGTCCTTCCTGGCGAGAAACGGCACCGCTCTTCTCGTCACGCTCCGCCATGAGCTGGCCCGTTGCGCCGCCTGGATTGCTCCCCGGGCTCACGCGCTGGCGCTCGCGCTGTGGACATGGACTTCCGTCGCTTTGGCCTGGACTTGGCTCAAAGCCGGAATCCTCGCCCGCGCTCTTTTCAAGGCGGCCGCGCTCGGTTTCTCCCTTCTCGCCGAGAAGTCCCGGGCGCTTGCGCTCGCGCTGCACAGAACGCTTTCTGCCTACTTCGCTTGGATTCGTGCCGAAGCTCCCGTCCGCGTCCGCGCTTTCCTTAAGGCAGCCGCGATCGGTCTCTCCCTTCTCGCCGAGAAATCTCAGGTCCTTGCACTCGCATTGCAGAGATGGCTTTCTGCCGGCGCCTCTTGGACCAGCCTAAGGGCCCATGGCCTGGCACACGCCTTTCTCAGGACAGCGTCGACCGGTTATTCCTGGGTCGTCCTGAAAAGCCGGGGAATCTCCTTCCTGGAGAGACGCACAGGGTCTCCAACGGAGTCTGGGCCCCGGCACAGAGCCTTGGCGATAAGGCCATGCACCGCGTTGGTGTGCGTCGAGCCCTGGCGCGCCAGGTTGCCGGTGGTCCGCGCAAGCTGAGCAACGCGCGACGCCACTCCAGTCAGTCGGGCGCCTCTACTGCTTTCGGCAGTTCGACGATTTGCCTCAACCCGCCGTCGGCACGGTTGGAAATGTTGATCGTGCCCCCGGCACGCTGAATGATCTCCCGCGCGATGGTAAGACCGAGGCCAGCGCCGGGAATATCTTGGCGGCGAGCAGGATCGGCACGGAAAAACGGTTCGAACACCTGATCGAGAAGGTCGGGCGAGATCCCCGGGCCATCGTCCTCGATGACGATGCGCGCGGTGCCATCCGCCCCGCCCACCTCGACGCGCGCCCTGACACCGTGCGTGGCCGCGTTGATCATGAGGTTGCGCAGGGCGCGGTTGAGTTTGAGCCGGCTCGCGCGCACCGTGACCGGCTCAACAGTGGTGTTGCTGACGTCGAGATTCTGGTCCCTGAGCTCGGCGCCGATGCTGCCGACCAACTCGTCGAGCCGGATCAGCTCAGGCGACGCCAGTCCCGATTCCTCGCGCACCAGCAGGATCGCGCTGTCGGCAATCCGCTCGAGCTCCTCGAGATCGTTGAGCCACCGCGTGCGCTCCTCATCGTCCTCGACGAATTCGGCGCGAAGACGCATGCGGGTGATCGGCGTCCGCATGTCATGACCGGCCGCGGCGACGAGGCGCATGCGGCTTTCCATGGCCCGCTTCAGGCGGGAGGAGAGTGAGTTCAAAGCCTTTGCCGTGGCCCGGACCTCTGCAGGCCCACGCTCCGGCAACTCCGGCAAAGTGCCGTCCGGCCCCACCGACGCGACAGCGCTCTCCAAGAGAACGAGCGGTCGCACCATGCGATTGGCGATGAAGACCGCGATGGCGGTGGCACCAAAGGTAATCAGCGCCAGCCACCTAAAGAGAACCTTCCACGGCACGCCTTGCGGTGGCAGATCGGAGATCGGCAACAGCAGCCAACCCCGGCCCTCGATGGGGATCGAAACGATCAGCGGACCGGCCCGCCCGGCGCGCGAAACGGTCACGGCAAGCTCGGTGCCACGGGCGGAGAGCGCCTCTCGAAGCCGTTGGGTGAGGCCCTCGTGGACGAACCCTCGCGCCGGCTGCGGAACCAGCGAAAGAACATTGGTCCCTTCGTCGACGACGCGGACGAGGGTTTCGACCTGCTGCGCCACGGGATCGAGACTGTGCACGCGCTTGGGCGGCCCGAGCAGGTAGAACAGGACGACCGTCAACAAGCCGACGACGGAGACGATCACGACCACGAGCAGCAGGGCGATCTTGGCGCGGAGCGTATTCACGATGCAGCATCCTCGACTTCGACCTTCACGGCGAGCTGGTAACCGCCATTACGCACGGTCTTGAACAGCATGCCGCCGTCCGCGAGCTTGCGGCGGAGCCGGCTCACGAGAACGTCGATGGAGCGGTCGAGCACATCGCCGTCGCGGCCGCGCGTCAGGTCGAGGAGCTGATCGCGCGACAGGACGCGGCCGGGCCGCTCGAGAAAGGTCTTGAGCAAATCGAACTCCGCGCCCGTCAATTCGATGCCGGCTCCGTGAGGGTCGGTGACGCGCCGCGTCTGCGGATCTGCCGTGAACCCCTCGAAGCGATAGATCTTCGCCTCGATTTGAGCAGGCACGGTCTCGACGCGCCGGCGGAGGACTGCCCTGACGCGCGCGATCAGCTCGCGCGGATTGAACGGCTTGCCGAGATAGTCGTCGGCCCCGATTTCGAGACCGACGATCCGGTCGACGTCCTCCTTTAGAGCCGTCAGCAGAATGATGGGGACGCTTGAGCGCTGGGCCCTGAGGTCGCGGCACATGTCGAGCCCGGAGCCGTCGGGTAGCATGACATCGAGCACGATGAGGTCGACCTGGCTCGTCGCCAGACGGTCGCGCAACTCGCGGCAACTTGCCGCCAGCAGAACGCGAAACCCCTGCCCCTCGATATAGCGGGCCAAGAGTTTGCGGATTTCCGGATCGTCGTCGACGACGAGAATGCGTTGCGCGGTGGAGGTCATCGGACCAGGGCCAGAAGGAAACGGTACCGTCCCTTCTAGCGTCGCTATGCCTTTTCAACGAGGGGCTTTTTGTAACGAAAACCAGCGCCTTGGACCGCCAGCAATGTTTCGACACAAATCTCGCGGGGTCAGCAACGTTCCGACACGCCAAGACCAAACTGCGCAACGTTCGAGGCCTAAGGGAGAGGACGTATCAACTTCAAGGACGCTCAGCCATGAATCACTCTCCAAAGATCGCCCCGATCCTCGTCGTGGGTGTCCTCACCCTGGGAAGCCTGGCCGTGCTGACCTCGGCGTGGGGTGAACCATCAAGCAACCAGCCGATGCAGACCGCGTGGGCAGCCCCAGACCAGGGCAGAGCCTGGTCGGGCCATCGCATGGCCGACGCGGGGCAGTGGCCCGGACATGGCGGGTGGATGTCGAGAGGCGACGGTCCTCCTCACGGCGCAGGATGTATACACCAAAGGCACGGCTGGCATCACGGTCCGGACGACCTCGCCAAGAAACTCAGCGCGATGGAGACGGAGATCGGTATCCGCGCCAATCAGCTCGATGCCTGGCGCGATTTCACCGACTCGTTGTTGGCGGTGGTGCAACGGCCTTCGCCGCCGTCACAGCCTGGCACGGAAGGCGATGACACGAAGGCGCAGCCCTTTGCGCTCGCTCAGCATGTCGCCGACGGGGCGATCGCGCGCGGCAAGAGCGCCGAAGCCCTGCTGAAATCGATCGATGCGCTCCGCAACAAACTTACCCCCGATCAGCTCAGCAAAGTCGCCGAGCTCGAAGCAAGATTCCGTGCGCATCACGGGCCAAGACCGTCTTTCGATGGGTCCTCTCCTGACTCGGGCTCCCATTCTGATGGGCCCGCATCCGATGGTCCGGGCGACGGTCAAGCGCCGTCGGACAATTAACGGCGTGGGTTAACCCCCAGGGGCGGCGAGGAGCGACTCGCCGCCCCACCTCTCCGATGTTTGCGCAACAGCCAACGAGGCTGACGGAGTTCGGCCCCTCCAGCATCACCCCGCCTATTTCCTCAGCTTGAGCCGGCCTGTACCATAGCGGCAGCGGTCCTCGTCTTGTTTTTGACCGCTTGGTACGCGCATGACCGGCATCTTCATCAATTACCGGCGAGACGACGCGCCTGGCGTGGCGGGCCGGCTCTACGATCATCTCGCCAAGAGCATCTCGCGCCGCGATCTCTTCATCGATGTCGACGCCATCAAGCCCGGGCTGGATTTCGTCAAGCAGCTCGATACCCAGGTCTCGCAATGCGACGTGCTGCTCGCGATGATCGGGCCGCATTGGCTCAAGGCCGAGGACGAGCAGGGCCGGCAGAGGCTGCACGGCGACCGGGACTATGTCCGCATCGAGATCGCCGCGGCGCTCAAGCGCGACATTCCCGTGATCCCGGTGCTTGTCGATGGAGCCGACATGCCCGCGGAGGAAGAGCTGCCCGAGGACCTCAAGAGCCTGACAAGGCGGCATGCGCTCGAGCTTCGCCACACGCGGTTTGCCGCCGACGCCGACGCCATCGTGGCGGCCCTGAAAGACGCTCTGCCGAAGCGCAAGTCGCGCTGGCCCTATATGGCGGCGGCAGCTTGCCTGGTCGCTGCGATCGGGCTCGGGTCGGCGTATTATTTTTGGCACGGCTCAACGCCATCCCGATCGACGGCGATGACGCCTCCGGCCCCAGCGCCGACCAAAGAGCCTGCGGCTCCAGCGCCCTCGCCCGTCGCACCCAAGTCTGCTTCGGAGGGGCAGGTTTCTCCTCCGGCCGGACAGCCTCTCACCGTCGACGAAGCAGAGCGCAGGGTGGCGGAAGCGAAGCGCAAGATGGCAGCGATCAAGGGAGAAGCACCGTCGTCACCGGCTGAAGCGCCGCCGCCTGACGCAAAGCCGATGCCGAGCATCGAGGGGATCACGGTCGCCCTCGGCGACCCGCGCGATGGCGTGAGGCAAGCCTACCCCCAAGCTGCGGACTCCGGCAGCGGCGATCTCTTCATGCCTCTCGACGGCGTCAAGTTCTTCTTCACCAAGGACCACAAGGTGCTGCGCGAGATCATGGTCGAGGCGCCGTTCAAGGGGAGCGTCGACGGCGTGCAGATCGGCGACACGGCCGATGACATCGTGGCGCGGCGCGGCCAGCCTTACGCCGTCGCGGATGTCTATGGCGGCTCCGGATATCTCTATCACGCCGGCGGCAATATCCTGAGATACGACATCGACGAAAAGTCGAAAAAGATCACCGACATCGTGCAGATCCTGGATCGCCAATAGACGAGCACCTCGCGCTCAAACCCGTGAGCACCTCGTCGGCGGTCTCGAACTTGGGGAGGTGTTCTACAGGGTCGGAATCCTCAAGCGTGCATGAACGCCCCTAACGCCGTGCTATAACGTCGCCTTATCGTGGGCGAAGTCCGGCTAACGACCATGGCGGGAGAAAGCGTTTGGGCGCGCCGCGCGCCGATCTGGCTGAGGATCCTCGCCGGCATCCTGATTTTCCCCATCCCTTGGGTGGGCTTCGCGCTGCTGTGCCAGGCGGCGTTACCGCGATCCGATGGCTCCCCGATTGCGCCGTGGCTGCTCATCGTGGCCGGCATTGCCGCCGGACTTGTGAGTTGGATCTTGGTCCGCAAGTCCTCAACTCGCATCGGGGTGATTTTGGCGGCGCTGACCCTTCTCGCCTATGCGGGGACGTTTTTTGCAATTTTGCGCCTAGGGGAAGCCGAGAAACCCTTCTCTTCGGCTGAACCACCGCAGACGGAGCCGGCGCAGGCCGAACCGTCGCAGGCGGAGCCGGCGCAGGCCGAGCCGCCACAGGCGGAGGTGCCGCAACCTCTGCCCCGGGTCGGATCCGCACAACCTCACGCGGTGCAATTGCCGGAATTTCCTTGGCCACCACCGGCAGCATCGGCGTCCTATGTCCTGCCGGACAAGCTATTGCAGCGCTATCACACGGTGGGAGATGTGGTAGAGGCGATCATTTCGGCGCTCGAGCATAGCGGTTATGTCGAGCGGAGCTTCTTTCGCACCCAAGCGGGTGGCGTGGCGCTGGTCACGCGGCTGGAACGCATCAATGACGACGGCTCCTCTTTTTCTGAGACGGACCGTTGGCCGCAGGGTGGTCAACACAGCGAGTCGACAGACGGCCTGTTTCAATTTCTGCAGGGCCTGTTCTATGTTGACCCTGGCCACTACCGGGTGATCGTTTTCGTCCTGCAGGATCTTCCCTTCTCCCAGTCTTCCGAGAACATCACGGGAGAGGAGGCGCGCGCATGGCTGACGAGCGGCGCCAATGTCCTGCCGGCCGAGATCGCCGAGCGTCCATTTGGCGGTACGAATGGCGGCCACTGCACCGCGCTCATCTATGAATTTGCCAGCGACGGCACGAAAGTGCATGTGGTCGAGAGCCGCCTGACCGGCAAGCAGCATCTCGAAAAGGCCGGCTTGCTGACAGCTCTTGGGACGGACCACTGATATTCTGCCAGGGTTCGGGTCGTGCCAAAAAAAGTCTTCATCAGCTACCGGCGCGAGGACACCGCATCTGCCGCCGGCAGGGTCTACGATCGCTTATCGCGCCTGCTCACGAAAGCGAACGTGTTCTTCGACGTGAGCACCATCGGCGGGGGCGAGGATTTCGCGCAACGGATCGCCTCTGAGATCGGCAGGAGCGACGCGGCGCTCATATTCATCGGCGACAAGTGGCTGGAGCAAGCGCGGCCAAGCGGCGAGTTGCGGATTTGCCAAGCCAACGACTATGTCCGGGCCGAGTTGCGCGCCGCGTTGGCGCGTCCGCTCCTCGTCGTGCCGGTTCTGGTTGGCGGCGCCCGCATGCCGAAGCCCGAGCAATTGCCTGAGGACATCAGAGCCGTCACAACCAAAAACGCGCTGCCGCTTCGCCACGAGAGTTTCGACGATGACACGGAGAACATTGTGGCGGTCGTCTTGGGGTTGTCGGCAGCTGAAAGAGCCTGGGAAGACAAGGGCACACTCAAAGCAAAGATCGCCTACGCGCTCGGCGGCGCGCTTGCCATTTCCGCGCTCATGCTTACTGGCGCTCTCGTGCATTTCTGGGTGCTGGCGCGTCCGCTTTCCGCTTCGATTGGAGGGCCCCTCACCACGCTGATGCTCATCGCCGGCGCGCTCGCTGGCGCTTTGATGGGCTTGCGTTATGAGACCTGGAAACGGAAATTCCGGTGACACCTTCGGTCCTACCCAAAGGGTAACTTGCTTAAGGCGCCACCGGCGCGAACACGGTCTGCTCGACATCGACGCCCCGCAAGGCGAACGCGCCGAGATTGCGCAGCTCATGCTCCGACAGGCGGCTCTGAAAAGAATCCGACAGGAGCAGGCTCTCATCAACCTTCCGGCAGAGATCGGCGATGCGTGAGGCGAGATTAACGTCGCGGCCGATGACCGTGTAATCGAGGCGGGCGCCGGAGCCGACATTGCCGTAAGCCGCATTACCGAAATGGAGCGCGATCCCGACCTCGAAGAGGGTCTCCGCTTCGCTCGCGGCGTTGCGGCGCGCGACCCTCAAGAGGCCGGCGCGAGCCGCGGCGAAGGCGCGCATGCAGGCTTCGATGTCGCCGTTCTCGCCGGCGCGGAAGATCGCCAAGATCCCGTCGCCCATGAATTTCAGCACTTCGCCGCCCCGCTCGTCGATCGGCGGCACGATGCAGTCGTAATAGTCGTTGACGAGAGCCGTCGCCGCCTCTTCGGAGAGATGCGAGGTGAGCCCGGTGAAGTCCCGCATATCGGCGAACAGGATCGCCGCGCGGATGCGCAACACCTCGCCGCGTCTGACGTCGCCTGACAGAAT
Source organism: Methyloceanibacter sp. (assembly GCA_041500805.1). Taxonomy (GTDB): domain Bacteria; phylum Pseudomonadota; class Alphaproteobacteria; order Rhizobiales; family Methyloligellaceae; genus Methyloceanibacter. The sequence continues at coordinate 16,546 of JBGQMX010000031.1, forward strand.
CCGCAGATGCGGCTCGTTGCCGACATACATGCGCATCACCTCACGCATGACACGGCCGAGCGCCAGCACCTCCTGCAGCGCCGCAAGCGTGGGGAAGATCGATCTCAAGACGGCAATGTCCTGGTCGGAGAAGCCCTGCGGAGTGCGCGTGGCAAAGGTGAAGCCGTTATGCATGCCGTTCGGGAGCACCACGGGAACGGCGATATGGTGCGTGTAGCCGGCGGCCTTCAGCGGGGCGACGATATCGTAGGCATCGTCCGGCGTGTCGGGAAGCCAGGAGAAGATCCAATCGTTGAGGCGATGGGCCTCCGCCAGCGGCCGCTTGCCGCTCGCATCGGAGCCGCGCTCATGCGCGTAGATATGCTCCCGGGCCGGGCTGCCGAACTCCCAGATGCGGGCATTGGCCGCTCGCTCGGCGTGCCTTAGCTCAATCGCGCTGGTGGCCCGGTCAACCGGTACGCCCGCATCCCTCAGCTTGAGGCAAAGGCCCTCGACAATGACGTTGGGGTCGCTGATCTCGCGCGCCTCGCCGAGAAGCCAGTCGCGCACCGCGAGCGCCTGGCGGAGCCGCTCGTTGGTGAGGATCGTTGCCGGTTCGACCGCAGCTAAGACCATGCGCACCGCCCGTGTTTGCCACGCCGTTGGGCCAATTCTGGCAGCCTTCGCGGTGAAACGCCATGATCGAGCATGATCCGGAAAAGTGGAGACCAGTTTTCCGAAAAGATCATGCTCAATAGGCCTAGCCCAGGCGCCATGCTGCGCCAATCGAAGTAGAATCGGATAGAAAGGGTCGGAATGAGATGAGCTGGAGTTGTTTGCGAAGCTGACCGCGTTGCACAGGGGGGAAGGCGGTCGTGGCTCAGTCCAATTCGCTCCGCGCCGGTCTCCGCGTCGCAGCGATCGCAGCACTCGTCACGGGATTTTGGCCGGCAGACTGGCGCGCGCTCGCTCAGGGCGCGGACGGCGGCATCGCCGGAAGCGCCGATAGCGACACGCCCGACATCCCCATCCCCTCCACCGCCCATGGGACCTACAGTCCGATCGTGGAGGGCTTTGCCAGCCCGCTCGACCCGCGCGCGGAGTTGCGGGCGACGCAACCACCAAAGCCGCCGCCGCAAGCTCAAGCGCCACCTCCGGTAGCGGAAGAAGCGATTTGGCTGAGCGGCCTGCACCAGCGTTTGCAGGACGACCGCCCCTTCGTGCGCGACACGACACTGCGGATCGACAGCCGGACTTATTGGCTGTGAGAGCCTCGACGGCTCCCACGCCGAAGCCCTGACGAGCGGCGGGTACGTCGCCTATCAGTCCGGCTACCTCGCGGACTTCATGCAGTTAAGGAACGTGCTCTACACGAGCCAGCCGCTCTACGCGCCGGCAAGCGGTGGTGGCACGGACAATCTCACCCCCGACCAACAGCAGATCACCACGCTCGGCCAGATCAATGCGCGTTTCAAATTCGCTGGTCAGGAGGCGAGCATCGGCCGCCAGCTGGTCCGCACCGCCTTCATCAATCCCCGCGACAACCGGATGATCCCGCTCACCTTCGAAGGGGCGATCCTGGTGCCGGAGCGGCGCGAGGACCAGGCCCTCGACTACATCGCCTCCTATCTCTGGAAGTACAAACCACGCGACACGGCCGAGTTCATTCCGTTCTCTGAGCCCCTCGGCGTCAAGAAGGACGAAGGCGTCCTGATCACCGGCGCAAGGCGCACATGGGATGGCCTCACCCTTGGCGCGGTCAATTATTGGATCGAGGACACGCTCAACACGGCCTATGGCGAGGCGGACTATCTCTTGCCCACCGGGGTCGGCGGCGACGGCCCGAGCTACCGCATCAGCTTCAACGATCTCGACCAGAGAAGCGTCGGCGAGCAGCTGATCCCTGGCGCCCCGTACAACACCTATCAGGCGTCGGCGCGGCTCGTGGCGGGCTATCGAGGCATCGTGCTGACGACGGCAGTGTCGGTCACCGGCAAGGAGGCCAATGTCCGCGATCCTTTCGGCAATATTCCGGTCTACACCTCCATGCACCAGTCGTCCTTCGAGCGTGCCGGCGAGGAGGCTTATCTCGTCACCCTGTCCTACGACTTCTCCACGCTGGGCCTCGACGGACTGAAATTCCTGGTCGGCTGGGGGCAAGGCGTCGATGCCATCGATCCGAGCACGGGGGCGCGCGAGCCCGATCGGAACCTGCTCAATCTTCACCTCGACTACGAGCCCACGGGAGGCCGGCTCGAAGGCTTGCGGGTGCAGCTCTACTACTCGAATGAGCGCCTGCTGACGACGACATCGCCGCGTGACGACCAGAGCGAGTTTCGCGCCGTCGTAAATTACCTGATGCCGTTCTTGTAGGACTAGGCGCGGTCAATCTTGACGGCGTTGGCGAACAGCGTATCGCCCCATTCGTAGAGAGGCCGCTTGAAATCGGACTCGGTGTGGATGGCCTGACCTTTGCGCTCGGTCCATTTCTTCCCGTAGGTCTCGAACGGAAAATGCCGGATGTAATAGTCGCAGGTCTCCTCCCAATGCTCGACCGAGAGCGACTTGCCGTAATGTTGGCAATAGAGATCGGTCAGCACCCGTCCGGTTCCGCCGGGCTCGCGCGCATGCTCCTCGCCGAAGACGACCTCCGGGCGGTTGCGCCAGAGCATCAGAATGTCCCTCTGCTCGGGGCCATAGAAGCGGCGGAAGTCCAACAGCTCGCGATCGGACCGATAGGGCTCGAAATCGTCGGGCGTCATGTAGGCGTCGAACAGCTTGACCCGTACGGCGTCGCCGTCGTCCGCGCGCAAGCCCGAAACGAAACCACGCAGGTCGCCGGTCACGCGCTCATCGGGATCGAAGCACAGCATCCAGTCATGCGGCAGCTGGGTGCGGGCAAGCTCAAGCAGGAGGCCGCGATGCCGGCCTTCCGCCAACCGGCGCGCCTTGATGTCCTCCTCCCACGCTCCGTTGGCCACGATGAGCGCGACCTTCGGGTGCTCACGCAGAATGTCCACCGTCCGGTCGGTGCTCGCGTCGTCATAGGCGACGATCGCATCGACATGCTTGCCGAGATAATCGAGCGAGTCGGGCAGGATCAGCGCCTCGTTGCGGATGCGCGTGACCCCGACCAGGAGATGCTTGCGGCCGAGCAGCCCCTCATTGCCTTTGATGATCCGCTCGGAGTCGCGGAGTTGCCAACTGCTGGTGCCGGTGCCAATCAACGCAAATGCTCCGATTTAAGGAAGTCGGCGGCGAGGATGGGGCAGGCGCGGAATGACGGCAAGGCCTAACGGACGCCCTGTCACAGGGCTACGCGCACCCGCGAAACTTGTATAATGCCGGCAAGGGGCTCAGCGACTTTGATTCGAGGTCTGGTGACATGAAGCTCGTCTGCGAAAAAACCATCTGCGCGATCCTCATCGCGATGCTTGCGATCGTAACCGCCCCTCAGAGGAGCGAAGCAGCGTCAGCTGCCGAAATCAATAACGAAGCAAACACAACACTTCATAGCTTTGTCCGCCAAATCGGGGGCGCACAAGGGCTTGCCGAGAAAGCCGCAGGAATTTTGGTGTTTCCTTCCGTCGTCAAGGCGGGAATTGGCTTTGGCGGGGAATATGGCGAGGGACTTCTGCTCGTTCATCAGAGGCCGGCCGGTTACTACAACATCGTCTCGGCCTCGTTCGGCTTTCAGCTCGGCGTGCAGGAACGGTCCGTCATCATCATGTTCATGACCGACGAAGCTCTTGCCCAATTCAATAGCTTGGCTGGCTGGAAGGTGGGCGTCGACGGATCGGTGGCTGTCATAACAGTGGGGGCCGGCGCCTCGATCGACACCGGTACGATTACCAGCCCCGTCATCGGGTTCATTCTCGATCCCAAGGGGCTGATGTACAATCTGACGCTCGAAGGCACCAAGATCAGCCGCATCAACCCCTGAACCCATTGGAATTCTGCGAAATTATGAAGCCTCAGCCCTGGTCGGCTGGGGCTTTTTTCGTAGTGACATGGTGCGACATATTCCCAAGCAATTTCAACGATTGCAGCCGAGTGCCAAAGACTCCGTGCGACAAGGACGCGACAACGGACAGTGCGGGTTAATGAAAAACCCACACTTCCGACTCCGCTCTTGACGTGTTGCCGATGATGGTGATTTAACTCCAATCAACGCCGTCCAAACCCGGCGCCACCATAGGAGCAAGCCAAACTGCGACGCGCCTTTTGCGCTCGCGCTCTTATGGATGGTGAAAGTGAACGACAAAACCCCCCTCCCTAAAAACGATGATGCAATCTGGGGCGCCGCTAGCATCGGCGCCGTGATCGGCCGCACGCCGAGGCAAACCCATTACATGCTCAACCGTGGGTGCCTCCCCGCCAAACGAATGGGGGGATGCTATGTCGGCGACACCCTAAGAGGCGCTCGCTGGGTCGCGTCTCGAAAGGCGCTGCTCGCGGCGGTAGGGCTCGAGCAATGACCGTGAAGCCCAAGCAATCGCCAGAGTGGCTCGCCAGCCACGAGAGGGTGCTCGCCCTGCTCAACGAGTGGGCGCGCAATCAGCGCCGCAATTATTGGAGACTCACCAAGATGCCGATGGATCGCCTACGCCTAGCCGAGCTTGAACGCCTCTATGCATTCCGATGGGGCGCGGTCCTGCCAGACGATGATGCCGGGGTAGATGACCTTGAGGTCGCCCTACATCACCTAGCCAATGGCGGCGGCAAGAACGTGATCGAGCGCATGACGGGCTGGTGCGCCCGGTGGGCGCCGTGGCTGCCCGAGGCGAAGGCATTAGAGCTGTGTGAGCGAATAGCCGCCGATCCCGAGAAATATAGCGCCGATGAAATAGGTGAGCGCATGCGGCTGTGCATTCTCGACCGTGAGCGCTTGGAGATTCGGACGATAGGCGCTTTCAACATGCCAAAAATTTTGATGGTGGGCGCCAAGCCGTACCCGCTACTCAAAGAATACCAGCGCCACCTCAAAAACCGCAAACGCAGCAAGCAGACCAGGGCTGAGTATCTAGCCAAATCGCTGAGCCGGTCGAAACCTTGGGAGGCTGAGGGCATCAGTCAAAGGACATGGGAACGGCGAAGGGCGAAGCCGTGACGCAAGTGTGCGCCAATAGTATTTATATATATACTACTGGTACGGACTTGCGACAGGGAACAAGGCGCCGCGCCTCAAGCGCGGGCGCCTCTAAGTTGCACATATCGCTCGGGGTGCTCAAATCCCCCCCCGGGGTAGTGTCTCAGTTTGATTGTGGCAGAAGCGCTATCCGCTTCTCGTAAAGCAGCCGTTGCTCCCGCCGGTCCATGAGTTGCACGATGTCAGCCATGCTCATAAGCGTGTCGGTCAAACCCGCCGCCATCGCTGGTGATGAACCGTTTAGGCTCTTATGCGGACGGCAGAAATTGTACCAAACGAAATAGAGCGCCAGCGCGTGACAGTGATTCTCGAATTTCTTTGAGAACGCATTTGTGAGCCGAGTGAACCGGCGCATCTGCATCCGCATGGTGAGGTTCTGCCGCTCAACAAATGACGTGCTGATGTGCTTCGGATCGGGATTGCCACGATAGGGCCGCTTGATCGCGCCTGTGCACACCGGCGGGCTGTAACGCCTCTGTGCCTCTGGAGTACGGCCATAGAGTTTCTGGAGCTGAGCGTAGTCCACTGCATGCCCGAAGGTCGCGCCCACGGCATCAAGGTAGGCGCGCCAAGCGTCGCGCGTGAGCTGCACGCGGTTCGCTAACCTGCTCTTGAGGTCACTAAGGAAGGCGTAAGCAGCGTCGCCGTCACGCCAACCAACAAACCATGAAACGATCAGCTTGTTGTCGGCGTCCAGTGCTGTCCACGTCCATACGTCGCCGGCCCAATCGACCTGCCGCTTGGTGTCGAGCGCATTGGCCGCCTTGGCATAGCAGAAACTCCAAATTTCATCGGCTTGTATGCGAGTCGACTTGACGTTGCGGACCTTCTCATCGTGGAAGGCGGCGCAAGCCTCACCAGCGTCAACGAGCAGTTTAGAGACGGTGTTGATCGATACGTCGGCCACGCGGGAAATCGACCGCATGGAACTGCCCTCACAGAGCATAGAAAGGATTTGAACGCGCTTCTCAAGGGGCAGCTTGTTCATGCCCCTAATGTAATTAATCTTTCTCGAATATCAAGCAGATTTTTCAGTTTGAGCTTGCCTCTTAAATTCGGTGATGTCGGCGTCGGTAGCTGTACTGTGGTCGCCGTTACGGCAAACAGAAAGCTGTTTCGGATCAATGGCCTCGCATATCTCCATCAGCGCCGCTTCTGAGACCGAAAATATATTGCAATGGCATCTCTCATCTGGAGGGGCATCCGCCACTATGTTGTATCCTGCAGGTAGAATACTCTCATCAAATACCCAGAATACCGTAGGTACTCCCCTCACTCCCTTAGAGTAATACTTCTTCGCATGCTTACATTTAGTCCTACCACTGGCAATTATGCAACTGCAACTAGCAACGGAAACGCCTCCGTCCGTTCCGGCGCCAAATGCTGATCTATGGAACCTACCGCGTCGCCAATCGTAATGGTATTGTGGGTTAATGAACCGTATGTATTCCATATCTCCCCCACAACATCGACCATCTCCTTCAACGCCGCCCCCATTTCTATGCGAAATGATTGAGAAATAATAACGTTATTCTTTCTAGCAACAAAGCTAGAAGTGGTAGGATTTATAATTGTATACTCCAAATAATACTCGTCTTTGTAACCAGTGACGCTAATTTCTCCAGCCATACCGGGGAACGCATCTGTAGTGCTTATCCCCAGTTGTATGAAAAACCGATGGATCGAGAGCGCGCGGTTGACTTGGCCTTCCGAAAAGCGGGCACCGAATCCGTAATTCCAGCCGTCATCAAGCTTGAGAAAGCCCTTTATCTTGCTTTCGGTGCTAAGCTCGCGCGAAACAAACCGCTTGTATAAACTGCCTTCGTAAATCTTGGTCATCTAATTATTCTCTGTTGGTTTTTTAGACTTGGTTAAGGCGGCGGCTATTTCGTCGTTAGTAAGCATTTCTCTTCCTGTCGCTGACTCCAGCTTAGCTATTAAAACTCCGAGTTTCTGCGACAATGTTTTGGCGATGGTATATGACATGTTTAGTATGGCTACAGGCTTTCCGTTCATTTCAAGGACGGTGGTAATATCTCCAGTGCTAAGCGTATTGGCGAATCCGTTACAATAGAAACTTGGGATTTCTTCCGACAAAAGCGCGGCGTCAATTCGCTGGCTTGGAGTTTTGTCTTTTGTATCGTCAGCCATTTCGGTCTCTTTTGCGCCACCGCTCGGTGGCTGCCTTCTGAGCAATATCGGAGCGCTGACGTGGTGTGAGCTTGCTCGCTCTGGCAGCGGCTCCCGCTTTTCCAGAGCGGACGCGCCCAGACTTTACCTTGAGATTGTCTGCTGCTTCTCCCGTAGCGATCTTTGCAACCATGATCGCCGTGCCGATTGCGTCGGATGGTCGCTTCTGTCCGCTTGGACCGGTTGGCATAATGCTCCTCGCTCGCAGTGCCCCGAGCGCCCCTAAGGGAGCTGAGCGGGACCTTAGCCAAACCAAAACGCCGACGCAACGGTACTCCCGCCGCGCCGCTCCCTCGTCTTCCCATTTCGGATTATCATCTCAGCCCTATTAAATGGTGGATTCCCAAGGACAAATCAACTGCGATGCGATGCCACAATTAAAGTGAGGCACCACCCCCCCGGGGTTATACCTATCTGCGGTTGAAAAGTCTGAGGGGCATCCCGTCCGGCCTGCGCCCCCACAGTGGCCCGGCATTTAGGGGAGCCAGAGCCGCTTCTTTGACGTTGCCGCGTCGACCGCGACGTAAGAACTCCGGCGCAGCGGGAAGACTTGCCTTCCCCGCAGCCCAGGGTTGCTCTAAAGTCGGCCACTGGAGTGCTGCGTCTGCGGGGGATTGCCATGGCACAATTTCAGATAACGCCCGCAGTTGATGCGGCGCGCGAGTTTCTGGAAATTTCAGGGGACTTTACCAACCCACTCGAGCTTGTGCGCGAATCGATCAGCAATTCGCTCGATGCAGACGCAACAGAAATTACTTTCGAATTCCACTCGCGTAAGGAACAGGGGCTTCGCGTTCTCCATATCGTCGCCAGCGATAACGGAACTGGAATGGATCGAGAGGAGCTGCAGGCCTTCTTCGATCTCGGGAATTCAACAAAAAGAAACAACCCTAACGCGATTGGCGAGAAGGGACACGGCACGAAGGTCTTCTTCAATTGTCAGTCTATTGAGGTTGAGACCGTTAAGGGGGGCACCCGGCGCGTGGCCCGTATGATGCAGCCTTACGCTAGCCTGCACGAAGGCGAACTCCCCAGGGCGGAGGTGCAGGAGAGTGAGGCAGGCGACCAGCCAAGCGGCACGCGCATTTTGATCAAGGGTTTCAACAACAATAATGGCGACAAGTTCACACACGAGCGGCTCAAGGACTACATCGCGTGGTTCACCAAATTCGGGTCCATCGAACTTGAGTTCGGACACGAGAGATACGCCGCCTGCACCCTTAAGCTGAAGGGCCTCGATGCCGCGGAATTCGAGACGCTTCGTTTCGGTCA
>JBGQMX010000032.1:0-24655 GCA_041500805.1 Methyloceanibacter sp.
CCTCAAGCGCCATGGCGCCTTGGAGCGCCCACGCCACTAGGTCGGCCTTGCGGGCAATCTCTTCGAGGCGGTCGGCAATGCGATCATGCTTGACCCAATCGGCTTGGGCCTCGGGCGTTTTGAACGTCCGTGCCTTGGGGGCCGGCTTCCTTCGAACAATCTTCTTGGTGGTTTGCAACATCAGTTCCTCCATGGATGGCCAGGAGGCGACGAGTGCCCAACGCCGGATTCAATGATATTTGAAAATTGGTCACCGCGGTCCTCCCTGGGTTTGCGGTGGCAAGTCGTCTCGACCGAGTGTTGCGCACTCGGTCGGGGCGCGCATGAGAGTGCGCCTGCCTGTCCGGCAACGTCAAGAAAGAATGTGGGCAGGATAGGTGGCTTACCGTCTAATCTGGCAACAAATCGTTCTAAATCAATAGGTTGTTGTCATAGATGGCGGAGGGGGAGGGATTCGAACCCTCGAGACGCTTGCGCGTCTGCCGGTTTTCAAGACCGGTGCCTTCAACCACTCGGCCACCCCTCCTGTCGTCAGAGCATGATCTTAGAAAAGTGGAAACCGGGTTTCCGAAAGATCATGCTCAAACAAAAAGCTAGAGCGCTGTCGCGATTCAATCTCAGGCGATAGCGCTCTAGGCTATTCTGCCGGAGATCCAGCGCCCGGAACCGCGCAACGCGGCCCCGCATTATGCGCTTGTCTTGGACGCTCCCACGATCCTTCATAAGGCCATGAGCCGCAAGCCCGATCCTTATGGACGCGACGCGACGCGTCCTTACCATATCCCGCTCAAGGGCTGGTGGCAGGTCGCGCAACGGGTGTGGACCGAAAGCAGCCGCGACAATCTCTCGGTGGTCGCCGCGGGCTGCGCCTTCTATGCGCTGTTCGCCATCTTTCCGGCGCTCTCGGCGCTGATCTCGCTTTACGGGCTCACCGCCGATCCAGCGACCGTAGAGCAGCAATTCGGCATGCTTGGATCGGTGCTACCGGCGCAGGCCTACGACCTCGTCATCGACCAGATCCGCCGCGTCGCCGAAGCGCCGAGCAGGGTGCTCGGCTGGAGTTTCGCGCTGAGCCTAGCGCTTTCGCTGTGGAGCGTCATGTCTCTGACGCAAGCCATGTTCGCCGCCCTCAACATCGCCTATGAGGAGCCCGAGCGCCGCAGCCTGCTTCGATTCTATTTGAGCGCCTTCACCTTCGCCGTTGTGGGGATTCTCGGCGGGGTTATCGGGCTGCTGGCCATCGTCTATGTGCCCATCCTCTTCGCCTATGCAGGCTACTCCCATGCCTTCGAGCTTTTCGTCAGGATTGCGCGCTGGCCTTTGCTGGCGCTTTTGGTGCTGATCCTTCTCTCGCTCCTCTACCGCTACGGCCCTTGCCGGCGGAGCGCCAAATGGCACTGGGTGAGCATGGGATCGATCTTTGCCACCGCCATATGGCTGCTCGCCTCGGCGGGCTTCTCGTTCTATGTCGCGAATTTCACTCACTACGACAGGACCTACGGCTCGCTCGGCGCGGTGATCGTGCTCCTGTTCTGGCTCTACATCTCATTCTACATCGTGCTGCTCGGCGCCGAGATCAACGCCGAGCTCGAGCTGCAGACGGCGCAAGACACGACGAGCGGCAAATCCAAGCCGATAGGCAAGCGGGGCGCCTTCGTGGCCGACAATGTGGCAGGAGGTCCTAAAGGCCATAAGCGGCCGGCAAGTCCGGTGACGGCCGACCCGGCAGCGGCCAAATCCGGGGGGGCCTGAGATCGGGCGCGCCGGGGTGCTCCGTCAGCGGACGCTAGATCTGATCCGGTGCGCTGCGCCGGAGCCAGCGCCGCCGCACCAGTCCGGCGCAAACCACGAAGAGCGCGCCCAAGGTCGCGCCGATTATCCAGACCGTGTGCGCGGTCGAGGGATCGAGATTTGCCGTGAACAAGGGATCCTTGGCGATGATCTCACCGGCGATCCAGCCGAGCAGCGCGGCGCCGGCCCAGACCACGATGGGAAAGCGCTCCAGCAGCGTCATGACGATGGCGGCGCCCGCCATGATCAGCGGGATGCTGACGGCGAGCCCGAACATCAACAGCGCATAGCTTTCCGGCGCCTCGAATTTCTCGGCGACCGCGGCGATGGCGATGACGTTGTCGAGGCTCATCACCACGTCGGCGATGGCGACGATCCTGATCGCGCGCAGCAGATTGTCGACCGGCTCGATCTGACCGTTCTTGCCGTTCTCTTCGGGCCCCAGCAGCTTGACGGCGATCCACAGCAGAAGCGCGCCGCCGACGAGCTTCAGATAGGCCATCTTCATCAGTGTCGTGATCAAGCCCGCGAATACGACGCGGAGGCTGATGGCCACCAGCGTCCCGAGCACGATGCCCCAAAGGCGTTGCTTGGGCGGCAGCTTGCGGCAGGCAAGCGCAATCACCACGGCGTTGTCGCCGGACAACAAGATGTCGATCCAGATGATTTGCAGGACGGCGAGCCAGAAGCCAGGGTGGTCGACGATCATGCTGCTGCCCGCCCCCCTTCTCCCCGCGTGAGGTGCTGGCTGGTCCCCTCAGACCGGCCCGGTGCATACCCATTGCCGCCAAAAGCGGCAAGGACAAGACGGGATATATGCTTTTTGGAACAAGATTGAAGGTGGCTTGGACACTTTAGTTTGCGCTGCCAATGCTCAAGTCTTCGCCAGTTTTTCAGCCCACGACAAGCCGGCCCCGATGGCTTATGCTCCGCCTCGTCCATGCGACGAATCGGGCCCGCCGGCCAACTAACGGGGAAGAAACGATGACGCTTGATCCAGTCCTGCTCAATCCATTGATCGCCTTGATCGCCGGAATTCTGATCCTGCTCATGCCGCGCTTGCTCAATTACGTGGTGGCGATCTATCTCATCGCGATCGGCATCATTGGCCTCGCCAACCACTTCCACTAACCGCAGCCCAAGCGACGGAATCCTGTCTGGCAAGGGGCGATAGAAGCGGGCAGAATTGCCGTCAGGAAGGTGCTTCACCAATAGAGCCGGAAAGGGCAAGAGCCGCCTGGAACCGCGTCTACCGATGGCCTATAGTTTCATCATTCACGCTCAAGACCTCGGGAAAGACCACCCGAGGGACGTGGGGCCGGTTCTTATGGGCATCCGGGCGAAGGGGTTAATGGCTGGGTCCCGCCCACCGCGACATCGTCATCGCGTTTCGGTCTAGCGAAGCGCTGCCGCAAGACAGGATATCGAGGGTTTTGGACAGAGCAGGCAACCAAGCCAAGTGGTGCCGCATCAGGGCGGATGAGGATTCCATGTCGGTGTCCCGGCCGAGACTGTTGCTGCTCGGCGTCGTCGCTTTGGTGGCCTTGATCGTCGCCTTCGGCCTGCGCGCGGGCCTGAGCACCGGACCAGGCTTGCGTGCCGCGCAAGCGTGGCTCGCGCCGACGGTGACGGGTTCCGTAAAAGTCGCCGACAAGACCGATGTCGCCCCGGCCGGGTATGTCTGGTCGGCGACGCGCATCGAGTCCGGCATAAGGCTGCGCGGCTCGGTGCCATCGGAGGAGGATCGTCGCACGCTGCTCGGCATGGTGAAGGCGCACTTCCCGGACTTGGAGGTCGAGGACCGGCTCAAGATCGCCAAGGGCGCGCCTGCGAAAGAACAGTGGCTCGGCGCGGTGAGCTTCGGGCTCAAGCAGCTGTCGCATCTGAAGCGCGGCTCGGTGCGCCTTCTCGATGTCGCTTTGAAGGTCGATGGCGAGGCGCGCAGCGCCGCCGACTACGCCGAGGTGAAGAAGGCCCTTGCCGGGCCGTTGCCCACCGGGCTCTCCATCATGGGCGAAAACGTCCGGCCCCCGATCGCCGACCCATTCGTGTTCATCGCCGATCTCGGCGCCAATGCGTTGAGCCTATCGGGGAGCGTGCCGAGCGAAGACGCTCGTAAGCAGGTACGGGAGCTGTCGCGGCAATTGTTCGAGCGGCCTGGCCTTGATGACCGGCTCGAGCTTGCCTCGGGCGCGCCCAAGAAATGGGACGAGGCGGTCGCCGCGGCATTGCGCGCGCTGAGCCGGCTCGACTCCGGGAAGATTTCGCTGTCAGGGCTTGCGGTCACGATCGAGGGCGTGGCGCCCGACAAGGGCACCGCGGTCGCGGTCTCCTACCAGCTCAGGCGCGATCTTCCGGCACTGTTTTCCACCTCGGAGAGCATCAAGTGGAAGGAGGCGTCGGCGTCCCGTGACCTCGCCTCTCAGGTCATCCCGCGCATCAAGGAAATCGTCCGCACCGACAGCCAATCGCCGAGCGGCGATCTGCCGAAATTCCTGCCCTTGCTCGAGAGCGAATGAGGCCGGAAAAGCCAGAGCGCTGTCGCGGGTTCAATTTCAAGCGAAAGCGCCCTAGTCGTTGGCGGCGAGAAATGCACCGATGGCTTCGACGATCTCGGGCTCCTTGAGCACGGGCGCGTGTCCCTGGTCCGGCACGGTCAGCGTGCGCAGATTGGGGTGGCGCTCGACCATCGCCTCAAGCGTCTCGGCGCTGAGCACGTCGGAATTGGCGCCTCTCAGGACCAATGCGGGGACTTGGCCTAGCGCGATGAACTGCGGCCAGAGGTCGGGAACCGGCCGGCTCAAATCGATAGCGCCGAAGGCCCGGGCGATCTTACGATCGTAGGCCCGTGCGGGGCGCCCCTTGCGCTCGTCGAACACCTCCCGGGCAATCTCCTCCCATTGGGCATCGCTGAAGGCCGGGAAGGCGCGCTCGTTCATCTCGCGCACGATCATGACGGCATCAGGCCAGGTCTTCGGCACCGGCATGCCCCCGACATAGCCCATGATGCGGGCAAGCCCGCGCGTCTCCATCACCGGACCGATATCGTTGAGCACGACGGCGCCCATCGCCGTGGGCCTGAACGCCGCCATCAGCATGGCGATGATGCCGCCCCGCGAGGTGCCCACCACCGCCACCTTATGCAGCCCGTGCAGGGTCAAGAAGTCGAGCGTGTCGAGCAGCTCGATATAGGGGATGTAGTTGCGCCAGTTGCGGTCGTATTGCGAGCGACCGCGCCCGCGATAGTCGAAGCAATAGACGTTGCGCGGCTTTGGCGCATGCTTGGAGAGATAGGTCGCAAGCTGGTGGAAGTCCCGGCTGTTGCGGGTGAGGCCAGGAAGGCAGATGACGCTCCGGAATTTCTCATCCGGCGCCGGATAGTGGCGGACATATAGCTTCAGGTCGTCGAACGACGCGTAATAGATGTCTCGCGACAGCTCGCCGTCAAGCTCGGGCATCTTGCGGATTTCAACCTTGGGAGCGTATCTGGAACGATTGTTCGCGCGTGGGACAGCGCCTGCTCTTCAGTGTTCAGCAAAGTTGCCGAGGGAGCAAGCCTCAGTAACGATTTATGGACGCGGCGGCACGTCTCACTCCGACTTTGCCTGCACCTCGACGGCCGGTGCCGCAGGGGCGGCTGCGGCCGCATCCGCAGAGGGCGGGATCCTCCGGCCGCGATTGAGGTCCTGCACGAGCTGCAGCGCCTGCTTCGGCCCCGCCAGTCTCGAGCGGTAAAGCTGCAACGTCTCCATGATCTTCACCACATATTGCCGCGTCTCGGTGAAGGGGATGCGCTCGATCCAATCGACGGGGTCGACGTTCGGGTTGCGCGGGTCGCCGAAGGCCTTCATCCATTCGGCGACGCGGCCGCCGCCGGCATTGTAAGCGGCGAGCGACAGGAAATAGGAGCCGTTATAGCTGTCGATGAGGCCCCGCAAATGCGCTTCGCCGAGCTGGGTGTTGTAGGCAGCATTGGTCAGCTGCGCCGCCTCGAACTTCACATTGTATTGCTTGGCGACGGCCCTGGCGGTGCTCGGCATCAGCTGCATCAGACCGCTCGCTCCGACCGGGCTCTTGGCGGCGGCGTTGAATTCGCTCTCCTGCCGGGAGAGGGCATGCACCAGGGCCGGGTCGACGCGGTCGGAAAGCAGGCTTTTGAATTCCGGAATGACCCCGATGGGAAGCGCATAATCGCCGACGGGGAGATCGCGGTTGAAGGCGATTTTCGACAGCCTGAGCGCGATCTGCGGATCGCCTGAGGCCTTGGCGAGCTCGGCCAGCAGCACGACCTCGGCCGGGCTCTCAAGCTTGCGCGAGAGCGCCAGGTAGAACTGTGGCGCGACCCCCTCCAGCCCCGTCGCGCGAGCGATCCCGATCGCGCGCACCGCGTCGCGGGACAGGAAGCGTTGAATGTCCTCGTCCGTCGGCAGCGGGGTGGCCGTGATCTCGAGATGCGCGGGCTTGGCGTCGAGCGCCTGGCGGCCGAGCTGCCCGTAGAAATATTGCGGGTATTTGGCGGCGCCGTGGAAATGGACGACGGCAGAGCCGTGGTCGCCAAGGGCAAGCGCCGTGCGGCCAAGCCAATATTCTCCGAGCGCTATGTTCTTCGAGCTTGTCGCCGCCGCGCGGAGAAGAATGAAATGGCGCAAGGCCGTTTGCGGCTCCGACAGGAAGCGCAGCGCGATCCAGCCGGCGAGAAATTCTGCCTCGATATAGGAATCGCCCGAGACGAGGCCGTGCTTATCGGCGATCTCATAAGCGATGCGGGCCCTCCCGGCATTGAGCGCGGTCCGGCAGTTCAGGCGCCGCTCGACCCACCAATTGTTGAGATCGAGCAATATGTTCGGCTCGCTCGGCGCATCGAGCAGCATCTTCCAGGCTTCTTCGTCGCGGTCCTTGCGCCGGAGCCATTGGATGCGGCTGAAGCGAAGCCCGACATCGGCATTGACGGCGCCTGCCGGCAACGCATCGAGAAGCTTGCCGGCATTGCTGCCGCGCTTCACGATGGCGATGCGGGCGGCGACCTTCTTCTGCTCATCGGCAGGAAGCAGCTTGGAGACGCGGAGTGCTGCATCCGTCGCCGCTTTATCGTCGGGATAGAGCAGCCGGTCGATGCGCGCCCGGTGATTCTCGACGGTGAGCATGCTGCCGAAGCGGTCGAGGATCTTGTTCTCCACCGCGACATTGAGCTTGTGATCGCGCCAGGCCGAGACGACGAGATCGCGCGCCGCCGCGTCGTTGCCGTCCTTCAGGTATGCGCCCGCCAGAGCGGCCTTGCCAGCGCCGGTGAGCGGGGCCGAGCTGCCGAAAAAGGCTTTGACCGCGTCGGGGCTTGCATCGTTGAGGAAGAGCACCGTCTCCGCCTTCTCGCGCATCTCGTCCTGGCCTGGCCAATCGGGATGGGAGAGCCGGAATTGCTCGATGGCATCGGCGCTGCCGGAGATGCTGCTGCCTCGATATTTGTACCAGAGAGCGAAGGCGCGGGCTGCTGGGTCCTGGATGCTGGCCGCCGAGGCCCCTCCGCGCATCACGTCCCTGAGGTTTGACTCATCCGCGTCGCTGAGGTCGTAGGAGAGGATCGGCTTCAAAATCGACGCATAGTCCATCGCCGGCGGGGGCGCTTGGATGGCGGGGGTGAGCGTGCCCTTCATCTCGAACGGAATCGTCGCCGCGCGGTTGGGATTGGGGTCGGGCAGCGGTATGTCGGAGACCGTTCCGACAGGCGCGGCAGACGGGACGACGGGAGCTGATGGCGCCATTTGAGGTGCGGCAGAGGGGACCGCCAAAACTGATGGCCCGAGCGATAGCAAGGACGGCGGGGGCGCCTTCGGGTTCCGGTCGGGAAGGGGAATGTCCGAGACCGTCGCGCTGGTCTTGGGCATGACCGATGAAGTGGCCGGAGCCGGTGTCATGGACACCGACGTCGTCGGGTTCCGGTCGGGCAGGGGAAGCGTGCCCGTCACCGTCGGAGCCGCTTGTGCGGCCGCGGTGTCAGGTGCTGGCGCAACCCCTGACGAAGGTGCAGCCTCTTGAGCCGGCGTGGCCGGCAGGGAAGCTGTTGTGGGCGTGGCCGGCACGGCAGAAACGGGCGCTGCTGCCGCGCGATGCGGATTGCGGTCAGGCAAGGTCGGTGGCGGGGCAGCCGGAGACTTCGCCTTCGCCGCAGCCGGGAGCGGGGCGAGACACGCAAGGAAGACAAGCAATGGCAAAGCGTGCGCGCGAAAGCGTTTCATTCGTCGATCGGTACCGGTTACGATCCTGCGTCTAGCAGTCAGGACGTCCCCCGAGCCGGGGAGCCGCGACGATGACAGCACTGTAATGTGCCCAAATTGAACAATGTCTGAAAGAATCCGGCGGAAAAATGTCTAGGGTAACCCCCGCAGGATCACAATCACTCTCAGAAAAACTCTATAAGCTGCTGGGAAATATGATATTTGCTTTATAACGGGTCGAATGCTGATCGGCGTGCGGGAAGCACAGTCAAGGCCTGTTGCCGCGTTCTCCATCGGCTTGCCGGCTCAATCCCCACACCCTATTGTCCGCCGTGATTTTTAGCCGCGTCGCCAGAGAACGCGCTCGACCTCAGGAGTTCACCCCGTGCCAATGCCGCCATTCCAAGGCTCGATCACGGCCCTGATCACGCCGTTCAAGGACGACAAGGTCGACGCCAAAGCCTTCCAGAAGCTCGTCGAGTGGCAGATCGACCAGGGCACTCACGGGCTGGTTCCGTGCGGCACCACCGGCGAATCGCCGACGCTGACCCATGACGAGCACAAGCGCGTCATCGAGCTTTGCATCGAGGCGGCAGGCGGCCGCGTGCCGGTGATTGCGGGGACCGGATCGAACTCGACCGCCGAGGCGGTTGAGCTCACCCGCCACGCCAAGACTGCCGGCGCCGACGGCGTGCTGGTGGTGACGCCCTACTACAACAAGCCCACGCAAGAAGGGCTCTACCTTCACTACAAGGCCATCAACGACTGCACCGATGTTCCGATCCTCATCTACAACATCCCGGGGCGGAGCGTCGTCGACATGTCGGTGGACACCATGGTGCGGCTGTTCAAGCTCAAGAACATCGTGGGCGTGAAGGACGCGACCGCGAACATGGCGCGGGTGAGCCAGCAGCGCGCGGCGCTCGGCACCGACTTCGTCCAGCTCTCCGGCGAGGACGCCACCGCGCTAGGTTTCATGGCCCATGGCGGCCAGGGCTGCATCTCCGTCACCGCCAATATTGCGCCAGCCCTGTGCTCCGAGTTTCAGCTTGCCTGCCTTGGTGGCAATTTCAGGCTCGCGCTTCAGCTGCAGGACCGGCTGATGCCGCTGCACGATGCGCTGTTCGTCGAGTCAAACCCGGTCCCCGTGAAATATGCCGCGAGCAAGCTTGGCTTGTGCGCTGCGGACACGCGCCTGCCGCTGGCGCCATTGACGCCGGCTTCGCGGAAAAAAGTCGATGACGCCCTAGCCGCCGTCGGCCTCTTTCTCGTCTAGACCGGGCGAGGACACCTCATGGCGCCGAAGCGCGAAGGCGGCAAGCTCGTCGCCGAGAATAGGAAGGCGCGCTTCAACTACGACATTGAGGAGAAGCTCGAGGCCGGTATTGCGCTGCTCGGCTCGGAGGTGAAGTCGCTCCGCACCGGCAAGGCCAATATCACAGACGCCTATGCTTCGAGCGAGGGCGGCGAGCTTTATCTAATCAACGCCCATATCGCGGAATATACCCAAGCCGGCCGTGCCAAGCATGATCCGACGCGGCGGCGGAAGTTGCTCGTGCACCGCCGCGAGATGGGCCGTCTCGCCGGCGCCATCCAGAAAGAGGGCATGACGCTCGTGCCGCTGAAGCTCTATTTCAATGCGCGCGGCATCGCCAAGGTGGAGCTTGGCCTCGGCAAGGGCAAGAAGCTGCACGACAAGCGCGAGACCGAGAAGAAACGCGATTGGGACCGGCAGAAAGGCCGGCTCATGCGCGAGAAAGGGTAGCTCCAGCCTCGTCATACCGGCGAAAGCCGGTATCCAGCAATGGAGCCACGGATTTTGAGCTGGATTCCGGCTTACGCCGGAATGACGATTCGGGGCTGGCCGTGCAGAGAAGAGCGACGGGTGAGCAACCGCGACAGCTTCCTTAAGCCAATCGACGACGGCGCTGCCGATCACCTCAAGCCCGGCCTGAAGCTGCCGCCTGTCGTGCTGCCCGCGACGGACGGCACGGAGATTTGTCTTGCCGAGATCCCAGGCGTAAGCCTCGTCATCATCTATCCCTGGACCGGGCGGCCGGGCTTTCCCAATCCGCCCGATTGGGACGTGATCCCCGGCGCCCATGGCTCGACGCCGGAACTCGAGGGATTCCGCAATTGGGCTCCCGACTTCGCGCAGTGGAAGGTCCGGCTCTTTGGCTTGAGCGGTCAGACCACGGAGCATCAGCGCGAGATGGCCGAACGTTTGTGGCTGCCGTTTCCGGTCCTGAGCGACGCCGGCGAGCACTTTGCCAAGGCGCTGGCTTTACCTACTTTCGCAACCGGCGGCGTGAACTACCTGAAACGACTCACGCTCGTGATTTGGGATGGACGCATCGAGAACGTCATCTATCCGGTCTATCAGCCGGCGGAACATGCGTTCGAATTGCGAGGACGGTTCGAGCTGCGTGATTGAGGCGGAGGGTCCCCTAAAGGGACTCGTCCTCGGCGTCCTCGACCGAGTAGCCGAGCCGATCGAGCCCTTCCTCGAGGTAGTCGGGAAGCAGAGGCATGCCGAGGAGGTAGTCCTCGGTGCGATTGGTGCGCTCGGCGCGCGCCGTCGACAGCGCCTCCTCGAGCTCCTCCGGCGCAAACGAGCCTCTGCCGATCCAGGCAAGGGCCACGAGGCTCGCCTGCTCGTCCTCATTGAGGTCGCGGATGAAGCCCTTGAGCTGGTCCTGGGTCGCGTCGTCGGAGAAGGATTCGAGAATCGACTCGGCGTCGTGATCGGAGGTGGCGCCATCGTCCCACGCCGCGACCTTGGCGGCAATTTCGCGCGCCTTGACGATCACAAAGCCGACCTTGTTTGGCGAGATCTCCAAGCCCGGCATGTGGGGACGTCCCTCGGAAAGAGCAAAGCTGACGCCTCGAAGCATGCCCGAGTTGCCGGGCGGCGGCAAGGCAGCTCAGCCTGCTTGCTGAACCTCGCGCAAACTCGCCGCGGCCTCGGCAAGGACCGTCTCGAACATCGCGGTCGTCAGCCGCCCGGTATTCGTGTTCTGCCGCGAGCAGTGATAGCTGTCGAACAGCGTGAGCCCGTGGGGAAGCGCGTGCCGTGCGCCATGGGCGAAGGGAAACCCGCCCCGCTTCAGCTTAAGCGTGTCCAAGATGCTGTCATGGGCGAGGCGGCCGATGGCGAGAAGCGTGCGCAGATTGGGGAGCGCGCCGATGCGGCCGATCAGGAACTGCCGGCATCGGGCGATCTCGTCGGGCTTCGGCTTGTTCGCCGGCGGCACGCAACGCACGGCATTGGTGATCATGCAGTCGACAAGCTCAAGATCGTGAGGCGCCGAAGGGTCATGGCGGCCGCGCGCCAATCCCGTCTTCAGCAGCGTGCGATAAAGGAGCTCGCCCGCATGGTCGCCAAGGAAGGGGCGTCCCGTCCGGTTGGCGCCCTTCAAGCCAGGCGCGAGCCCGACGATGAGGAGCCGCGCCTCCTCGGAACCGAAAGAGAGGACCGCCCCGTTGAACCAATCCGGATGCGCTTTCTTGCTCTCCTGCCGAAATGCGACGAGGCGGGGACAAAGAGGACAGTTCCTGGAAGGCTCAGGCGGCTCTGACGGGCTTGCGGCATGGAGCGCCATCGCATCCAGTCTCAATCGGAGGGGCCGAGCGGCGTCTCTTCGCCCGCATCGCGCTTGGCGATCAGCGCAAGCGCCGACCAGTCGAGATCGCCGCCCCCGGCAGCAAGGAGCGCAAGGAAGCGATCGGAAATGAGGCTCGCCAGCGGCATCGGCACTTTGAGACCCTGCGCCGCGCTCAGAGCAAGACGCACATCCTTGTAGCCAAGCTCGGCTTTGAAGCCAGCGGGATCGTAGCGCTCTTCGGCGATGAGCCCGCCATAGGTCTTGAAGACCGGCGCCCCGAACAGCGTGTTGGTGAGAAGATCGACATATTGCGCGCGATCGATCCCCGCCTTGCTCACCAGCGCGAGCGCTTCCCCCAAGGCCTCGATCACCGAGGCGATGAGGAAATTGCCGCTAAGCTTCACGAGGTTCGCCTTTGGCGCCTGATGGGAGATCTCGAAGGTCCGCTGACCCAGCACGTCGAACAGAGCTTTGCAGGCGGCGACAGTTTCGGGCTTGCCCGCGGCAATGACAAAGAGCTCGCCGGTGGCCGCGAGAGCGGGGCGCCCAAAGACCGGCGCCGACACGAACTCCTGGCGTTTCTCGCGATGCGCCGCTTCGAGCCGCTCGGCAAGGGCCACGCTGATGGTGCTCATGGAGACGTGGATCGCGCCGGAAGAAAGACTGGCGAGGATGCCGTCGTTCCCGAACAGGACGTCTTCGGCGGCGCGATCGTCGGCGAGCATAGTGATCACGACCGGGCCCCGCGCGGCCTCGGCCGGTGTCTTGGCCAGTTGCGCGCCGAGCTTGAGAAGCGGCTCGGCCTTGGCGGTCGTGCGGTTATAGACGGTGAGCGCGTGGCCGGCCGCCAAGAGATTGGCCGCCATGGCGCTTCCCATGCGCCCAAGTCCGATGAAGCCGACCTGCATCGCTCCACGCCTCCTTCGACACTGTAACAGTTTCAGAAGGAGCTAGGTTCAGGTCTCGATGAGATCCTCGGTCTCGAACTCATCGAGCGGTCCCGGCTCAGGGCGCCGCCGCTGCTCGCGCTGCGCCCGCTCGGCAGGGTCGCGGCCGATCTCTTGCTGGAGATAGGCAAGATCGATGAACTGGTCCGCCTGACGGCGCAGCTCGTCGGCGACCATTGGCGGGTTGGTGGTCAGTGTGGAGACGACGCTGACCCGCTTGCCCTTGTGCTGCAGCGCCTCGACCAGCGAGCGGAAGTCGCCGTCGCCGGAGAACAGGACGATATGGTCGAGATACTCCGACAGCTCCATGGCGTCGACGGCAAGCTCGATGTCCATGTTGCCCTTGATCTTCCGCCGCCCGGCCGCGTCGACGAACTCCTTGGTGGGCTTCGTCACCATGGTGTAGCCGTTATAGTCGAGCCAATCGATCAGCGGCCTGATCGAGGAGTACTCCTGCTCCTCGGCGAGGGCCGTATAATAGAGGGCCCTCACGAGTTGCCCCTTGCTGCGGAACATCGCAAGCAGCCGCTTGTAGTCGATGTCGAAGGCGAGCGATTTGGCAGTGGCGTAAAGATTGGCGCCGTCGATGAAGAGCGCGATGCGCTCGGTCGGATAGAAATTCATGTGAGCCTCTATGACTACAATATCGGCGGATTGAGAGAGCAGCCTCTCGGAAACATCGACTAGAGGGCTGCTTCAACAACATAGGTGTGACAAGGTGAGTCCGCAATTGCTGGCGCGTAGCAATATCCTGGTAGGTCTTGGTTCAAATTATCCCGGACCATGGGGGACATCCGCCGAGACAATTGCACGCGCTTTGGGCAAAATCGAACGCGTCAATATCGCCGTCAACGCCGTCTCTCCCCTCTACGAGACTGCTGCGGTCGGTCGTGCACGCCAATTTGCTTACATCAACGCGGTGGCGCTGATCGCCACCAGTCTTCCACCGGAAGCGCTGCTCAAAGTCTTGAAGGGGATCGAGCGGGCCTCGGGACGCCGCGGCGGCAGGCCCTGGGGGCCACGCACGCTCGATATCGATATCATCGACTATAAGGGCCTGGTCCGGCAGTGGCGTGGAGGCCGCCCAGATTTTAGGCACGCCGGTCCGCGGCCTCTCGTCCTGCCTCACCCCCTCGCGCATGAGCGGCCCTTCGTGCTCAAGCCGCTCCTCGATATCGCACCGGATTGGCGTCACCCGGTGCTCCGGCGCAGCGCGCGCGAACTCTGGCGCGAGGCCTCGAACCAGGGGCAGGGGCGGGTCATCAGGAGGATATAGGCGCCGCTTCGGCTTGCCAGCACGAGGCGAACCGCCTAGATAGAGACCAAATCCGCCAAATCGCACAAGGATCCCCTGATGGCTCGCGTTACCGTCGAGGACTGCATCGACAAGATTCCGAACCGCTTCGAGCTCGTGCTCCTGGCCAGCCACCGTGCCCGTAACATTGCCGCCGGCGCCCAGATCGCCGTGCAGCGCGACAACGACAAGAATCCCGTCGTGGCGCTCCGCGAGATCGCCGACAAGAAGATTGCCGCCGACGATCTGCGGGAAGACTTCATCCACTCGATGCAGAAATATGTCGAGGTGGATGAGCCCGAGGCGGAAGCCGTGCCCATGCTCTCGTCCGACACCAGGATGCCCATCCTCGGCCAGGACGATCAGTCGGCCGACAGCTCGGTCGACAAGATGACCGAGGAGGAGCTGTTGCGCAGGATGGCGAGCCAGTCACCTTCGGATGGCTCCAATGCGGGACCGCGCTCGCGCTGACCTGACTTGCTCTAAGCCGAGCCGGGGCTATCGCTTTGCCTACCTTCATCGTCCTCCCGGCGGAAGCCGGGAGGACGTATCCCGCGCGCTGAGCGCACGGCTCAGGATACCGGTTTTCGAGCTTCTGAGGAGCTGGCCAAAGCTGCCACACACTCGTCATACCGGCGCAAGCCGGTATCCAGTTTTTTTGGTCGCGCTTCGCGGGCTGGATTCCGGCTTGCGCCGGAATGACGGAGACGGGGCAGCCCCGAGCAGAGAAACAAGGCCCGCGCCATGACCCGCCAATACGAGCTGGTCGAGCGCGTGCTGAGCTACCAGCCGAATGCCGACGAGGCGCTGCTCAATCGCGCCTATGTCTACGCCATGAAGGCGCACGGCAATCAGAAGCGGGCCTCCGGCGCTCCCTTTTTCTCCCACCCCCTCGAGGTCGCCGCCATCCTGGCCGAGATGCGCCTCGACGACGCGACCATCGCGACCGCGCTTCTTCACGACACGATCGAGGACACCGACACCACCCGCGGCGAGATCGATGCTCTGTTCGGCCGCGAGATCGGGACGCTCGTAGATGGCCTGACCAAGATCAAGAAGCTCGACCTCGTCACCAAGAAGGCCGAGCAGGCCGAGAACTTCCGCAAGCTGCTGCTCGCCATTTCGAGCGACATCCGCGTGCTCCTCGTCAAGCTCGCCGACCGCCTGCACAACATGCGGACGCTCGAGCATATGAAGCCGGCAAAGCGCAAGGTCGTCGCCGAGGAGACCATGGACATCTACGCGCCGCTCGCCGGCCGCATGGGAATGCAATGGTTGCGCGAGGAGCTCGAGGACCACGCCTTCCGCTGGCTGAACCCCGAGGCCCATTCCGCCGTGGTCGAGCGTCTCAAGGTCTTGCGCGAGCGCAATCAGGGCCTGATCGACGAGATCGAGATCGCGGTGACCACCAAGCTCAAGGAGGCCAACGTGGGCGGCATCGTGGCCGGGCGGGAGAAAAAGCCTTACGCCATCTGGAGCAAGATGGAGCGGAAGCAGATCTCGCTCGAGCAGCTGTCCGACATTTATGCCTTCCGCATCGTCGTGCCTGAGGTCGAGGATTGCTACCGTGCGCTCTCGGTCGTGCACACTACCTGGCACGTGGTGCCCGGCCGCTTCAAGGACTACATCTCGAATCCCAAGCAGAACGACTACCAGTCGATCCACACCACGATCGTGGGGCCCCGCCATCAGCGCGTCGAGCTGCAGATTCGCACCGAGCGAATGCATTCCGTCGCCGAATATGGCGTGGCGGCGCATGCCCTCTACAAGGACGCCAACGGGTCGCATGCGCCCAAGGGCGTCGTGCCCTCGCAAGACTCTAACGCCTATCGCTGGCTCCGCCACCTGGTCGGCATGCTGCTCGACGGCGACAATCCCGAGGAGTTTCTCGAGCACACCAAGCTCGAGCTGTTTCAAGACCAGGTGTTCTGCTTCACGCCCAAGGGACGACTGATCGCCTTGCCCCGGGGCGCCAACCCCATCGACTTCGCCTATGCGGTGCATACCGACGTCGGCAATACCTGCGTCGGCGCCAAGATCAACGGCCGGCCGATGCCGGTCGTGACCGAGCTCAGGAACGGCGATGAGGTCGAGATCGTCTGCTCGAAGGCTCAGCTCCCGCCGTCGGCCTGGCAAAGCATCGCCGTCACCGGCAAGGCGCGCTCGGCCATAAGACGCGCGACCCGCGACGCCGTGCGCGCCCAATACGGCAAGCTCGGCCGCGAGATCCTGGTGCGCGCCTTTCAGCGCCGGGAGAAGACCTTCAGCGAGGAAAGCATCGGGCTCGCGCTTGGCCGTCTCTCGCAGAAGACCGCCGACGACGTGATGGCCGCGGTGGGGCGGGGCGAGCTTGCCTCGGCCGACGTGGTTCGCGCGGTCTTTCCCGAGGAGACGCCCTCCGAGCCTCCCAAGCTGAGACGCAAGGTCAAGCGCACGGAGGAAGGCTGGTTCGGCCTCGGTAAGGTGATGGGCCTCAAATTCCGCTGGCCCGGATCGAGCGAGCCCCCCCGCCAGGATGGCCCGAGCGGCATCCCCATCAGGGGCTTGCGCGGCGATCTGCCGGTGAGCTTCGCCGACGGCGGCGCCGTGCCGGGCGACCGCATCGTCGGCATCCTCACGCCGGACCAGGGCATCACCATCTACCCGATCCACGCCGAGGCGCTGAAAGCCTTCGACGAGGAGCCCGAGCGGTGGATCGACGTGACCTGGGACATCGGCGAGGACAATCCGCAGCGCTTCCCGGCCAAGATCGCGGTGACCGTCTTGAACGAGCCGGGGAGCCTCGCCCAGGTGGCGGCCGTGATCGGCGAGGCCGACGGCAATATCGACAATGTCAAGATGACCAACCGGGTCCCGGACTACACCGAGATGCTCATCGACCTCGAAGTGTGGGACCTGAAGCACTTGAACGACATCCTGGCCGGGCTCAGGGCCAAGGACGTCGTGAGCAGCGCCGCGCGGGCGAGCGGTTAGGACGCTGGTTGTCTTGAGGAACTTAACCTAAATATGCTGTAGAGCGCTGTCGCGATCTAATCGCAGGCGATAGCGCTCTCGTCGCCAAAGGGCCACCGTCGTCTGGCTATTGGTTGGCGTTCGGTTCTCGAGGTGGTGATGCTGTTCAAGCGCCGCGTGGCGGAGAGCTTTCTGGAGCGGATGCGGGTGCATCTGTGGCCCCGCCGCAGCTGGAGCCGCTCGAGCCGCTACGTCGTCCATCGCCTTCGCCGCTTGAGCGATTCGCCCCACGCCGTGGCGCTCGGCTTCGCCGCCGGCGCCTTCTCGGCGCTCACGCCCTTTCTCGGCACCCACATGGTCATGGCGGCGTTGATCGCCTGGGTCATCGGCGGCAGCATCGTTGCCGCGATTCTCGGGACCTTCCTCGGCAATCCGCTGACCTATCCCCTGTTCTGGTACATGACCTACGAGGCCGGCAATTTGATGCTTGGCGGGAGGGTCAAGACCCAGCACATCGATCTCTCCAACGGCATTTTCCAATCCTCGCTGGAGAAGCTGTGGCCGATCCTGAAGCCCATGACGCTCGGCTGCATCCCTGTCGGGCTCGCTCTCGCCGCGCTGAGCTATGTCGTCGTCAAGCCGATGGTCGAGGCCTATCAGCATCGCCGCCGCCGCGAGATTGAGCTGAGGGCGGGGCGGGAAGCTCTCGGCGCCCCATGACGGCCGCCCCCTCGACGCGCGCGCGCCAAGGCCTGGGCGCGCCTCCCATCCGCCTCGGCATCAACATCGATCACGTGGCGACGCTCCGCAATGCACGGGGAGGGCGCCATCCCGATCCCTTGCGCGCCGCCGAGCTTGCGGTCGAGGCCGGCGCCGATAACATCACCGCGCATTTGCGCGAGGATCGCCGCCACATCACCGACGACGACATTGCGCGGCTCACGGCGGCGGCACTTGCGCCGCTCAATTTCGAAATGGCGGCGACGCCGGAGATGCTGGCGATCGCGCTCAGGACGAAGCCGCACGCCGCGTGTCTCGTTCCCGAGAAGCGCACCGAGCGCACCACTGAGGGAGGGCTCGACGTCGTCGCCCAACACAATCTGCTGGCGCCGGTGATCTCCAAGCTTGTCGATGCCGGCATCCACGTATCGCTGTTCATTGCTGCCGAGCTTCGCCAGATCGAAACGGCGTCACGTCTTCGGGCGCCGGCCATCGAGATTCACGTTGGCGGCTGGTGCGATGCGTTTGTCGAAGGACGCCTTCACGATGCCGAAGCCGAATGGCGGCGCATTCGTGACGGCGCACGGGCCGCGCATGATCTCGGCCTCGAAGTGCATGCCGGGCATGGCCTCAATTTTGCGACAGCGGAAACCATCGCCGCGCTGCCCGAGATCGTCGAGCTCAACATCGGCCATTTCCTCGTGGGCGAGGCGATCTTTGTCGGTCTCGCGCAAAGCGTGCGGCGCATGCGGGCGGCGATGGACAAGGGACGACAAACCCTGCGGCATAGCGACACGGAAGTTCGGGCCGGCGGAGCGTGATGATCATCGGGCTCGGCAACGACGTGATCGATATCAGGCGGGTCGAGCGCACCATCGAGCGCTATGGCGAGCGCTTCCTCGCCCGTGTGTTCACCGAGACGGAGCGACAGAAATCCGACGGCCGGGCGGGCCGCGCCGCCTCCTACGCCAAGCGCTTCGCCGCCAAGGAGGCATGCGCCAAGGCGCTCGGCACAGGCTTCCGCCGCGGCGTATTCTGGCGCGACATGGGCGTCGTCAATCTGCCGACCGGGCGGCCCACCTTGCAGCTTACCGGAGGGGCGGCGAGGGCGCTTCAGGCTCTGACGCCCGAGGGCCATGAGGTGCGCATCGACCTCTCCATCACCGACGATTTCCCGACCGCCCAGGCGATCGTCATCATTTCAGCGATAAAGGTCTCCCTGCGCGATTGACCGGTTTGCCTCATTCTCAGGGAGAGGCTATAGGGGCGCCAGTCCCATAGCGGGTTGGATTCCAAGCTAAGAACCGAGGAGAGCTTCCGCATGAGCGTCGAGGCCGAGAACACGGAAGCAAGAAGCAGTGTAAAGGACACCGCGCGCGTCATTATCCACGCGCTGATCCTCGCGCTGATCGTGCGGATTTTCCTGTTCCAGCCCTTCAACATTCCTTCTGGCTCGATGATCCCGACGCTCCTCATCGGGGACTATCTCTTCGTGTCGAAATATAGCTACGGCTACAGCAAGTATTCCATCCCGTTCGGGCTGAACCTGTTCTCGGGCCGGGTCTGGGCCAAGGAGCCAGACCGCGGCGATGTGGCAGTGTTCAAGCTGCCGCGCGACAACGAGACGGACTACATCAAACGCGTGATCGGCCTGCCCGGGGACGAGATCCAGATGGTCCACGGCGTGCTCAACATCAACGGCAAGGCGATCCCCAAGGTGCGCGTCGACGATTTCGTGGTGACGGAGCCGTCGGGCCGGGAGCGGCACACGCCGCGCTACATGGAGACGCTGCCGAACGGCGTGACTTATCCTGTTCTCGATCTCGTGCAGGACGGCTTCGGCGACAACACCGAGGTCTACAAGGTGCCCGAAGGCGAGTTCTTCATGATGGGCGACAACCGCGACAACTCCACCGACAGCCGCTTCCTGTCGGAGGTCGGTTTCGTGCCCTTCCAGAATCTGGTGGGCAAGGCGCAGATCATCTTCTTCTCCATCGACGAGAACTCGAGCTTCTGGGAATTCTGGCATTGGCCGACCAGCGTTCGCTGGTCGCGCATCTTGATGGTGGTGCATTGAGCCGTGCCTAAGCCGCGCAACACGGCGCTCGACCAGCTCTCCGCCCGGCTTGGGCACGAATTTTCCGATCCGGCGCTGCTCAAGCTAGCGCTCACCCATGCGAGTGCGCGGGCGGGTGCGCGGCCCAACGAGGACAATGAGCGGCTCGAGTTCCTTGGCGACCGCGTGCTCGGTCTCGCCGTGGCCGAGCTTCTCGCCGACAGCTTTCCCAAGGCCCACGAGGGCGAGCTCGCGCGCTGGTTCAATCACCTCGTGCGCGCCGAGACCTGCGCCGAGGTCGCGCAAGCGTGGGACCTCGGCAACGTGATCACAATGAGCGGAGGCGAGGCCGGCAGCGGCGGCCGCCGCAAGAAGACCATCCTCGCCAATACCTGCGAGGCGGTGCTGGGCGCCATCTTCGCCGATGGCGGCTACGAGCCGGCAAAGGCCGTGGTGCGCCGCTTCTGGGAGCCGCAGCTCAGCGTGCTCGAGCTCGCCGCGCCTGACGCCAAATCGGTGCTGCAGGAATGGGCGCAAGGACGGCGCCTGCCGCTGCCGCGTTATCTCGAGGTCGCCCGCGAGGGCCCCGACCACGCCCCGCGCTTCACCGCCGAGGTGCAGATCGACGGTGTCGCGCCCGAGCGCGGCCAGGGGGAGAACAAGCGCGCGGCCGAGCAGGCGGCAGCGCTCGCCATGCTCTTGCGCGAAGGCGTCTGGCAGGCGCCCGTCGATGGCTGACGCCCCCGAGGTTTCCTCCCGTTGCGGCTTCGTGGCCATCATCGGGGCGCCGAACAGCGGCAAGTCGACGCTGACCAACGCGCTGGTCGGCGCCAAAATCTCCATCGTCACCCACAAGGCGCAGACGACGCGCGGGCCGGTGCGCGGCATCGTGCTCGACGGCGCGAGCCAGATCATCCTCGTCGACACGCCGGGCATCTTTCAGCCGAAGCGGAGACTCGACCGCGCCATGTTCGCCTCGGCCTGGGATCGGGCGGGGGACGCCGACCTCGTGGTGCTGGTGATCGACGCCGAGCGCGGCCTCGATCGGAGCCTCGACCCTCTCCTCAAGCACCTGCCAGAGGTGAGGCGACCCATCGTCGCCGTTCTCAACAAGATCGACCAGGTGGCAAAGCCCGAGCTGCTGCGCCTGGCCACCGAGGTCGCCGCCATCAGGCCCTTCGACCGCGTCTTTATGCTTTCGGCGCTCACCGGCGACGGCGTCGCCGACCTTAAAGCCTATCTCGCGGGAGCGGTGCCCCCGGGCCCGTGGCTCTTTCCCGAGGACCAGCTCACCGACGCTTCGCTCCGGCATACCGCCGCCGAGATCACCCGCGAGAAGCTCTTCTTGCGGCTGCACGAGGAGCTTCCCTACACGCTCACCGTCGAGACCGCCGAGTGGAAGGAGCTGAAGGACAAAAGCGTCCGCATCGAGCAGACCATCTTTGTGGAGCGCGAGAGCCAGCGAAAGATCGTGCTCGGCGCCAAGGGTCAGACCATCAAGGAAATCGGATCGGCCGCCCGCGCCGACATCGCCGAGATGGCGGGCGTGCCGGTGCATCTCTTTCTCTTCGTCAAGGTGAGGGAGCACTGGGGCGACGATCCCGAGCGCTACCGCGAGATGGGCCTGGACTATCCGAAGAAATAGGCTCGAAGCTAAGCCATGGATTGGAGCGACGAAGGCCTCGTGCTTTCAACCAAGCCGCTCGGCGAGGCGAACATGGTCGCCGAGCTTCTCACCCTTAGCCATGGACGCCATCTCGGGCTCGTGCGGGGAGGGCGCTCGCGCCGCATGCGCCCGCTGCTGCAGCCCGGCAATCTGCTTGGCGTCACCTGGCGGGCGCGGCTCTCGGAGCATCTCGGCGGCTTCAATGTCGAGCTGATGGAGGCCCATGCTGGGCGCGTGCTCGACGATGCCCGCGCCCTTGCCGCGATCGGCTCACTTGGTGGCCTTGCGCGGCTCTTGCCCGAACGCGACCCGCATCCTGGACTTTACGCGGCGGCGCTTCAGGTGCTGCGCGCCTTCGACGAGGCCAAGATCTGGCCTACTCTGCTTGTCCGCTGGGAGCTTCAGCTGTTGCAGGAGCTTGGCTTCGGTCTCGACCTCAGCGCATGCGCCGCGACCGGCGTCGACCAGGACCTCGTCTATGTGTCGCCCCGCTCCGGCCGTGCCGTATCGCGGGATGCAGGGAAGCCCTATTGCAGCAAGCTGCTCAAGCTGCCGGCCTTCCTGCTCGATGACACGGCCCCGATTGAAGAGGGCGATATCGAAGCGGGCTTGGTGCTGACCGGGCACTTCCTCGAACGCGACGTGCTCGAGCCCCACGGCCTCACCATGCCGCACGCGAGGGAGCGGCTTCTGGGTCTTCTTGCCAGACGCCCGCGAACGGCGATTCCCGCCTAGCCCCGCGCATGCCGATCGAAGACGCCTGCTCATCCGCCGGCGTAGTTTCGCTTGGTGCTTTGTGCTTGCACCGCCGTGGGTTTCCCCCCCTGCCTCCCAGGCAATCAATCAGCTCATTCATGCAGATATGCTCGGTAAGTCGCAGCTGAAATTGCCTTTGGGAACGCACGATCTTGAGCCATCATTGCGATGGCTATGCCGACCTTGACGAGCTAACTGCCAGCGACCCATAGCTGGGTCGCTCAAGAATCTGGAAGTCGCCCCCCGACGGGGGGATTGGCGCTGGGGAAAGGGAGATATTGATGCACAAGCTGTTTAGTCGCGTCCACCGCTTGCCAGGTCGGACGCCTGTCTCGACGTCGAGGCTATCTCGTTCCCTGAAGTCCGCCATCCCTGTCGTAGCGAGCGCAGCCTTGGCGGGAATAGTGCTGGTCGGATCGTCTCCTGACGTCTTCGCTCTACCGGACAGCGACGTCCAAGCGCTGCTCAATGCGCATAATTCGTATCGAAGCAAGCATTGCGTGCCGAATCTGACGTGGTCGCCGCAACTCGCTGCGGAGGCCCAGCAATGGGCCGATGCTTGTTCCAAGACGCATTCAGGGGGTTGGACAAAACAGCCCCCCTATGGCGAGAACCTCTCGTGGGGAACCGATCGCTCCGCGCAAGCCGCAGTCGACAGCTGGTACAGCGAGATCGGCAAGTACAATTTCAACGCGCCGAGTTACAGCGACGCGGTCGGGCATTTCACCCAACTTGTCTGGCGCGACAGCAAGCAACTCGGCTGCGGCATGGCCGTCTGCAATGGACAGAACTACTGGGTGTGCCAATATTCGCCCCCCGGCAACTGGAACACCGATAAGCCAGGCGTGCTTGCCAACAATGTCCCCGCAGTTTGTACTGCTGGTGGCGGTGGCGGTGGCGGTGGCGGTGGTGGTGGTGGTGGCGGCGGAGCGCCGCCCGCAGGCGGTGGAGGCACACCCGCCGGGGGCGGTTCCCAGGCGCCGCAGAACCAGGGATGGGAATGGGCTGCCTTTGCCTCGAACGGAAAGGGAGGTTGGGGCTACGCCGTCGGCAAGGCCTCTGAGCAGCTGGCGAAGGACCTCGCCTTGAGCGGCTGCGGCGGCGCGGGAAATGGCTGCAAGGTCTTTTGGACCACCAAGGACAAATGCGTGTCCTATGCCGAGAGCAAGACCGGCGGCTATTGGTATGCGGCCGGCGGCGGCACGAGCCAGGACCAGGCCCGCCAGAAGGCACTCCAGTTCTGCCAGAGCGGCACGGCGCCGCCCAATAGCTGCAAAGCGACCGGAGCCTGGTGCCGATAAGCACGCATCGCTTCCCGCCAAGGAGTGACGCGCCTCTCGCGCTCGGGCTAGGCGCGCTCGTCGTCGCGCAGCTTGCCGGTGTCGCGCCCGCGCAGGCGCAGCAGTTCGACGTTCCTTCGAGCGCAAGATCGGCGATCGTCGACCAGACCAATGCCTATCGGCAGGAGAAGGGTCTTGCGCCCTTGAGCCAGAGCGCCGGCGCGAGCCAAGAAGCGCAGGCCTACGCCACCTATCTCGCCGAGACCAAAAAGACCGGGCATAGCGCCGATGGACGAGGTCCGTTCCAGCGGCTGCGCGCCTCGGGCGTCAAGTTCTGCAAGTTCCGGGGAGAGAATTGGCATGAATCCTGGACGCGACCCAACCGGGCATCTCCCGAGGCAGCGATGGGCGCCGCCATGCGCTTCTGGAAGCACTCTCCCGGGCACGAGCGCGCTCTACGCTCGGCCTCCACCGAGATCGGCGTAGGCGTCGCCGGCTGGAAGCACGACGATCAGTGGAACTACCAGGAGATCCAGGTGTTCATCGACACCTCGTGCCTTCGCGGCGCCAAGCCCGCCAGCGTGGACGATGAGGATGTGCTTCCGTCTCTCCCCGATCGAAATCCAGGGCGGCTCCCTTGAGCGCAGCGGCCCGATGCGCTAAGCGCGGGACATGGGACGCCGCGTAACGCCACCACCTGATTCGCAAGGGCCGATCGAGCCCGTGGAGCTGCGCGAGGCGCTCGAGGAGCGCTACCTCGCTTATGCGCTCTCCACCATCATGCACCGGGCGCTGCCCGACGTGCGCGATGGGCTGAAACCCGTGCATCGGCGGCTGCTTTACGCCATGCAGCAGCTCAGGCTTAGCCCCCAAGGCGAATTCCGGAAATGCGCCAAGATCGTCGGCGACACCATGGGCAACTTCCACCCCCACGGTAACCAGGCGATCTACGATGCGCTCGCCCGTCTCGCCCAGGACTTCACCGTCCGCTATCCGCTCGTCGACGGCCAAGGCAATTTCGGCAATATCGACGGCGATAACCCTGCCGCCGAGCGCTACACCGAAGCGCGCCTCACCGAGGTCGCTGCCAGGCTGCTCGACGGCATCGACGAGGACACTGTCGACTTCCGCGCCAATTACGACGGGCGCGAGCAGGAGCCGTCGGTGCTTCCCGCCAATTTCCCCAACCTGCTCGCCAACGGGTCCTCGGGCATCGCCGTCGGCATGGCGACCAATATCCCGCCGCATAATGCGGGCGAGCTCTGCGATGCGGCGCTGCATCTGATCAAGTTCCCCAACGCCACCGCCGACAAGCTCGTCGACTTCGTGCCCGGGCCGGATCTCCCGACCGGCGGAATCATGGTCGAGCCGCGCGA
>JBGQMX010000033.1:0-24479 GCA_041500805.1 Methyloceanibacter sp.
AGCGTCGAATTCCAATGGCGAACGCGTCAGGGGGCCGCTGCGCAGCGAGCTCTCCGGCGAGCCCGCCAAGCTCCGTCGCACGCCCTGTCCGGCACACCAAGGCGCGCGCCGTGCCGCTGATGACGGACGTGCCCATGAATAGAAAGTTCGCCGCTCCTGACGCTTCATCGGCGGGAGCGGCAAGATCGCCCGCTTGTTTCTTGACCGGATAGGGCTCACCGGTAAGCATGGCCTGATTCACGAAACAATCGCGCGCACTCAGCAATCGGCTATCGCCCGGGACGACGTCACCGGCTCTGAGCTCCACCACGTCCCCGGGCACCAGCTGGTCGAGGTCAATCTCACGGCAAACGCCATCGCGGAGCACTTGTGCTTTAAGTCCAACGGAGCGGCGCAGCGCATCGACAGTCGTCTCGGCGCGGCGCTGCTGGACGACATCGAGCACCAAGCTCAGAAGGATGATGGTGACGATAATGACGAAGCTCGTGACCTCGCCGGTCCACGCCGAAAGCCCGCTGGCAAAGAGCAGGATGAGAATCAGCGGATTGGCGAGCCGATCGAGAATTTGCCGCCACAGCCGGCGGCGCTGGCGAACCATCGCGTTATTCGGGCCGTAGACGGCGAGGCGGCGCTTGGCTTCGGCCTCGCTAAGCCCGTCGGGTGTTGCTCCAATCTCGCGGAGCAGTCCGTCAAGCGGCAGGTTCCAGGGGAGGCTCTGAGTCATGGTTCCGGGAAGGCGAGCCGGAGGGTGCGTCACGGACAGGTGCGCTAATGCATCATCAGCACGGGCACGGCGGTGTGGCGCAGCACGTAGTCGGTTGCGCCGCCAAACACCCATTCCCGCCAGCGCCAATGGCCATAGGCGCCCATGACGAGCAGGACACCGTTGCCGGTGGCCGCTTCGAGCAGGATTTCGCCGACCTCGCCTGCGCCTCCGGCAAGCTTCGCAAGCTCGACGCGGAGGCCTCTTTTCGTCAAATAGTCCGCCATGGCGGCGGCAGTCTCGTCCTCACCGTGCTCCGCGACGCTCACCAGCCTAATCCGCTTGGCTTTGGCCAGGAAAGGCTCGGCAGCCGCAATCGCCCGCACCGCCTCTACGGCATCCTTCCAGGCGACCACCACCGTCTCGGCGATGGCGCCCTCAGCCTCCTTCGGCATCACGACAACCGGCCGGCCGGAATGGAACAGTGCCGCGTCGCGCGCGCTCGCCCAGAACCCGTCCTCGTCCTCATCGATGCTCGGCAGAATGGTGAGGTCGGCGACTTTGGCGCGCGAAGCCACGACAGGCGCGACGAGACCCTCGACGGCGACGAGGTCAGTCTGCACGTTGGGATGGGAGCGTGCGGCCTTGCCGAGCCATTCCCTCGCCTTCCGCTGCTCGAGCGCCACCTGCTTCTTGCCGACGTCGATCAGCTCCTCGAAATAGACGGGGCTGAGCTCGGTCGCATAAGGCAGCCGTTCTGCCGGCGCGAGGCAAGGATGCAACACCTCGAGCGATGCGCCGAACCGCTCGGCGAGGCCGAAGGCAGCGCCGGCACAGGCCGCGGTCGTGCCGTGCTGGTTGATGGGAAGCAGGATCCTGACAAGCTTCACGTCGGCTCTCTCCTCCCGGGCCCGGTCCTAGAGCGCTATCGCCTGAGATTGAAATCGCGACAACGCTCTAGCATTTTGTTTGAGCATGATCTTGTCGGAAAACCGGTTCCCACTTTTCCGGATCATGCTCTAGCGCTGATCTTGGTCTCGGCCCTTGAGGCTCAGGATATAGGCAATGACGTTCAGCATGTCCTGCTTCTCGACGATGATGTTGGGCATGGTGGGGTGCGAGGTCCGCATCCACACGGCAAGCGCCGTTCCGGTCATGCCAGGTCTGTCGGCCACCTCCCTGAAGCGCGTCGCCTTGGGCAGCGGCGACTTCTCCGCGGAAATGCCATGGCAAACCGAGCAGACCTGCTTGGCGTAATCGAACCCGGCTTGCGGGTCGCCCACATCCTCGGCCGCCATGGCGCCGGGTGCGGCCGTCAAGGCGATGGCGAGGCTGGCGATGGCAAGACTCAAGAGCAGAGGTCGCATCAGCGAGCTCCTTCATGGAAAATAGGCCAGCCCCACTCTCAATAAGGCCTAAGATTGACTCTGGGCTTTGACGCGGGTCAAGATCGCGAGTGGCGAGGTCTTGATATTGACACAGCTCAATGAACTTTTCCCAGTTTCGCGCAGGCTAAATAATAGCGTCGTCCCTGAAGGGACGCAGGTATGGGAGATAGCGGGGCTAAAGCGGGGCCACGTGTTTTCCGTCCGGCAAGAGGAGGTCAGTCATGAAAGTCAAAGACATGATGCATAAGGGCGCCGAATATGTCGCGCCGAACGCAACGCTCCAGCAGGTCGCCCAGAAGATGCGGGACTATGATGTCGGCGTCATTCCGGTCTGTGAGGGGGGCAAGCCGGTCGGCATGGTCACGGATCGTGACATCACCATCAGGGCGCTTGCCAACGGCAAGGACATCTCGAAGCTTACGGCAAAAGACGTGATGAGCAAGAAGGTCATCTCTTGCCGGGATACCGAAGCGGCGGAAGACGCCATTCGGATCATGGAGAAGAACCAAGTCCGCAGGCTTCCCGTGCTCGATGAGACGGAGAAGCTGGTCGGCATGGTAAGCCTCGGCGACATTTCCCACGCCCTGTCGAAGGATCTCTCGGGCCAGGTGACAAAGGCCGTCTCGGCCCATCACCGTTAGGCTCAAGCAAGAAGGACGCGCGATGCCGATACCCCTGCAAATCAGCTTCCGTAACATGGACCCCTCCCCTGCCGTCGAGGAGCGCATCCGCGCGAAGGCGGCGAAGCTCGAACGTTTCAATGACCGCATCATGGGATGCACCGTGGTGGTCGAGGCGCCGCACCGCCATCATCACAAGGGCAAGCTCTACAATGTGCGCATCGACATCAGCGTGCCGGGGAAGGACGTCGTGGTCGATCATGCCAAGCCCATCGACCACGCCCATGAGGACGTCTATGTGGCGATCCGCGACGCCTTCGACGCCGCAACGCGCCGCCTCGAAGATCAGGTCCGGAAGATGCGCGGCAGCGTCAAGGGCCATGCAGCGCCGCCGCACGGCAAGATCGCGAGCCTGTTCGGCGACTATGGCTTCGTCACAACCGCCGACGGCGATGAGGTCTACTTCCACCGCAACAGCCTTGTCGGGGCCAACTTCGATGCGCTCGAGGTTGGCAACGAGGTGACACTCGTCGTCGCCGACAAAGAAGGAGCCGAAGGGCTACAGGCGAGCACGGTCAAGCCGATCGGCAAGCACCATATCGTCGAATAGCGCTTTTGGGCCTTAGTCCTTCCAGAACGCTTTGGTCTGCGCAAATCGCCCAAAGGCCCGCTCGGCCTCCACAAGCAGCGTCTCGGCATTGGTGGCGGGCGGGCCGAGGCGGGAGGCGGGCGCGACCTTTTCCGATTCGGCCGCTTCGACGTCGACCTCGGCGCTATCGGCAATCAGCGTGTGGCGGGTGGCGAGATCGTTGAGGCCGCCAAGGGCGCCTTGCAAGTCCTTGAGCGCCGAAAGCGCCTCGGCGCGGCGCCGGGCGCTCTTCTCGCCGGGAAAGGTGCTCGCGAAGAATTCGGTGGCGTAGCGGAGCCGTTTGGCGCGGATGCGAAGCTTGTGCCGCTGGCGCACGCTTTGATGGC
Organism: Methyloceanibacter sp.; assembly: GCA_041500805.1. Classification (GTDB taxonomy): domain Bacteria; phylum Pseudomonadota; class Alphaproteobacteria; order Rhizobiales; family Methyloligellaceae; genus Methyloceanibacter. The sequence goes on from JBGQMX010000033.1 coordinate 3,687, forward strand.
GGAGATCGACGCCCCGGTTCTTGATCCGCTTGCGGAGGCGGGCAAGCTCGTGCCTGGCATGCTCCGCGATCGCGCGCGTCCGCAGCATCTCGCGCTCGGCATCGTCCTCGACCGCCCACGGGCCGACCTCGACCCACTCGACAAGATCGAGCACGGCGTTATTGAAGCGGTCGGAGCGGACGGAGCTTGCGGCACGGGCGTAGGCCGCCGCCCGCCTTGCCGCGAAATCGCGATTGGTCAGGGCGACCTCTTCGTCGTCGGGATGGGCCACCGTCAGCGGTTGCAGCACGTCGGCGGCGAAGACGTCGAGATCGCGCGCGGGGCCCAGCTCCTGCGTGATCCATTTGAGCTCGGCCACGATCTTGTCCAGGTTTTGATCGGCGATCACATCGGTAAAGATCGAGATGGCGGCGCGCAGACGCCTGAGACCGACGCGCATCTGGTGCAGCGCCTCGGCATGGCCTCCGCACATCGCGGTCTCATTGGCGATGATCTGCCTGAGGCAGCTTTGGGCGATGGCGCGGAAGGCGTCGCCGCTGCGCATGTTTGGGCCGATGTCGATCTCGGCGGCCTTCTCCACCTCATGCTGGCTATCTTCGAGGAGCTCATAGCCGCGCTCGGCCTTGGTCTTCACCGCAAGCCTGAGCGGGATGGTCTCGGCAAGGATTCGGGCGAGGCGAAACAGCTCTGCCGTCTCTCCCCGCTTGAGCTCAAGCTCAAGCTCGCAGATTTGACACCGACGCGGACCGGCCACGATCTCGCCCTGGTCGATGGCGACCTCGATCTCAGAGCCGCCACGCTCGATCAAATAGGTCTTGCGCCTGATGCGGGTCTCGAACAGCAGCTGCAAAGACGCGCGCAGCTCAGCCGTCAAGAGCGGCGCAAGCGCCGTGCCCTCGACCGCGTCAAGATCGGGGGCGCTGCCGGCAATCTCTTGCTCCCATTCGAGCCGCTCGAGGAACTCGGTGTCGCTCTTGGCGGTCTTGACCGTCTGCACGTAACGGCCGCCGCTGTTGCGAACGCGCAAGAACACACGCGCATCGCGAAGCGCGAAGTCGGGCGTATCGAAATAGGTCGAGATCAGGTCCTGCTCTTGCGGCGGGGTGAGGGTCGCTTCGAGCACAGGATGCGACATGATCCGCGCGACGTCGGCGGGATCGAGCTCAAGCTTGAGCTCCACCTCCCTCGACTGGTGCGCAGACTCACGAGCGGCCACTGTAAACTTCTCCCGTTGCTCGGTTGCGCTCTCAAGCGCCGATGGGAAGCGGGACGCCGCGCGACGACATGATGGATTGCCAAAGCGAAATAGGACGCCGACCGCTCAGCCCACATGGCAGCCCGACGATCAGCCTACGGCGACAGAGCCAATATCTCTCTGTCACAATCAAGCCTGATTTCCTGCGCCGGACGGCTTCACAGCGGGGGGCACACGGGACAAGCCATCAAGATTTACAAGAGCTTATTCCGCCAACGCCAAGGCAGTTTGGTCCGGTTGCCTCGCCGCTTCAGCGCGCCAGGTTTCGATTTCGGCCAAAGCTGCCTCAGGCCGCTCCGTCGCGATTTCGCGTTGGCCGAGGAACACCTCGCCAGTATCCCCGTCGATCGAAATCCAGTCTCCCTCCTCGACCGGAACGCCATCGATCTCAGCCCGATGGGCGGCAACGTCCACCTCCAATCCGGCACAGCTCACGACGCAGGCCTTACCCATCTGACGCGCGATCAGCGAGGCATGCGCCGTGCGTCCACCCATCGCCGTGAGAGCACCGGAAGCGGCGGCAAGGCCGGCGACATCGGCGGTGTCGATGTCCGGCCGGACCAGGATCACGAGATCACCACTTGCCGCGCGCCGTTCCGCGGTCGCGGCGTCGAAGGCGGCACGCCCCACGGCGACACCGCCGGCAGCTCCAATACCGCGTGAAACGGGCGTGGCGCTTCCGGCAAAGCGCGCCACCGCTACGTTGCGGAGATCGAGGGAACTCAGTTGCCGCAGAGCCGCTTGCGCGGAACAGAGCCCCTCATGGACGAAGTCGACGGCAATGCGAAGCGCCGCTCGTGCGGTGCGTTTGGCGGCACGGCTTTGCAGGATCCATAAGCGTTCATCTTCAATGGTGAATTCGACGTCCTGCACGTCCTTGAACTCCCGCTCGAGCTCAGCGAGGTAGCGGCGGAGCTCCGCGGCGACGGCGGGAGCCGATTGGGCGAGCTCCTTCTCCGTCTGCGGCCGGGCCCGTCCTGAGACCACGTCCTCACCTTGCGCCTCGAACAGCACGTCGATCACCGGATCGGGGGCACCCGTGGAAGGATCGCGCGAGAAGGCGACGCCCGCAGCCGACGAGGCTCCCCGGTTGCCGAACACCATGGCTTGAATCATGACGGCAGTGCCTTTGAGGTCTTCAAAGCCCGCCAAGCGGCGATAGGTGCAAGCCCGGTCGCCCATCCAGGAGCGGTAGACGGCGCGCGCCGCTTCGGTCAGCTGGCCCATCGGGTCGTCAGCAATTTTCTCACCCGCATCGGTGATGAGGTCTTCATAGACAAAGGCCAGGCATTCGAGGGCCTCGCTGTCGAGCGCAAGATCGTTTGCGGCGCCGGCTGCTGCGATCAGCTCGTCACGCTTGGCTCTGAAGGGAGCCGCATCGAGGCCGAGCACGGTCTCGGCGTAGCCTTCGAGGAAGCGGCGGCGGCAGTCCCAGGCAAAGCGTGGATTGCCGGTCATGCGGATGAGACCGCGAGTTGCTTCGCTGCTGCAGCCGACATCGAGCACGGTGTCGAGCATGCCTGGCATCGAGCGCGCGGCTCCCGAGCGGACCGACACGAGCAGAGGCCGGCGGCGATCTCCAAAGCCTCGTCCCGTCGCCGTCTCCAGGAACGCGATCCCTTCCTTGAGGCCGGCGGCGAAGGTCCGCTCCGCTTCCTCCTCGCCAGCGGTCATGGCGGCGCCGAGATCGATCGGGAGCACGAAGGCCGGGGGCACCGGCAATCCGAGACTGGCGACACGGGCAAGAATTGCGGCCTTGGCCCCGATCTCCTCGGTGCTCCCGCCTTCGCTTCCTCCAGCGCTGATCCGTACGATGCTCATGACGCTTACACTCGGTCACTTCGACAATCTGGTCATGACATGGGTGTGCAACACGTGCCCAACCAAAGCGAGCCGGTCGGTGGATCGCTCCAAGGCCCGGGCAAGCTCGAGCACAACCATATTTCTCCCGCTTCCGGCATCACCGCCGAGCACCAGGCTGGTGACGGCGCGCTCGGCGCTATCGGCCGCATGTTCGAGATCCACGAGACGGGCGGTGGCGGCAAGCGCGTCCTCGTTATCCGCGCTATTGGCGCTGCCGGCGCCGTCGCCTTCGGCAAGGCTCGTTGCCGCCTCCAGCCCGCGGACGGCAGCTTCGGCCCCGGAAATGGCGCTGGCGCAAAGCTCGCCAAGGGGCTGAAGCAGGTCCGGCTCAAGCTCGAGCGGCAGCAGCGGAACCAGGAAGGCCGCCTGCTCGAGCTCATCGATGGTATTTTCGGCAGCATCGACCAGTTCAGCGATCGTGCGGCCGGCTTGCGTTCGGGCGATGGCCTGACGAGCGTCAAGCGCGATCGCATCCGCCTTCTCCTCGATGCGCTTGGCGCGGGCGGCGTTGCTCACGGCGGCAGACCGGCGGAAGCGTCCGGCGGCAACGCCGCTTGCGATTCCTATGGCAATATCGCGGGCAAGACCGAGTTGCCGAACCACGGTGGTGAGCAGCGCGCTCTCGTTGCGCTCGATCCGGCGAACCAGATCGACCTCGAGCGTCTCTCGCACCGAGCTCGCCGAGTGCCCGTCGCGCATCGCCTCGGTGGCCAGCCTGAGCGCCGTTTGCAGGAATTCGATGGTTGCCTCACGGCCAAGCACGTTGCCGAGCTCGTCTCCGAAGCCGATGCGTGCCGGCGCGGCATGCCGCACAGCCGAGGCAATGAGCTCGCTCCCGCCAAGCTCGAGAAAAGCACGATGACCGACCGCAGCCCGCGCTGCCCAATCGAGCACATCGATGGCGTCGCTGTTGCCGACCAGCTTGCGGAGCGCCTTGCGCGCCTTGTTCCAGTCGATGAGAAACACGAGGGCTGCGCCGACCGCCTCCAGAAACGATTTCAGCGCCTCGCCGCTCTCCGCCTCGTAGCGGCCGGTGACGAGATAGAAGGCCTCTCCCTTAGCAAGGCCTTCCGCCCGCTCTTGACGCAGGTGGCTCCACTTGACCGCAAACGCGTCGAAGAGACCCATGAAGAACTTCGCGCGCGGCTCATGCACGTCGCTATGGGTGATGATCACGCGCAAGCCTTCGACGCTCACGACGAGAACGTGGGCATCGGTCGTGCCGATGTCGTTCTGGATGATGAGGCGGCGGTCGCCGCGAACGGCGGTGGTATCGAGCCCAGGGTGATCGAATTTGAGCGCTCGCGTGCGATCGAGGCCGCGCATGAAGGCGGCGACGAGCGGCTTGTCGTCAGGTCCAAGTCCATAGCTCAGGGCGCCGGCGACGACCTCCTCGGCACATCGCGCGGTAAGACGGTTGAGCGCCTTGTGCAGGTCCATGACCAGGCGATGCAGGCTGTCAGTCTTGTCATCGAAGACGGACGTGAGTTTGGCGATGTCGGCTGCGGAAATGCGCTCGTTGCCGAGATCAAGGCTTGCGCCTACGGCCGCGAGACGCCGTTCGGCCGCTTCGCCTGCCGGCGCGTCTCCCGCGCTGACCGCCTCAATCATCGTTGCCACGTCAGCGAGAAGGGCTTCGTTCAGCTTGGCCAGGCCGGGCGCCTCGATGGCGCCGTCCCCATTCAACCGGGCGCCGGCGACAAATGACCTTGTGGCCACGGCGTCGATGCCGGCGCTGCCGCATTCAGCCGCAAGATCGGCCGGTGGCCTCATCGGATCATGCGCATGCTGAAGGGCCGCCTGGAGAACGCTCATGCGAAGCTTGGCCCGATCGTTCGCCCGCAAAGCCCCTGCCACCAGGTTCGGCAGCATGAGCTCGGCTTGACCCAGCTCTTCGATGATACGGGACTTCATGAGCGCTCCAGCCAGTGCGCAGTAAGAGGGTCAGAGTGCCATCGCTTTGTGATCCCCATATTGCGCCAGATCAGTCATCTGACCGTCACAATCGGCTAGCCGGCGGGGACGGCGGCGAGCCCGCGGGCTCCTTCGCCCGCCTCGGCATGACGTGACGTCCCCTCCCCTTAAGGCGTTTCAAGCTGGGCTATCTTGTCGCGCTCACAAGAACAACCTCCTGGCGGCTGCGCAAGGACAGGCCCTTCACGACAGCGTAGATCGCGGGGATGACCACGAGCGTGAGCACGGTCGATGAAACCATGCCGCCGATCATGGGTACGGCGATACGCTGCATCACTTCGGCACCGGTGCCGTGACTCCACATGATGGGAAGAAGTCCGGCCATGATGGCAGCGACGGTCATCATCTTGGGACGGACCCGCTCGACCGCGCCCGACATGATGGCAGCGTAAAGATCATCGCTTGTGAATTGACGGCCTTCCGCCGCGCGGCGCTCCTTTAGCTCCGTGAGTGCGTGATCGAGATAGATCAGCATCACCACGCCCGTCTCGGCCGCGACGCCGGCAAGCGCGATGAAGCCGACAGCGACAGCCACCGAGAGATTGAAGCCGAGCCACCACATGAGCCAGAAGCCGCCGACCAGGGCGAACGGCACCGACAGCATGACGATCAGCGTCTCCGTGATCCGCCGGAAATTGAGATAGAGCAGCAAGAAGATGACGAGGAGGGTCACGGGAACGACGATCTTGAGCCGCGCCTTGGCGCGTTCGAGATACTCGAACTGCCCACTCCACGTCGCGTAATAGCCCGGCGGGAACCGCACCTGGCTTGCCACGGCTTTTTGGGCGTCGGCGACATAGCTGCCGAGATCACGGTTGCGGAGGTCCACATAGATATAAGTTGCAAGTTGCGCGTTCTCGGTGCGGATGCTGGAAGGCCCTTGCGCAAGGCTCACCCTGGCGATCTGGCCAAGCGGCACCGTCCCGCCCTCCCTGGTCGGGATTAGAACTTGGGTGGCGATTGCCTCGGGGTCGCTGCGATAGTCGCGGGGGTAGCGGATGCTGACGGTGTAGCGCTCCCTTCCCTCGACGGTGGTCGTCACCGGCTCGGCGCCAAGCGCCATGGCGATCACGTCCTGCACGTCGCCGACCATCAGCCCGTAGCGGGCGAGCTGCGCACGGTCGGGATCGACATTGAGGTAATAGCCGGCGATGGCCCGTTCGGCGTAGGCGCTGGCGGTGCCGGGCACCTTGCGGATCACAGATTCGATCTGCCGCGCGATCTTGTCAATTTCGCTCAAATCCTTGCCGAACACCTTCACGCCAACCGGCGTGCGAATGCCCGTCGAGAGCATGTCGATGCGCGCCTTGATCGGCATGGTCCAGGCGTTGGAGACGCCGGGGAACTGCAGCGACTGGTCCATCTCGCCCACAAGCTTGTCTACGGTCATGCCCGGCCGCCACTCGCTCTCCGGCTTGAGGTTGATCACGGTCTCGACCATTTCCATAGGCGCGGGATCGGTGGCCGTCGAGGCGCGCCCTGCCTTACCCCAGACGGACGCGACCTCGGGGAATGACTTGATGATCTTGTCCTGCGTCTGCAGCAACTCGGCGGCCTTGGTGACCGAGATGCCGGGCAGCGTGACCGGCATGTAGAAGAGCGTGCCCTCGTTGAGGCTTGGCATGAACTCGCTGCCGAGTTTTGATGCCGGCCACAGACTCACTCCGAGCGCGGCGATAGCGATCAGGATTGTTGCCGCCTTGAAGCGCAGCGCGAGCCGTATGATGGGGCGGTACACCCAGATGAGGAACCGGTTCACCGGATTTTTGTGCTCGGGCATGATGCGGCCGCGCACAAACAGCGTCATGAGCGCCGGCACCAGTAGAATCGAGAGCAACGAAGCGGCCGCCATGGCGAAGGTCTTGGTATAGGCCAGCGGCTTGAACAGCCTGCCTTCCTGCGCCTCGAGCGCGAAGATCGGCAGGAAGGAGACGGTGATGATGAGGAGGCTGAAAAAGAGCGCCGGACCGACCTCGACGGCCGCCTCGATCAGCACTTCGCTCCTTGGCTTATCGGGTGGCGCGCGCTCCAGCCGCTTGTGGGCGTTCTCGATCATGACGATAGCGGCGTCCACCATCGCGCCTATGGCGATGGCGATGCCGCCGAGGCTCATGATGTTCGAGCTGAGCCCCAACAGCCACATGCAGATATAGGCGATGAGCACCCCGAGCGGCAGCGTGATGATGGCGACAAGAGCGCTGCGGGCGTGCAGCAGAAAAATGATGCACACCAGCGCCACGATGGCGCTCTCCTCGAACAGAGTCCGCTTCAGCGTGTCAATAGCGCGGTTGATGAGGTCCGAGCGGTCGTAGACAGCCTCGATGGTCACGCCTTGCGGGAGGCTCGGTGCGATCTCGGCGAGGCGGTCCTTCACATGCTGAATGACGGAGAGAGCGTTCTCGCCGAAGCGCTGGAGCGCGATCCCGGAGACGACCTCTCCCTCGCCGTTCAGCTCGGTGATGCCGCGGCGCTCATCAGGTGTCAGCTCAACGCGCGCCACGTCCTTCAGCAGCACAGGTACGCCACGGTCGCTCTTCACCACGATCTGCTCAAGGTCGGAGAGGCTCTTGATGTAGCCCCGCCCGCGGATGGCGAACTCGGTCTCAGAGACCTCGACCGTGCGTCCGCCGACATCCATGTTGCTCTCGCGGATGACGTCTCTGATCTTGGAGAGCGGAATGCCGAGGGCTTGCAGACGCCGCGGGTCGACCACGACGCTATATTGCTTGACGAAACCGCCGACGCTCGCGATCTCGGACACACCCTCTGCCTTGGCAAGCCCAAAGCGAATGGACCAGTCTTGAATGGTGCGCAGCTCGGCAAGGCTCTTCTGCGACCCGCGAACAACGTATTGGTAGACCCAGCCTACTCCGGTCGCATCGGGACCGATGCTCGGCGTCACCCCGGCTGGCAACCGCCGCGCGGCGGAGCTCAGATATTCGAGCACGCGCGAGCGCGCCCAATAGAGATCGGTGCCGTCCTCGAAGATCACATAGACGAAGGAGACGCCGAAGAAGGAGAAGCCGCGCACCACGCGCGACTTCGGCACGGTGAGCATGGCGGTGGTGAGCGGATAGGTGACCTGGTCCTCGACGACTTGCGGCGCTTGGCCCGGAAACTCCGTGTAGACGATGACCTGAACGTCCGAGAGGTCGGGGATGGCATCGAGCGGTACCCGCGACACGGCATAGATGCCGGCCAGCGTCACGAAGATGGTCACAAGCCCAACCAGGAAGACGTTGCGCGCTGACCAGCGAATGAGTGAGGCGATCATGGCTGCGGCTCCTGCTGGCTGAAGGTTTGCAAGGCGGCGCGCAGATTGCTTTCGGCGTCGATGAGGAAGGTCGCGGAGATGACGATGTCTTCACCCGGCTTCAGGCCCTCGGTCACCTCGACATAGCCTTCGCCGCGCCGCCCGAGTTTCACCGCACGCGGCTCGAAACGGCCGTCGCCCTTGGCCACCAACACGACCTGCCTCATGCCGCTGTCGATCACGGCACTGTCTGGAACGGCTGTAACCGTTGCCTGCTCACCCCCCGTTCGGAACACCACATCGGCGTACATCGCCGGCTTCATTCGCTCGTCAAGATTGGGAAGCTCGATGCGGACAGAGACAGTGCGCGTCTCAGGGTTCAGCTCGGGATAGATGAACGTCACCTTGCCCTCGATTGGCTCTGTCGCCATGGCGCGAAGGGTTATGGTCACCTTCATGCCAACTTCGATCTCGGCGATGTCTGCCTCGGCCACGTCAGCGATCACCCACACGCTGGAGTGGTCGGCAATGCGATAGAGCTCGTCGCCGGCCACAACACGCTGGCCGTTGATCACGTTCTTCTCGATCACGTCGCCGTCGGCCGGCGCAGGCCAGTCGATGGTCCTCGGATTGGTTCCCGTCTTGCGGACCTCGTCGATGCGGCTCTGCGGAACACCCAGGTTCCGTAGTCGCTGCATGGCGCCCTCGAGGTCCTTGTCGGCATCGGCGCCGGTCATTTTTCCGCCAGCGCGCATGGCGACGATGAGATCGGTCTGGGCGGACTGGATTTGCGGGCTATAGACGCGGAATAGCGGCTCGCCCTTGCTCACATGCTGGCCGGTCTTGTTGACGAACAGATCTTCGATGAAGCCGTCGGTGCGGAGCGCGACGATGGTCAGAAGCGACTCGTCATGCTCCACCCTGCCCACCGCGCGCACGGTGCGGACGATTTGACGGGCCTCAACCTTTTCGGTCCTCACTCCGATGCGCTGGATCTTGTCAAGGCTGACCTTGACGGTGCCGACCTCATCCTGCTCGTCCTGATACACGGGGATGTAGTCCATCCCCATGGGGTCCTTCTTCGGCACCGGCGAGGTGTCGGGAAGCCCCATCGGGTTGCGGTAATAGAGGACCTTCCGCTCGGCGCTCGGGGGCGCTGATTGGCCGGCTTCAGCCGGCGTCGAAATCGCTGCCGGCGAATGGGCATACCAATAGGTGCACGCCGCACCTGCGGCAGCACCCACGCCCAAAATGATCAGGCTCTTTAGACGGCTCATGGCGCGTCTCCGAATCTTCGTTGACAGGCTTTGCCTTAAGCAGGCAGAGGCTCGGCGCGCACGACCGTGAGAGCGAGAAAGGCTCACGCGCGGCGGCACACCTTCAATGAGGATTCAGACGCGTGGAGGAGGTAAGGGTGGATTGTCCGATCGAGACACGACGCTCGGGATCAGAAGCACCGACTTCTCCGAGGCCGTTATGGCCGGCGCAAATGCTGACGGCTTCACCAGGGCGCCCGGGACGCTGAAGCATTTGAGCGCACATCCGGAGACCGGCCCGCAATCGCCGGACCCCCCCTTGTCGCAGGACGCTCCGTGCGGGCAGCAATCGGCTTGCATCGCCGAGAGCGACATCTGTGGCGAAGCGGCGTGCGCCATGCCGCCCGCAACCGGCAGCATGGCTACCGAGAGCGCGACGACAGCGACAAAAATGGCGCGAATGGTGCTCATAGCTTGGTTTCAGGAGTACAAGCGAGCCCGCTTGCGGTCAAGCAACAGGATCGTGAACCTTTGATCGCCAACCGCTCTCCCGCGGCCGGTGAGTGTCCGCGATGGCTTCGATGCCGCGGCCGCCAGCACCGCCCGTCTTGTGCTTGACAGCAGCACGGACTCGGACGCTACAGTGGCCCCTCGAAGTGAGGAAGCCGGTGCAAATCCGGCACGGTCGCGCCACTGTGAATCGGCTCGTGCCCAAGGCACGATCGCCGAAAGTCAGACCTTCCTTCAACGACGCGCTCAAGCGGGACGCTCGATCCCAAGGAGGTTTGCCATGGCCAAGGCCGTCACAGCATCCGTCTCTCCCCCCATTGCCATTCCGGTTCGCGAGATCCTTCCCTGGCTGATCTTCGCCGTCCTACTCTTGATGATGATCTATTTCGTCGGCGTCGAAGAGGGCGCCACGTCGATCTTTCGCGGCATGTATGTGCATGAATTCGTGCATGACGGCCGCCACCTCCTCGGCTTTCCCTGCCACTAGCCCCGAGGGGGACATCGATGGTCAGAGACCTTCTCATCCGCGGCATGCTGGCGGGGCTCGTCGCCAGTCTGCTCGCGTTCGGCGTCGCCAAGATTTACGGCGAGCCGCAAGTCGACCGCGCCATCGCCTTCGAGGAGCAGCACGCCAAAGCCGAAGCTTCCGCTCATGCGCCTGCCGACGCGCAAACTTCGGCACCTCAACACCAGCATGGCGATGACGAGGAAGAGCTCGTCAGCCGCAAGGTGCAGAGCACAGCCGGCTTGCTGACGGCCGTGGCCGTCTATGGTGCGGCCATGGGCGGTTTGTTCGCGCTCGCCTTCGCGTTCCTCTACGGGCGCATCGGGGATATGAGCCCACGCTTGCTCGCGCTGCTTCTTGCGATTGCGGCCTTCGTGGCGATCTACTACGTGCCGAGCTTGAAATATCCGGCAAGCCCGCCGGCGGTGGGCGCGCCCGATACCATCGCCTATCGCACCGGGCTGTTCTTCCTGATGATCCTGATCTCGCTCGGTGGCCTAGTCTTTGCGGTGGCCGCGAGCCGGCGGCTCGCCCCGCGATATGGCAGCTTGAACGCGACGCTTATCGGTGCCGGCCTGTTCGCCGCGGTCGTCGTCATTGCGCAGCTTGTGCTGCCCGACATCAACGAGGTGCCGGCGGAGTTCCCGGCGATCGTGCTGTGGAAGTTCCGCATGGCCTCGCTCGCCATTCAGGTGCTGATGTGGGCAACGCTCGGGCTCATGTTCGGTTGGCTTGCCGAACGCGTGCTCAGCGGACGGCAAGCGGTCGTCCGGCCCAAGCTTAGCTCGGCATGATCGAGCCTAGGAGCCCCGCGGCCTCGGTGACGCTTAGGGCTCCGTTCGACACGTCGCGATCACCACGAAGGCGCACCAATCCCCGCAAATTTTGCGCTTGATTTCAAGCCCTTAGCTTGAAGGGGCGAGGGCCCGTGAGAGGGGCAAAGGGCTTCCGTATCGAAGACCTGACCACCTCGACCTCGGCGAGAGGGCTCCCCTCTTCCAGCCCCAGCAGCTCGACCCGGTTGCGGCCGGCCCGCTTCGCCATATAGAGCGCGGCGTCGGCCCGGCGGAACAGTGCGTTAAGGTCGCCATCGATCTCCGCAACGGACGCGGCGCCGACGCTGACTGTGGCGCCGACCGGCAAGCCATCGACAAAGGCTGCGGACTTGGCAAAGGCGCGCCGCACGGCCTCCGCGGCTCCGGCCGCTTCCAGTGGATCGGCGCCCGGCAGGATGGCGGCAAACTCCTCGCCACCGAGGCGCGCCACGATGCTGCCTCCGTTGAGCTTCCCCGAGGCCGTCGTGGCGAACAGCTTGAGCACGCGATCGCCGAACGCGTGGCCGAAGCGGTCGTTGGTCTCTTTGAAATGATCGAGGTCGAAGAGCAGCACCGAGACCGCGTCACCCTTAAAGTCCCGGTTCTGTCCGAGCGCATCGGCGGCCTCGAACAGAGCGCGCCGGTTGGGCAGCCCGGTCAAAGAGTCGGTCAGCGCATCCACCCGCTGCTCCAGCTCCTGGCGCTCTTTGGCCATGGAGAGCACGATGAACGCCAGAGCGATGCGGAGCAGTACACTGACGAGGACGATTTCCGGGAACCAGTCGCTGGTGAATATTGCCTTCGCCTCGTGGATCGGCACCAACATGCTAAGCGGCAGCCAAGATACGAAGCTGACGCTGGTGACGACCAAAAGGATCACGGCCGGCCAGCGCGAGGCCAGCCGTTCGCCGTTCGCGTTCGCAAGCTCTATGGCCGCCGCGAGATTGAAGATCGCCATCACCGTGACGAGAAGAATGAGCCGGCCGTCGAGGGACTCGACATAGCCCGAATGGGTGGCGAGCAGGAACCCGATGGGAGCTATGACTATCCAGAACGCGCCGACGCGGCGGTGAGCGAACTCCCGCGACGCCTTCCATTTGAGCGCGTCGGCCAGGATCATCGTCGCCGTGCCGATAGTGGCGGCGTCGCCGGCATTCCGGAACGATGAGACGGCCGCGATGACAACGCCCAGGCTCTGAAGGAGCATTGCCAGGCCCCACCAGCTAACGAAAGAGGTGCCGCGCTCCGGCGCTCCGTTGAGGACCAGAACCGCCCCAATGATTGCGGTCACCGTGATGTCCACGGCCGACATCGTCAGCATGTCGAGATGCATGGGCGCTGCTCGGAAGCACTCAGGGGCGGACCTTCGGGCACCCTAACTCGCGCTTCATCACAACGAGCTTTAGCGGGTCGCTAGAATTTCAGACGAATTTGAGGGATCGGGCCGAAAAGCAAGGCGATGCAGGCTCTCGCAACACGGCAACGATAAAATTGATCGAGCCCCCGCGCACTGGCGTGCCGCCGTGCGCGAGGGGGTTCTCTCGCGCTCACCACGAACTCCCCCAAAGACTGAAAACCTTCTTGTCACTGCAAAGAAACTTGGCGGGCTCGAACGGGCGCCCTGGCCGCTCAGGCATGCAGGCTTGGCGGCCCCGCTATGCTATATCTGGCTCTATACATGTATCTTGAGAGGCGTCACCTTGACGATCTTCGCTAGGATCGCGCAGCAGGGCGAGCCACGGCGCGCGGCCGGTGTCGCATGATCAGCGTGGACGTGGAGCTTAAGCTCGGCACGTTCCATCTCGACGTGGCCTTCGAGAACGACGCCGGGATCACCGCTCTGTTCGGCCGCTCCGGCGCGGGCAAGTCGATGACCATCAATCTGATCTCGGGGCTGGTCCGCCCCGATCGCGGCCATATCGCGCTCGATGGCCGCACCTTGGTGGACACCGAGCGATCGATCTTCGTCCCCGCCTATCGCCGCCGCGTCGGGCTCGTGTTCCAGGACGCTCAGCTCTTCCCCCATCTCAGTGTCAGGCAGAACCTCATGTTCGGGCGCTGGTTCGCCCCCACGCTTGAGCGCAGCATCGGCTTCTCCTCCGTGGTCGAGACGCTCGGCATCGGTCATCTCCTCAAGCGCAAGCCGGCGCATCTGTCGGGCGGCGAGAAGCAGCGGGTCGCGCTCGGCCGGGCGCTGCTCGCCTCGCCGAAGATGCTGCTCATGGACGAGCCGCTCGCCTCGCTCGACACCGAGCGCAAGATCGAGATCCTGCCCTTGATCGAGACGCTGCGCGATGAGTACCGCATCCCCATCGTGTATGTGTCCCATTCCATCGAGGAGGTCGCGCGCCTCGCCTCGCGTGTGGTGGTGCTGGAGGGGGGACACGTGGTGGCGACCGGCGCGGTCGAGGATGTCCTAGGACCAGGCCTGCGCGATGCCGGCATGAGCCGCTTCGCCCGATCTTCCGTCATCACCGGGCGGCTCTCCGGTGTCGATGCGACCTACGGGCTCACCGAGATTTCCCATCCCGCGGGCACGATCTGGCTCACCGGGCGCGCCGGGCCCATCGGACGCGAGGCGCGAATCGTCATCAAGGCAACCGACATCACGCTGTCCAAGTCCCGCGCGGACGGGCTCAGCGTCCAGACCACGCTTGCCGGCAAGGTTGCGAGCATCGAGACCGACGACGGGCCGGTCGCGGCGGTCACCATCGAGCTCGATGGGCAGGGCCACCTCTTTGCGCTGGCGACGCGCAAAGCGATTGACGAGCTCGGCCTTGGTCGCGGCGATCGCGTGTTCGCGCTGGTCAAGACCGTGGCGCTCGACGAGCGGGCCGTGGCCGCGACCGAGTCGTGAACTCCCTCGCCGCACCGCGCGCGGGCCCCGCGTCTACTCGCTGAGAAGCCCGCGGAAGAGGCTCGCATTGACGCAGAAGTCCTGAGGCTCCGACGAGGATTCGCCGTCCGGCGTCAGCAGCCAGTCCCGGCAGGTCCCGACACAGGAGCAGGCGCGGCACTTGGCGCGCGCCTCCACATAGGATTGGCCTCCGTCCTTGCCGATGACAGCAAGCAGATCGATGCTGCATCGCGCCATCATGTCGTCCATCAGCTCTTGGCGATGGAGCACGTCTCTGATGGGCCGTTTGCGCGTTGCGCCCGGCATCGATTTCCCTCCCCTTTTCGAGCCCACCTCTTATGCGGAGGGTTTGGCTACGTTGCCACTTTAAGGGGGGCGTCAGGCGGGCCACATTGACCCAGATCAAGCTCGGCGCGCGATCGATTATCGCGAGGCGGGCTTGCATCCGCAGGGGCCCTCCGCTCGCAGGGAGCGCCGTTTAGCAAGGCCCCCCGCCCGGGGAGGGAGATTAGCCCTGGCCCGCCACGTGCGCGGATCGAAACGCCTTCCAATCCTGCTCGGTCGCCTTGGCCATGGCCTGCGCCGCCTCGACGAGCCAGGCTGGCTTGCGCCCCCTCAGATCGCGCAGCACCTCGGTCCGCTGATCAGGCGTCCCCAGATGCAGATTTGCCGTCTCGCGTCCCATGGCCTTCAAGATAAGGCGTTCGTCCCGGTGCTTTGGGAATTGCGCCAGTTCGATTCTTCCGCAGTGAGGGCCTATCCGGCGAACGACCCACCCATCCTCGAGGGCATAGTACGGATCCGGCTGTCGAACCGACCTTTTGAGCAGGCGAACCGAATAAGCGTGATTTTTCGGTCGCCCCATGGCCCAGCCCCAAGCCGAGGGCAACCATGCTTTCGCCTCGCGAGCGGCCAAACCACCATTGCAACAGGCGGTAGCCACGTATCGTGGGCGGCCAAGGCTACCCACTCCGGCGATGCGGTGCGAGAAAGCGATGTCCTCGGCCGCCTTGGGTAACGACCGCTCGAGCAATTGCCGAATTCGCTTAGGTGGCGTCAAAGGTGGGAGCTTGGTGAGCTTGGACCAGAACTGAGTGGGTTCGCGCTCTGCCCCCAAAGCCATTTCGCGCAGTTCAGGGTGGGTCTCTTCGAGAACGAATGGCTTGCCGCCGGCTTCAAGCGATTCCGTATAGCCGTCGAGCACGGCCGTCGCGGCGTGGCTGGCATCGATCGCTAACCCATTCTCCCGTGCCGCGAGGATGGCGCTCGTGACCAGCCGAGTAAGGTCAACCGCATAGGGCATCCGGGCAACCTCATCGAAATCGTTGACGCCCCAGACCAACCTCCCCTCGGTATCACGCCAAGTTCCGAAATTCTCCACATGGAGATCCCCAACCGCCAGGACCTGGGGCGTCTCGGCGAGGTCGGCGCAGACCACCGGCCAAAGCGAAGCCCAGCGATAGAAGGTTCCTCGCAGAAATGCGAAGAGCGAGCTCGCCATTTCCTTGTGCTTCAGTTGGAGGTCCGGCTCAACCACATCGACGCGCTTCTTGAGCCAACGCTCATAGTCGATGGTGGCCACGATGACCGGTGCAGCGGCGGTTTCGACGGGAGCCTTCATGTCTTTCGACGTGACCATGCTTCCTTGCCCGCAAGCAGTCTAGCGGCTCTACGGCCGCTGATGCCGAGGGCCATCGATTCTTACCTCAGATGCAGCCCCTCGACATAGCTTATGTCACAAGGCCGACATTGACTGCCGGCTTCTTGGGACCAGGCGCCACTCTGGGGGACGCGCGCGCGCGTGACATGGTCGACGTTTCTACTCCCACGCCTGTCCGCGCCCTGCTATGCGCCCAACGCTCGACAGGGGCGCGTACCCGTCGATGGCAATCGCCTTCGTGGTCCTGCTGATCGGGGGCGTGCTATTCACCGCCGACAATCTCTACACAGACAATGAGAGCGCCAGCGTCCAGCCGACGACGTGGATACGCTTCCTATTTCTCGGGCTTGCGCTCTTTATCGCGTTGGGCTTTGAGTTCGACAAGAAGCGGGCGAGGTTGAACTGCATCCAGCATCTGGTGAGCATGATCCCTAGTCGACGTGCTAGGTGACGGTTGAGCGGCCGAGCCAGGCCCTCCAACCACCAAACTCGGTGATGTCTTCGGCTCCGCGTATCGCATGCGCCTCGCAGAGAAACCCTTGCACGGTCCGCCCATCGGCGAGCGTCAATGTGCCGATGCCCAAGGGCGCCGGGATGAGCGCTACGAACGATCCGAAGGCCTCCGCGTCCATTTCCCAAACTTCGACCTCGATGGCTCCGGGGCCGGTGCCATCGAACACCATGCCCGGTTTAGCAGGCGATGTGTCGGCAAGGGCATAGAGGTGATAGCCGGTGCTGGTGCGGGTGGTTTCGACGAGCTTCGCATAGCGCTCGACAAGCTGCCCGTTGAGCGGCTGGCCGGAAAGGTGGGCGCCGACAACGGCGACTTTGACCGACTTCGTCGGCTTCGTTTGTGTGCACACAAGCGGGGTTGATGACAACGCGAACGACGTTGCACCAAGGCGTGCGCCGGTGAGCGACCGGTGCAGAGCATCGCCTATCGACATTAGCATGCCATCCGAAAGGGCGGGACCGATGAGCGTCACGCCGAAGGGAATTCCGTCCGAACGAAAACCCGCCGGCACGGCGATCGCGGCGAGATCCATCAGGTTCACAAAGTTGGTGTAGGCGCCGAGGCGGGTATTGAGCTGCACGGGGTCGGCAAGCATCTCCGCAATCTTGAATGTTGTACCCGCGGTCGGCAGCAGCAGAAGGTCGACTTTTGCCCATTCCCGCCTTGCCTCGCGGATCACATCGGCAAGCTCGTAGAAGGCTTGGAACGTTTGGACCGCAGTCCTCTCTTGCGCGCCGAGCAGGATGCCGCGCACGACTTCGTGGATCGCTTCAGGGTTTCTTGTCGCGAGGTCCCCCACGGCGGCGAGGCGTTCGGCGACCCAGGGTCCCGCGTAAAGCATCGCGGCCGCTTGCTCGAAGGGCGCGTAGTCTATGGCGACGATGCCGGCACCAAGCGCTGCCAGCCGGTCGATGGTCGCGTGATAGAGAGAGACATACGCCGTGTCGCCGAAGAATGAGATCGGTCCCTTCGGGACACCTACTCGGAGGGGTTCGGGCGCCGCTTGGACAACGAACCGCGGGGCGCCGAGGCGTGCGTAGGAATCGTCCTCGTCGAAGGCGATCGCCGTTGACGCAACTCTCGCGGCATCGGCGACCGTCAGAGCCAAGATCGAGACGCTGTCCATCGTCCTGCAGGCCGGCACCACGCCCCGCGTGCTGATGAGACCTTTGGTCGGCTTCAGGCCGACAACGTTGTTGAACGCAGCCGGTATGCGGCCGGAGCCTGCCGTGTCGGTGCCGAGGGCGAACGACACGAGACCCGCCGCGACAGCCACTGCCGAGCCGGAACTGGAGCCGCCGGAAATGTAATCGGCGCTGAACGTGCTTGCCGGAATGCCGTAAGGCGAGCGGGTACCGCTCAAGCCGGTCGCGAATTGATCAAGATTGGTCTTTCCGATCAGGATCGCGCCCGCCGCCTCCAACCGCTCGACGACCGTTGCCGAGCGCTTCGCCACGTAGGCAAACTCCGCACAAGCACACGTGGTCGGCATGCCGGCGACGTCGATGTTGTCCTTGACGGCGAAGGGGATGCCGTAGAGGGACCCACGCGGCGCGAGCCGTGCCCTCGCGATGGCCGCATCCTCGTCGACGAGCGTGATCCAATCAGGCCGGGCGCCCCTCGTGCTGATGCGCGCATAGACCTCGCGCACCATCTGCTCCGGCGTCGCCTCGCCGACAGCATAGAGATGCTCGAGGTTGGCGATGTCGAGCGAGACCGTCATGCGATCGTGTCCGCCATGATGACCAGTGCCTGGCCGAGCTGCACGAACCGCCCCTCGGCGCAGCGCACCTCACACACCAAGCCGCTCGACGGCGCGCAGACCGCGATTTCCATCTTCATCGACTCAACGATGATCAGCGTTTCGCCTTCGGTGACTTTACGACCCGGCTCGACGAGGATCTTCCACACGCTGCCGGGCACGGGACTCTCGACCGCCGTGGCACCCGGAGGCAGCGCCACATCGGACTCGGGATCGCGCGCATCTTCACTGGCGGCGCTGCTCCCGTCCTCGACGGTCTCGTGCCAGCGCGCCCGCTCGGCATCGAAGGCAGCCTGCTGGCGCGATTTGAAGGCTCCGATGGTGGCTGGGTTTCTGTCGACGAAAGCAAGATAGTCTTTGACCCGGAACCGTCCCGGCACGATCTGGATGTGGCGCTTGCCTTCCAGAAATCCGTCGCGAAAGTCGAGCAGCTCCTCGCCTGTTACCGGGTAAAACTTGATCTGGTCGAAGAAGCGCAACAGCCACGGCTTGCCGTCCTCGAACGCATCGGTCACGCGATAATTGTTCCACATCTGACAGGTGCGCCCGAAGAGCTGATAGCCGCCCGGACCCTCCATGCCGTAGATGCATAGATAGGCGCCGCCGATGCCGACGACGTTATCCGGCGTCCAGGTGCGAGCAGGATTGTACTTGGTCGTAACCAGCCGGTGACGCGGATCGACCGGCGTTGCCACCGGGGCGCCGAGATAGACGTCGCCCAAGCCCAGCACGAGATAGGTCGCGTCAAATACGATGCGCCTCACGTCTTCGACCGACTCAAGACCGTTGATGCGGCGGATGAACTCGATGTTGGACGGGCACCAGGGCGCGTCGGCGCGCACGCCCCGCATATATTTGTCGATGGTCGTCTGGACTGCGGCGTCGTTCCACGACAGCGGCAGCCGCACGACGCGCGAGTCCACCTCCATGTCGGACAAGTCCCCGAGCTCGTCTTCGATCGACTGAAGAGCGGCGATCAGATCCTCGAGCGGCAAAACGCGAGGGTCATAGTGAATTTGCAGAGAGCGGATGCCGGAGGTTTGATCGATGATGCCGGTCAGACCTTTGAATCCGATTGTCCGTCCGACCGCCTGCATGAGCGCATGAACACGGAAGCGCAGCGCGAAGTCGAGGACGATGGGACCGTATTCGATCAGAAGATATGCGTCGCCCGCGCGGCGGTAGGCGACGCGCGGCCTCATCCCGGCGGCGTCACGGGTCCCTACGATGCAATCGTCGACACCCCATTTTGCGTGAGGCGTCTGGGGTGAAGGAACGGGCTTCAGCGTGGCGATCTCCGCATCTTGCTGCGCCAGGCGCCTGGCTGCCTCCGCAGGAGTGAGACGCGTGAAGCGGACTTTGTCGCCCGGGCGCAGCTGTCCCATTTTCCAAAGCTCGGCCTGCGCGATGGTAACGGGGCAGACGAAGCCGCCCAACGACGGACCGTCGGGGCCCAGGATGACCGGCATATCGCCGGTGAAATCGATCGTGCCGACGGCATAGGCGTTGTCATGGATGTTGCTGGGATGCAGTCCCGCTTCGCCGCCATCAGCGCGCGACCAGACGGGCTTGGGGCCGATAAGACGAACGCCTGTCGGATTCGAATTGTAGTGGACTTCCCAATCTGCGGCGAAAAACGTGTCGATGTATTCGGGTGCGAAAAAATCTGGCGCACCGTGGGGACCATAGAGGACGCCGATGTCCCACGCATGGGTAAGGCTCGGCCTCAATTCGGCGGCCAGGGCGGTCAGTTTCGATAGCCCCGCAGGTGCTGCACCGACGTGCAACACATCGCCCGTTCGGAGCGTGCGCCCGCCGTGGCCACCAAACTTGCCGAGCGTAAACGTCGAACGGCTGCCGAGATATTTGGGCACATCGATACCGCCGCGCACGGCGATGTAAGCCCGGACGCCGGGTCCCTTTACGCCGCCGACTTTCAGCACCTGCCCGGCCCTGACGGCGACAGCCTCCCAATAAGGTACCGGTTCGCCGTCGAGCGTTGCGTCAAGTTCGGCGCCGCCAAGGCCTATGATCGTGTCGGCGTTGAATTTTAGCGTGGGTCCCGAGAGCGTCGTCTCAATGCCGGCCGCGTTCTCGTCGTTGCCGACGAGCCGGTTCGCAAGGCGGAACGACAACGAATCCATTGGTCCGGAAGGCGGCACTCCGACGGCCCAGTAGCCAACGCGCCCCGGCCAATCCTGGATCGTCGTCTGCGTGCCGGGGCCTAGGATCTCGATGGTTTCCGCCTTGTAGGCGAAAGTCTGCAGCGTCCGCGTGAGCATCTCGCCGCGCGCAAGCACGTCCAGGCGGGAGAGTTGCCGAAGATAATCGAGATTTGTCTCAAGACCGCCGATCTCGGTCGCGTCGAGCGCCGTCTGCAATTTGCTTAAGGCTTCGTCGCGCGTGACGCCGGTCACAATGATCTTCGCCAGCATCGGATCGTAGAATGGCGAAACCTCCGATCCGCTCTGCACCCAAGTCTCGATGCGCGTACCGTCTGGCCAGGCCACGTGCGTCAAAAGGCCGGAACTCGGGCGGAAATCGCGCCCGGGGTCTTCCGCATAAAGGC
>JBGQMX010000034.1:0-23943 GCA_041500805.1 Methyloceanibacter sp.
ACCGAATGCCACATCCTAAATCGCCCCTCTTATTTGCGCGATGGCAACAGGCATGAAGCGGGCAGCGCCTTGTTGGCGACCTGCCTCAGCGCGAAGCTCGACTTCAACCGCACCACCCCCGGCAGCCGCGAGAGCTGCTCTTTGTGGATGCACTCGAAATCGGCGAGATCGCGCGCCAAGACGGTGATGAGGTAGTCGTCCTCACCCGACATCAGATGACAGGAGACGACGGACGGCGCGGATGCGATGGCCTCCTCGAAGGCCTTGAGCAGATCCTCGTTCTGACTCTTGAGGCCGATCTGCACGATGACCGTCATGGTGAGACCAAGCGCCTGCCGGCTGATACGCGCCTGGTAGCCTTGAATGACTCCCTCCTCCTCGAGCGCGCGTATGCGCCGGGCTATTGCCGTGGCGGAGAGCGGAATGCGCTCGGCAAGCTCGACTTGGCTCATGCGACCGTCCTCGAGCAGCGCGCCGAGAATCGCGCGATCTAGCGCGTCTAGGTCTTTCTCTTTCATTTTCTGGCGTATCTATACAAATAGGCGCAGGTATTCTGTGTATTTTACCCCATTTGCTGGAAAAAAGGCCAACACTCTTTTCCCGCCTTCTGACAATCTCCATCTCAAGAGAAGCAGCTCCTGAAAGCGGAGGGCATCATGCGCATCGGCGTTCCGACAGAGATCAAGAGCAATGAGTTCAGGGTCGGGCTCGTGCCGGGCTCGGTTCGCGAGCTCGTGGCGCGCGGGCACGACATCGTGGTCCAGTCCGGCGCAGGCGCCGGGATCTTCGCCGACGACGCGGCCTACGCGAAGGCGGGCGCGCGCATTCTGCCCACAGCGGAAGCGGTGTTCGCGGAGGCCGAATTGATCGTCAAGGTCAAGGAGCCTCAGGCGGTCGAATACCGCCGGCTCAAGCCGCACCAGATTCTCTTCACCTATCTTCATCTCGCTCCCGATCCGGATCAGGCCCGCGGCCTGATGGCATCCGGCGCGACCGCCATTGCCTATGAGACCGTGACGGATGCTGCCGGAGGTCTCCCGCTTCTCGCGCCGATGAGCGAGGTTGCCGGCCGCTTGGCAATCGAGGCTGCTGCCATTGCGCTCAGGCGTCCGACCGGCGGGCGCGGCGTGCTCATGGGCGGCGTCCCCGGCGTACGCCCGGCCAAGGTGGTGGTGCTGGGCGGCGGCGTCGTCGGCACGCACGCGGCCCGCATGGCCGCAGGCCTCGGCGCGGACGTCTCGATCATCGACCGGTCGCTGCCTCGGCTGAGGCAACTCGACGAGCTGTTCGAGGGCCGCGTGCGCACGCTGGCCTCAACCATGGAGATCGTCGAGACCGAAGTGCTCGGCGCCGACGTGGTGGTCGGTGCGGTGCTCGTCGCCGGAGCGAGCGCGCCGAAGCTCGTCAGCCGAGACATGCTCCCGCACATGAAGCGTGGTGCCGTGCTCGTCGACGTGTCCATCTACCAGGGCGGGTGCTTCGAGACCTCGCGGCCCACGACGCACGCCGATCCGACGTTCGAGGTCGACGGCATCATTCATTACTGCGTGGCGAATATGCCGGGTGCGGTCCCGGTCACCTCGGCACAGGCCCTCAACAACGCGACACTGCCATTCGTGATCAAGCTCGCCAACCGGGGCTTGGCGGCCTTCGATGACGACCCGCACCTTGCTGCCGGACTCAATGTCCGCGACGGGCGGATCATGCATGCGGCAGTCGCGACCTCGCTCGGCTTCGATCGCGGACCGACGGGAAAAGTGGTTCTCGTCGCGGCTTAAGCGCGACGGAAATTTTTACGCGGACGCGTCCCCTCCCCCCAAAGGCCGCGTCCGTCGCCGGTCCGTTCTTCCCTCGAGCGGACCGGCTTTCTTGTTGCCACCAACACTCATCCCGCCGCGCTTCCAAGCCGGAGACCAGCGACACCAGCGACACGTTGGCTAGCCGCTTTTCAATGCTGCAAACACGCCTTGAGTTTGCCGATGTAGGAGGGTTCTCTTCGCGGATTGTTTAGCCCACAAGCGAACAGGACAAAGGGATCAATGCTCTTGCTGTTTGGATCAATCTCGGCTTGCAAATAAGCAATGTCATTGACCACTTGTTCGCCGCTGAAGATGTACTGAAAATATTGAGTCCCTACATGCGCTCGTTTGGCTGCTGTATCCGCCAGTTCGCCTGTTAAGCCATAACCCTCGGCGATGCGCTTGGTGAACTCGATCGTGTCCGGATCATTTGCGCCAGAGCATCCGGTTCGGAAATATTTTTGTAACGTTGCGTCTGTTGTGCCAGTAAATCGTGCATCACGAATTCCATAATTCAGCGCCGAGAGCACGTATGCGAGGTCGTCTCCTAGCTTTTCCCGCATGAACGGTTCAAGCAACAGCGTTTCAGCAGCCACGCCAGAGCCTTCCACGGCCGTTCCCATGTCTGTTGTAACTAGTGATTTGTTTGCAGCGGCGGCACGGTAAGCGCTTTTGACGGCGTGACGTAGTTCATGGAGCAGTAGGCTGTAGAATTCCATCTTGCTTCGGCGCGTGCCTATTCCAAAGCTAATATTGCCCGAAGCGGTCCTCGTCTCTGCCGTCCCTCCTGTGGTCACGGTAAGCGTAAATTTTGGATAGATCGCATTTAGGTCGATGGGGTAGTTCTTGACCCTGTTTGCCACCCAGGTCTTCACCTCTTCAAACATGGATTTGATGGCTGCCTCGTCCTCTGGACGCAGAGCTTCTCCTGCCGAATAGCCGCCGAGGAATTCCACGTACTTTGAGAAGGCGGCATTCCAAGCAGTGGCCGCCGGGCCGTTCTCCTTTCCCTGAACTGCATCCAGCTGCGAGGCAATCTTTGTCTGAAAAAGCCCGAACGCCGATTCCTTATTGATCATAGCAATAACCTGGGCAAACTGACCTTCGGTCAGGAGGCTCTCATCTGGGAAAACCAGCTCGAGAGCCCGTCTTGCCAGGCCGCGATATTTCTCGACCATCTTGATTCGATACGCCTCAAGCTGAGCTTTGTACGACACCATTGTGGAGACGCCGTCGTTGTTCGTCCGCTGCGCGGCTGTAAAGGCCTCCCAGATTTGATCTCGATCGGCTTCAGAATAAATCGTGCAACGGTCCTTGGCATCCGCGCTCGCATAAACGCGTTCAATCCACCAGTTCTTTAATAGGACGATTCCCTTGGCGATGTCGTTTGTTGCAGGGTTTCCCCACGTACTCATGCAGTTCCTCATCATTCCCTTTGCAAAGGCGATGAACCGTGGAGGCCATTGTTCCGACGTCGAGCCATTGCAGCGGCGTGTTATTCAGATAGAGCGCATTGACCTCGCCAAGCACCTCGTCGTCACTGGCGAATATTCTCGGTCTTCCTCTATCACCCTGATAACCTTCGACCACATCGTAATCAGAGGAAATCGCGCCGCACGATGTATAGATGTGGACTGCGCGCGCGCGCGCGTCGAAAAGAACCTCTTGCTTCAGAGTCCTCTCAAATTCATCGAGCGTTGAATCATCGATAGCCTTAAGCTCGATAACGACGGCCCTATTATAATCGCTGATATCCTCGGCAGTTTGGGAATCCGGCAAGCTCACCGAATCAAATAAGGAAGTCCCGTCCCAATCGCGATTTTCAAGCTCTCCGTCAGGCGGATAGGTAAGTGCGCTTCGCCCTGCGGCTATCCCCCCGAGATAGGCTCGCGTCAACAATCGCGCCAGCGACGGATTTTTGATGTCCTTCACCGCGAAAGTGGGCGGAACGATCTCGTCATAGGTTTTTCGATAATAATTATCGACAGCCGCTATCATGTCGTCTGTGGGGCACTCGAGCAAAATTCTTGACTTCTTTGCTAGCGCCCCAGCACCCCAGCGAGCCCGAAAGACCGCGAGCCGATTATCGGCAATAGTTTGAAGCTTCTGCTTGGTTTCTTCGGGAACTTCCGCCCAGGTGGTTGTGACACTGAAAGGCTTGAGCAAAGCCTCGACGCCCAAGCTATTTGAGGCAGTGGGCGGCGACCAGCGAACAGGGAAGCAAGTTCCATCGGGAGTTTGGGAGTTGGCGGCACTGGCCTGTAACAGTGTGCACAGGCCCAAAAGGACGATTAGTAACCGCATCCCCGCCTCCCAAGTTCTACTTAAAGTAGAATACTAGAACAGTTCGCGCCAAGTCTAGCGTGCTCTCGCGCGACTCTCCTGGCGAGACGATGAAGCTCGCCAAGGCCCTCACCCTGACGAGACTGCGGGACGCGGCCGTCTCGAAGGGTGGCCCATGCTAACGGCTGCCCAATGCTTCGACACGCGCCTTCGGCGCTCCTCGGCATGAGATTCGCCCCGCAGCTTAGGGCAGTTCGATCTTGCCCTTGTAGGTGCCGCCTAGCAACGTGTCTGTCAGGCGGGCGTGCCAGAATGAGACGCTCGGCTGCTGCCTACTTCAAGCTGGGAAAATTGAACTGGGCGCCGCCGCGGATGCCGGTCGGCCAGCGTGCGGTCACGGTTTTGAGGCGCGTATAGAACCGCACGCCTTCGGGGCCGTAGACGGAGTGATCGCCGAACAGCGACCGCTTCCAGCCGCCGAAGGAGTGATACGCGACCGGCACCGGGATCGGCACATTGATGCCGACCATGCCGACCTCGATGGACGCGGCAAAGGCGCGGGCGACGTCTCCATCGCGGGTGAAGATGGCGGTGCCATTGCCGTACTCGTGGCTGTTGACGAGATCGGCGGCTTCCTCGTAGCCGTCCGTCCGCACCACGGAGAGGACAGGCCCGAAGATCTCCTTCTTGTAGATGGTCATATCCTTGGTCACGCGGTCGAAGAGCGAGCCGCCGAGGAAGAACCCGCGCTCGTAACCCTGCAGCTCTAGGCCGCGCCCGTCGACGACGAGCTCCGCGCCTTCCTTCACGCCTTGGCCGATGAGATCCGCGATGCGGTGCTTGGCCTCTGCCGTGATCACGGCCCCATCTCGGACTCCGGGTCCGTGGCGGGGCCAACCTTCATCATGCGGATCTTGGGGGCGAGCGCCTCGACGAGCTGGTCTGCCGTCTTCTCGCCGACGGGCACCGCCACCGAGATCGCCATGCAGCGCTCACCGGCGGAGCCGAAGCCCGCTCCCATCAGCGCGTCGACCGCCTGGTCCATGTCGGCGTCCGGCATGACGATCATGTGATTCTTGGCGCCCCCCAGGGCCTGCACGCGTTTGCCCGACGCGCAACCCCGCCTATAGACGTGCTCAGCGACCGGCGTCGAGCCGACGAAGCTCACGGCCTTGATGTCGGGATGGTCGAGAATCGCATCGACCGCTTCTTTGTCGCCGTGGACGACGTTGAGCACGCCGGGCGGGAAGCCGGCCTCCTGGAACAGATCCCAGATCAGCATCGAGGTGGAGGGATCGCGCTCGGACGGCTTCAGGACAAACGTGTTTCCGCAAGCGATGGCGACCGGATACATCCACATCGGCACCATGGCCGGGAAGTTGAAGGGCGTAATGCCGGCGACGACTCCGAGCGGCTGGCGGTCGGACCAGCTGTCGATCTCGGGGCCGACATTGCGGCTGTATTCGCCCTTCAGGTGATGCGGAATACCGCAGGCGAAATCGACGACGTCGATGCCGCGGGCGAGCTCGCCAAGCGCGTCGGCGTGCGTCTTGCCGTGCTCGTTCGAGATCGTCCGCGCGATCTCGTCGGCGTTACGATCCAGAAGCTCCTTGAAGCGGAACATGTGCTTGATGCGTTTCAGGGGCGGCGTCGTGCCCCAGCCAACGGCCGCCTTCTTGGCGGCCGCGACGGCGGAATCCACGTCCTCGACGGTCGAGAGCGGCAGGTCGGCCGTCTGGTCCCCCGTTGCGGGGTTGTAGACGGGCGCGATGCGCAGCGATGAGGACGTGACCTTGTGGCCGTCGATGGCGTTCTGGATGGTTTCCATGGCAGCGAGGTACGGTTTCTCAATTCGCCGTCTTGAGGACGCTCGAGAGGATATCGAAGAGCTGGTCGATCTCCTTCTTTTCGATGATGAGCGGCGGCG
The DNA here is from genome assembly GCA_041500805.1 of Methyloceanibacter sp. Classification (GTDB taxonomy): domain Bacteria; phylum Pseudomonadota; class Alphaproteobacteria; order Rhizobiales; family Methyloligellaceae; genus Methyloceanibacter. Next base: position 6,010 of record JBGQMX010000034.1, read on the forward strand.
AGAGCGCGATGATGTCACCGGTGGCGCGGACGAGGAGGCCGCGCGCGAACGCCTCGACGAAGTGCGTGTGGGCGCGCTTCGACGGCTCGCCTTGGATGGGATCGAACTCGATGGCGCCGATCAGCCCGATATTGCGGATGTCGATGACGTGCGGAAGGCCCTTGAGCGAGTGGACGGCGTCCTCCCAATAGGGCGCAAGCTCCGACGCGCGCGTCAGCAGTCCCTCCTCCTGATAGGTCTCCAGGGTCGCGATGCAGGCTGCGCAGGCGACCGGGTGGCCCGAGTAGGTATAGCCGTGGAAGAGATCGATGACCTCCTCCGGGCCGTTCATGAACGCATCATAAATCTTCGTCTTCACGAACACCGCGCCCATCGGAATGGTGCCGTTGGTGATGCCCTTCGCCGTCGTGATGATGTCGGGCGAGACGCCGAAATAGTCGGCGCCGAACGGCGTGCCAAGGCGGCCGAAGGCGGTGATGACCTCATCGAAGATGAGCAGGATGTCGTGCTTGGCGCAGATCGCGGCGAGACGCTTGAGGTAGCCCTTGGGTGGGATCAGGACGCCGGTCGAGCACGCGACGGGCTCGACGATGACGGCGGCGATGGTCGAGGCGTCGTGCAGCGTAACGAGACGCTCGAGATCGTCCGCAAGCTCGGCGCCATGCTCGGGCTCGCCGCGGCTGAAGGCGTTGCGGGCCAAGTCGTGGGTATGGCGAAGATGGTCGACGCCGCTTAAAAGTGTGCCGAACCACTTGCGGTTGTTGGCGATGCCGCCGACCGAGGTGCCGCCGAAATTGACACCGTGATAGCCGCGCTCGCGGCCGATCAGGCGGACTTTCGCCGCGTTGCCTTTTGCCCGGTGATAGGCGAGCGCCATCTTGAGGGCAGTCTCAACGGACTCAGAACCCGAGTTGGTAAAGAACACGTGGTCGAAGCCCGGCGGGGCGATGTTGACGAGCTTCGAGGCGCACTCAAAGGCCTTGGGATGGCCCAGCTGGAAGGTGCCCGCGAAATCGAGCTCGCCAACCTGCTTGCGGACGGCCTCGACGATCTTCGGTCGGCAATGGCCGGCATTGACGCACCACAGTCCGGACGTACCGTCGAGCACGCGCCGTCCGTCGTCTGTGGTGTAGTGCATGCGTTCGGCGTTGACCAGCAGGCGCGGCGCCTTCTTATACTGGCGGTTCGCCGTGAACGGCATCCAGAATGCTTCGAGGTCGTTCGTCGTGAGCCTTGCGCTCATGTCAGTACCTATAGTGTCAGTTGAATTTAGAAGAGCTCACGCGACCCGGTTCACGGCTTCGGTGAGGCTCGTCTCGAAGATGTCCATGCCATCGCGAACGAGGGCATCGCTCGCCGTGAGCGGCACGAGGAAGCGGATGACGTTTCCGTAAGTACCGCAGGATAGCAGAATGAGCCCGTTCTCGTTTGCGACCTTCATCAAAGCCTGGGTCAACTGCGGCGCCGGCTCGGCGCTCGCGGCGTCCTTCACCAGCTCGATGGCGCACATGGCGCCCAGGCCTCTCACATCTCCCACGCAGTTCAGGTTCGAGCGGCTCTTGATCTGGTTGCAGCGGTCGAGAATGATCTTGCCGATGGCATTGGCGCGGTCGCAGAGCTTTTCCTCCGCGATCGCGTCGAGCACGGCATGGGCGGCGGCGCAGGCGATCGGGTTACCGGCGTAGGTGCCGCCGAGACCGCCGGGGCTCGACGCATCCATGATTTCGGCGCGTCCCGTTATGGCGGCCAGCGGAAAGCCACCGGCCAATCCCTTGGCCATGGTCACGACATCTGCCTTGATGCCTATGTGCTCGAGCGCGAACATTTTTCCGGTGCGCGCAAAGCCCGTTTGAATCTCGTCGGCGACAAGGAGGATGCCGTGCTCGTCGCACAGCGCCCTGAGCGCGCGAAGGAAGTCGAACGGAGCGATGTAGAAGCCGCCCTCGCCCTGCACCGGCTCGATGATGATGGCAGCGATGCTCGAGGGGTCGGCCGTATACTTGAACAGGTCCTTGAGGGCAGCGAGGCTCTGCTCGCTGCTGACCCCGTGATAGATGTTGGGGAACGCAACGTTGTAGACATCGGCGGGGAAGGGTCCAAAGCCCTTCTTGTAAGGAACGACCTTACCGGTCAGCGCCATGCCCATGAGCGTGCGGCCGTGGAAGCCGCCGCTGAACGAGACGATCCCTGGACGGCCCGTATAGGCGCGCGCGACCTTCACTGCGTTCTCGACCGCCTCGGCGCCGGTAGACACCAGCATCGTCTTGGCCGGGCTGGCGACGGGCGCAAGCGCGTTCAGCCGCTCGGCCAGGCGCACGTAGGTTTCATAGGGCGTGACCTGGAAGCAGACGTGACTGAACGCCTTCATCTGCTCCTCGACGGCGGCGACGATCTTCGGATGCTGATGGCCGGTATTGACCACGGCAATGCCGGCGGCGAAGTCGATGTAGCGCTTACCGTCCTCGCTCCAGATCTCGGCGTTCTTGGCGCGCTTGGCGTAGATGGCGGTGGCATGGCTGACGCCGCGCGGCACGGCCGCGACTCTCCGCTCATGAAGCTCGGCCGAATTTGGCATGTGCTTCCGTTCTCTCTTCTCAGAGAAGTCTTAGTGTGCGAGGCGTCAACCTTGGAGCACGACCGGGCTCGAGCCGCCCCAACTCACCCAGACCTTCTCGCCCCAGCCGAAGTTGTCCTGGTCGAAGCGGGAGCGGTTGGGACGCGATATCCGGATCAGCCGGCCGTTGGCAAGCAGAACGTGGAAGATTGAAATATCGCCGAGATAGGAGATCTCCTTGATCTCTCCCTTGGCGATGTTGTGGGCTGCCGGACATTCGGGCAGCGAGGGCGGCGCGTCAGCATCCTTGTGCAGGTTCATTTTCTCCGGGCGGATCGCGACCCAGACGGTCGACGTCTCCTGGCCGAGGACGGCATGGGGGACGTGGACGCGATACGGGTCTAGCTCGGGGCAGGCGACGGTAGCCTCGTCGGGTTTGTCGTCGATCAGCGTGCCCTCGAACATGTTGACTGAGCCGATGAAGTCGGCGACGAAACGGGAGGCTGGAAACTCGTAAAGGTCGGAGGGCGTGCCGAGTTGGGCGATCGAGCCCTTGTTCATGACGGCGATGCGCGACGCAATCGCAAGCGCCTCGTTCTGGTCATGGGTGACCATGATGAACGTGATCCCGACCTTCTGCTGCAGCTGGGACAGCTCGAAGCGCATGGCCTCGCGCAATTTGGCGTCGAGCGCCGAGAGCGGCTCGTCGAGCAGCAGGACCTTCGGCTTTTTCACCAGCGCACGCGCGAGGGCCACACGCTGGCGCTGGCCGCCAGACAATTGATCCGGCATGCGCGCGGCAAGTTGGCCGAGCTGAACGAGGTCGAGGGCTTCCTGTACGCGCTTGTCCCGCTCTGGCTGAGCTACGCCATCGATCTTGAGACCGTAGGCGACGTTGTCGGCGACCGTCATATGCGGAAAGACGGCATAGGACTGGAACACCATGTTCACGGCGCGCTTATTGGGCGGGATGTCACCCATGTCCTGGCCGTCGATCAGGACGTGGCCCTCGGTAGGCACCTCGAGGCCGGCAAGTATGCGCAGTAACGTCGTCTTGCCGCAGCCCGAGGGCCCGAGCAGCGCGAAGAACTCTCCGGGCTCGATGTCGAGGCTGACATTATCCACCGCCACCGTGGAGCCCCACCGCTTCGAAATGTTGCGGAAGCTGATGATGGGCTTGGCCGCGGCTTTGGCGCCGCTGGTTGAAGCTTGGTCCACAGTTCTCATCCTCTACGCCTTCTTCTGCGCCCTGCCCTGCATCAGCATCATCAGGGCCATGAGCACGATCGTGAGCAGGATCAGCATGGTCGATGCGGCGTTGACCTCCGGGGTCACGGAGAAGCGCAGCATCGAATAGACCTTGACCGGGAATGTGATCGTGTCCGGACCCGACGTGAAAAACGTGATCACGAAGTCGTCGAGCGACAAGGTGAACGACAGGAGAGCGCCCGCAATCAGCGCCGGGCGGATATGGGGCACCAGGACATCGCGGAACGCCTGCCAATCGTTGGCGCCCAGGTCGCGCGCTGCCTCCTCCTGCTCCTTGTTGAAGCTGGCAAGCCTCGCACCCACGACGAGCGCGACGAACGGGAAGCAGAACGACGTGTGCGCGATGATGATGGAGCCGAGACTGAGCGGCCATATGAGATTGTTGGGCCAGGGCAGGACCTTCGTGAAGAACAGCAGCATGGAAACGCCCATGCAGATTTCCGGCACCACGATGGGTAGCGTGAAGGCGCCCTCCACGGCTGTCTTGCCTATGAAGCGGTAGCGCCACAACAGAACCGCGGCGAGCGCACCGATGACGAGCGAGATGAGCGTGGCCATCAAGGCGATCGTCAGCGAGTTGGCGAAAGCGATCAGCAGGCTTTGGTCGTTGAAGAGCTTCTGGTAGTAGTTGAGCGTGAAGCCGCGCCAAACGGTGTTGCGCTTGCTGTCGTTGAAGCTGAAGGCGATCAGCGCGACGAGCGGCGCGTAAAGGAAGAAGAAGACGCCGAACAGCCAGAGGCGCATCTGCCACATGCGATTATATTCGAGTGGGGCGCGTCGCAGGGCCATGGCTAGATACCGTGACTGTCCGCGGGCTTGCCGCGGCTGAAATACGCGCGTAGCGCGATGGCCCCGAACGTCGCGTACATAAGCAGGAAGGACAGCGCGGCGCCGAACGGCCAGTCGTTGGCAACCTTGAACTGGCGCTCGATGACGTTGGCGATCATCTGGCTGTCGGGGCCACCGAGGAGATCGGGCGTCAGATAGGCGCCGAGCGCCGGGACGAACGTGATGATGATGCCGGAGATTATACCCGGGAGGGCCAGCGGCACCACGATCGAGTACAGCGTGCGGAGATGACCTGCGCCAAGGTCGAGGCTGGCTTCGATGAGAGACTTGTCGAGCCGATCGAGCGCGGCGTAGAGCGGCAGCACCATGAATGGCAGATGGACGTAGACGAGCCCCACCACGACGGCAAAATTGCTGTAGAGCAGCTGAAGGGGCGTGAAGTCGCCCAGCGGCTGCAAGCCCACCAGCGTCATGAGCCAGCTGGCCTGGTTCCAAAGCCATTCGAGCGTGAAGTTAACGTAGCCCTCGGTGCGCAGCACCGCGATCAGCGCGTAGGTGCGGATCAAGAGGTTGGTCCAGAACGGCAGCATGATCAGCATCAGCATCCACGCCCGGCCGCGCTCGCTGGCAAAGACGATGGACAGCGCCACCGGAAAACCCACGACGAGACAGAGCAGCGTCGTGAGGCCGGCTACGACAATCGACTTGGCGAAGATCCCGAGATAGAGCGGCTGGAGAGCGCGCGCATAGTTGTCGAAGGTGCCGCTGATGTCGACTTGGGTCAGGCCCTGGTTCTGGCCGAAGCTATAAGCCCAGACGATCGCCAGTGGAGCGAGGAAGAACACTACCACCCAAGCGATGGGCGGTAGTGCCGTTACCAAGAAGGTTAGCCGACGTTCCTGTGTTCGGGTTGCCACCGCGGCTGTTCCTCTTCCCCGCTACGTCACATCGATTGCGCTCAATCAAGCCGCGCGTAGCCGCGTCATCGCTTCGTCAAGGAGACGCGTAACCTCGGGCCCGAGGTAACGAGGATACTCGCATTTGGCCATGACCTCGGCGGGCGGGAAGATCACCTTGTTGTCCTTATAAGAGGCGGGCATCAGCGCGACAGCGGCCGCGTTGGGAGACGGGTACTTGATGGTCTCGGAAATCTCGGCCCCGACCTTGGCGTTCAAGATGTAGTTGATAAATTTGAGCGCGTTCTCGGGGTGTGGCGCGCCCTTCGGGATCGCCAGCGTGTCGGACTGCTTCATGGCGCCTTCCTTCGGGACGACAAAGTTGAGGTCGTCGTCCTCGACCATGACCTGCGCGATGTCGCCGTTGTATTCCATCACGACGTCGACCTCGCCCGATGCCAGCAGGTCCTGACCATTGTCCTCGTGGAAGGATTTGATGTTGGGCTTCTGCTTGATGAGCATGGCCTCAACCTGCTTGATCAGCTCCGGCGAGGTCGAGTTGATGGATTGGCCGAGATACTTGAAGGCGTTCCGGAACAGCTCGCTCGCGTCCGACATGACGGCGATGCGGCCCTTGTACTCGTCGGAATCGAATAGGTACTTCCAGCTATCAGGGACCTCCTTGACCTTGGACTTGCGATAGCCGATGCCGATGACGAGCCAGGTATAGGGCATGCTGTACTTGCGGCCGGGATCATAGGGCGCGTCGGTGATGAACTCGGGCGAGACGTTCTTGATGTTCGGGATCTTGGCGTGATCGAGCGGCTCGAGCAGGTTGGCCTGGATCATGCGCTCGACGAACTCGCTGCCCGGAACGATGACATCGAACCCTGGGTTGCCCGCGCGCAGTTTGGCGAACAGCTCGTCGTTGGTCGCAAACAGGCTCATATTGACGTCGATGCCGCTCGCGTTCTTGAAGTCCTCGAGCGTCGTCTCGCCGATATAGGTATCCCAGTTGTAGAAATTGAGCTTCGGCTCCTCGCCGGCCGCCCACGCGGAGTACGACTTGCCCGAGAGGCTGATGCCGACTGCGGCGGCGCCGAGACCTTTCAGAATTGAGCGGCGTGATTTAGGTGTGGTGAAAGATTTGGCGTGCCCGTCGGTCATGCTTACTCTCCCGTGTGTTTGCTGGTCGTGCGGCTAGTTGTGCCTTGCAGCTGCGTGGTTGTGGTTTGCGCGTCGTCGAGTATGGCGGCGGGCGGCTATCCCCGCCAGCCCATTCGATAGCCATTTTCCGCCTGGGCGTGACCAATCATGCATCGATGGCCCCCAGGCAGATGTATTTGATCTCGAGGTACTCCTCCAAGCCTTCGGCGGCGCCCTCGCGGCCGAGACCGGATTCCTTGACGCCCCCGAAGGGCACGACCTCGTTCGAGAAAATGCCTTCGTTGACGCCGACCATGCCGGCATCCAGCTTCTCGGCGACGCGCCAGGCGCGGCTCAGATTCTGGCTGAACAAATAGGCGGCGAGCCCGAACGGCGTGTCGTTGGCGAGCTTGATGGCAGCGGCCTCGGTGTCGAAGCGCACCAGTGAAGCGACGGGGCCGAAGATCTCCTCGCGCACGATGCTCATATCGGGAGTCACCTCGCCCACGACAGACGGGCGATAGAAGAGCGGACCGGCCGCGTCGCGCGCGCCGCCGATGAGGACTTTGGCGCCCTTCTTGACGGCGTCACCGACGAGCGTCTCGACCTTGGCGATCGCTTCGCTCGTGATCAGCGGGCCGATATTGGTGCCGGCGTCGAGACCGGGTCCGACCGTAAGCTTCTTGACCGCCTCGACCAGAGAAGCCGCGAAGCGGTCGTAGATGGCGGACTGCACGAGGATGCGGTTGGCGCAGACACAGGTCTGGCCGGCGTTGCGGTATTTGGAGGCCATGGCGCCTGCAACCGCCTGGTCGAGATCGGCGTCGTCGAAGACGAGGAGCGGCGCGTTGCCGCCGAGCTCGAGGGTGAGCTTCTTCACCGTGTCGGCGCATTGCCGGTAGAGCACCTTGCCGACCTCGGTGGAGCCGGTGAACGAGAGCTTGCGCACCCGGCCATCGGCGCAAAAGACCTTGCCCACGGCAGGCGCATCCGTGGTGGTCACGATGTTGAGCACGCCGGCGGGCAGCCCCGCGTCCATCGCGAGTTTGGCGATCGCAAGGGCGCAGAGCGGCGTCTCCGCGGCGGGCTTGACCACGATCGTGCACCCGGCAGCGAGCGCGGGCGCTACCTTGCGCGTGATCATGGCGATCGGGAAATTCCACGGCGCGATCGCGGCCACGACGCCGATCGGCTGCTTGATGGTGAGGTAGCGCTTGGACGCGGCGGTGGTCGGGATCGTGCGCCCGTAGGCGCGCTTGCCCTCCTCGGCGAACCACTCGATGAAGGAGGCGCCATAGGCCACCTCGGCACGAGCTTCGGCCAGCGGCTTGCCCTGCTCGGTCGTCATCAGCTGGGCGAGGCTTTCGGTCTCGGCGGTGACGAGATCGAACCAGCGCTTGAGGATGGCCGCCCGCTCCTTTGCGGTCTTGGCCGACCAGGCGGGCAGCGCCCGGCTCGCGGCGTCGATGGCGCGGGCCGCGTCCTCAGGCCCAAGGTCCGGGACGGAAGCCACTACAGCACCCGTCGCCGGATCGCTGACGGAAAACGTCTTGGCGGAGGTGATCCACTGGCCATCTATCAGGGCCGCAGCCGGAAACTTCTTGGAGATTATGTTCATCTTCAATCTCCGTCAGCGTATCGTGATCGATACCGTCATGGGTCAGCCTCACGCGACTCGCGCGTACCAGAGGTGATCGAGCGGGGTGACGATGCGCTCGAAGTTGCTGCGCTCGGCATGCTTCAGGCGAGAGAAGACCTCCTGGAAGGGCGCGCCGAAAGCTCCGCGAACGACCTCTGAGCGCTGGAAGAGATCCAGCGAGTTGACCCAGGCGGTCGGCAGGGACGGCGCTTCGATCGTCTCCGCGTAGCCCTCGACGGCCGGCCCCGGATCGATCTTGTTGGCAATCCCGTGGCTCGCGCCGGCAAGAATGGACGCGATCACGAGGTAGGGATTGGCGTCGGCGCCGGCGACGCGATGCTCGATGCGGGTCGCGGCGCCGTTGCCGCGGGGAATGCGCAGCGCCACCGTGCGATTGTTGAAGCCCCAATGCGCGGCCATGGAGACATAGGCCTTCGGCACATAGCGCCGGTAGGCGTTCGCGGACTGCGCCCAAACGGCCATGAAATCCGCCATGGTTTCGCGCATTCCGCCCAGCGCGTGACGGAAGAGTGGCGAGATGGGATCACCGGCAAAAAGGTTCTGTCCCGATTTGTCGAGGAGGCTTAGGTGGATGTGCATGCCCGAGCCCGCCCAGTCGTGGTGCGGCTTGGCCATGAACGTGGCGTCGAGCTGGTGAGCTCGCGCCGCTGCCTTCACGGCGCGCTTCAAGAGCAAGCCGTCGAGGGCGGCGGCGACTGCATCCGCGCGATGTTTCAGATTGATCTCGAACTGGCCGGGACCGGACTCCTGCATGACAGAGGCGACAAGAAGACCCTGGACCTCACAAATCCGGTAGATGTCATCGATGAATGGACAAAGCGTGTCCATCTCCTCAAAGCCCAAGGTGAGCGGCCGGCCCGGATCGTCGGAGAGACCTTCGGGTGTGTGGAGCACGAAGGCGCCATTCGTGGTCCGGCTCGTGACATAGAACTCGAGCTCCACGGCCGCGACGGGCGTCTGACCGGCGCGCGTGAACAGCTCAACCTGGTCGATGAGCACCGCGCGCGGGTCGAGCTCATCCTTGACGTCAATGACCATCACCGCCTGGGCGTGCCTGCCGTCGCCGACGGGGATCGGGACCAGCGTCCTGCTGAGAAGGTGACACTGGTGGTCCGGATCGCCGGTCTCCCACAAGCGGCCCGTCTCCTCCACGCAATTGCCGAGCGGGTCCATGATAAAGACCGAAGTTGGCATCATGAGGCCGTTCTTGACGACGTCGAGCAGATCGGAACGGCGGATGCGCTTGCCGCGCGGAATGCCGCTCATGTCGAAAACGAAGGCATCGATCCATTGCACCACCGGGTTCGCGTCGAGGAACGCCTGCGCCTCGTCGATGGTGAGCCGCGCGTTCGTCATGATGCAATGCCTTTCGCCGCTGCGCCGAAGCGGCGGAACAGCGCTGTCGAGACCGGGTTCGACTTCGCTCCCCACTCGGGGTGCCACTGTACGCCCAAACAGAACGCCGCGTCGTCCGGTCCGCGCACGGCCTCGACCAGACCATCCTCGGCGAAGGCCTCGGCCTTCAGGCCAGCGGCGAGGCGCGCGATGCCCTGCCAGTGCAGCGAGTTGACCATGATCTCGTCGCGTCCGACCCAATCGCGCAATGTGCCGTGCAGCGAAACCGGGTGGACGGGACCATACATCTCATCGAGTGGGATATTGGACCGCGCGCGGTGGTCTTTGTGCCCGTCCACGGCGTGAACCGCCTGATGCAAGCTGCCGCCAAGGGCGACGTTCAGCTCCTGAAAGCCGCGGCAGATCGCGAACAACGGCGTCTTGCGCGCGATTGCGGCCCGGATGAGCGGAAGGGTCAGGGCGTCGCGCACAGGATCGAGAGCATCCGGCTTGATCGGGGCTTCCGTGCCGTAGTGCTCCGGCGCGACGTTCGAGACGCTGCCCGACAGGAGGATCGCATCGGCCACCTCGAGCACGGCACCGATATCCGCCATGCTGCTACCGAGCGGCACGAGCAAAGGCTGGCATTCCGCGACCTCGGCTATCGCCGTCGAATATTTGCGGCCCACGGCGTCGAAGGCGTGACCTTCAATCAGCTTGGTGCAGGCCGGGATGACGACGATCGGACGGCTCATGCTGCGAGCTCTCCGGCGACGTCATTGAGCGTGAGATCGAGCGCGCGGCGGATCACCGCCTCCGCTTCGTCGAACTGGGTCTGCGTCCAGATCAGCGCCGGAGCCGTGACCATGGTGTCGAAGACGGCGCGCATGATGAAACCTTCGCGGAAGAAGTGATCGCGGCAGATGAGGCCGACGCGGCCCGGGTCGGCGAAGCGGCGACGCGTGCGCTTGTCGGCGACGAGCTCGATAGCGCCGAGAAGGCCTATGGAGCGAACCTCGCCGACGAGCGGATGGTCCTTGAATTTCGCGAGCAGCTTCGCGAGTGCCGGCCCCGTGAACTCCTTGACGCGCGGGACGAGCTTCTCCTCTTCCATGATTTCGAGATTCTTGAGTGCGACGGCGCACGCCACGGGATGACCCGAGAAGGTGTAGCCGTGATTGAAGTCGTCGTCATACGCCATCAGCGCGTCGACGATCTTGTCGTCGACGATGACGCCGGAGAGCGGGATGTAGCCCGACGTCGCCGCCTTGGCGAAGGTAATGAGGTTGGGGCGGATGCCGTAGTGCTGCGATGCGAACCACGTGCCGAGGCGGCCGAAGCCCGTGATCACCTCGTCGGCCAGGAGAAGGATCCCGTATTTGTCGACGATGCGCTGCACCTCGGGCCAGTAGCTCGCGGGAGCAATCTTGACGCCGCCGGCGCCTTGCACAGGCTCGCCGGCGAACGCGGCAACGTTCTCGGGGCCGATCGCCAGGATCTCATCCTCGAGAGCGCGCGCGGCGCGAAGGCCGAAGGCTTCCGGTGATTCGCCGGGCTCGGACTCGCCGTACCAATAGGGATCGATGATATGGCGGAAGCCCTCATAGACTGGATAACTGTGTGCATGCATATGCGCCATGCCGCTCATCGACCCGGCGGCGATGGTCGAGCCGTGATAGGCGCTCTTGCGCGAGATGATGATGCGCCGCTTGGGCTCGCCCTTGAGCACCCAATAGTGACGGATCAGACGGATCGCGGTGTCGTTCGATTCCGAGCCTGACGAGCCATAGAAAACTTGGTTGAGGTTATCGGGGGCGAGCTCGGCGAGCTTGCGCGACAGGGCCACGACCGGGGGATGCGTCGTGCGGAAGAAGGTGTTGTAGAACGGCAGCTGGAGCATCTGCTCGTAGGCCGCCTCGGCGAGCTCCTTGCGGCTGTGGCCGAGGCTCGCCGTCCACAGGCCCGACATGCCATCGAGCACGCGCTTGCCGTCGCTGTCCCAGATGTAGGGACCGTCGCCGCGGACCATGACGCGCGCGCCGCCCGCCCGGAGCGACCGGTGATTGGTGAACGGGTGCAGATGGTGAAGAGCGTCGAGCTCTTTCAACTGCGCGGTTTGGTATTGATTAGTCACTTATATAAACCTCCAGCAGAGCGTGACCCGGGGGCCGTCCAATTAGCGCTGGAAGCTCGCGTGAGGCGTATAGCCGATGCGGGCGCAGAGCAGCAGCAGCCGCGCCTTCGGGCTCAGTCCGCTCAAGGCAATCGCTGTTCGGGAAGCAATCAATTTGACAGGGGCCCATTAGCGCGTATGGCTACACCGAAGACTTTATTGGCTACGGTGTAGAATTGTCAAGGCAAGCAGCAAGCAAGGCCATTTCCCGCCCGCGCGGACGGCGGGGCCTCGACAGAGAGGCGATGCTGGATGCGGCGTTCGACATGCTGTCGCGCGACGGCGAGGCCGGTTTTTCAGTGCGCAAGCTCGGGTCACGTATCGGCGTCGACCCCATGACGGTCCTGCATCACTTCGGTTCGAAGGACGAGCTGTTACGGCGGATCGCCGACCGGGCGCTGGCCACAGTCGAGCTGCCGCTACCCAGCGCCGACTGGCGCGCCGATCTACGCAACGTGGCCAGAGCCTACCGGGATCTTGCCCACCGTCATCCACGCCTCTTCCATCTGCACTTCCGCTTCCACGCGACGGGGCCTGCCGATCATGCCTCGAGCGAAGTGGTCTACCGCGCGCTGCGGAGTGCCGGGCTGCCGGATGAAGAGGCCGCTGGACTTGGGCTCGCGTTCTACGCCTTCATCCTCGGCTATGGCTTGGCGGAGGCCGAAGGGCTCCTGCGCCCGATCAGCGACGAGGACGAGGCGGAGCTCCGGGCACTCGACCCCCTCGCCTTCCCGGCGACGCTGGCGCTCATACCGGCCTTCAAGGCGCTCGACCGCGACGCGGCCTGCGACGCGGCGGTCGATGCCTTCATCGAGGGGGTTTCGTGCCGGTGCAAGGCCCCCGAGTAGAGGCTTAGGCGGCCGCCGCGACATCGCCTGACAGCGCGGCTGCGAACAGTTTCCGGCTCCCCTCTTTGGTGAGAGGAACGGGGTTGCCGCCGGCGGTCGGATCGTCGAGGGACATTTCGACGATCGTCTCCACGCGGGCGCCATCCACTCCCAGTCCACCGAGGTCATGGGGAACTCCGGTTCGTTTCCGAAGATCGAGCACGGCCTGCAGGAACCCGTCGAACCCACCACCGATGCTGAGAAAGCCGGCGAGGCGGTTGATCTTCGGCTCGATCGCCTGGCGGTTGAAGACCAGCACATAGGGCATGAAGACGCCATTGGTCATGCCGTGATGGGTGTTGTAGAGAGCGCCGACCGGATGGGACAGCGCGTGGATGGCGCCGAGGCCCTTCTGGAAGGCGGCCGCACCCATCGCCGCCGCGCTCATCATATGCGCTCTGGCCTCGAGATCGTTGCCTTTCACCACCGCCTTCGGCAAGTTCTCGAAGACGAGGCGCATGCCCTCGACGGCAATGCCCTCGGCCATCGGATGATAGCTCGGGGAGCAATAGGCTTCGAGGCAATGAGCGAGCGCATCCATTCCGGTGCCGGCGGTGATGAAGGGCGGCATGCCGACCGTGAGCTCGGGATCGCAGATCACCACACGAGGCATCATCTTGGGGTGAAAGATCACCTTCTTGGTATGCGTCGCCTCTTGGGTGATGACGCCGGCGCGGCCGACTTCCGATCCCGTCCCCGCCGTGGTCGGTACGGCCACCACCGGCGCGATCCCGTCCGGGTTGGCACGCGTCCACCAGTCGCCGATGTCCTCGAAATCCCACAACGGCCGGCTCTGCCCAGCCATGAAGGCGACGAGCTTGCCGGTATCGAGGCCCGAGCCGCCGCCGAAAGCGATGACCCCGTCATGGCCCCCGGCGCGGAAGGCGGCGATACCCGCTTCGACGTTCGATTCCACCGGGTTCGACTGCACGTCGGAGAACACCGCGACAGGGAGTCCCGCCTCTTCGAGCAGGCCGATGGCCCTGGCTGTGATCGCTAGCTTGGCAAGGCCCGCATCGGTCACGAGCAGCGGACGCGCAATTCCGGCGGCGCGGCAAGCGTCGGCGAGCTCCTTGATGCGGCCGGCGCCGAAGCGAATGGCGGTCGGGTAGCTCCAATTGGCGGTTGGTACGCTCATGTCCTGTTCCAAGATGAGAAGGTCGATCAGACTTCGCGGAGGTGAAAGCTCTTCGGCTGGGTCAGCGCGTCGAACCCGTATTTCGAGAGCGCCGCGCCGCGGCCGGTATCCTTGACGCCAGTCCAGACGAGATGCGGGTCGAGATAATCGCAGCGGTTCATGTAGACCGTGCCAGTCTCGACCCGCGCGCCGATTGCGGCAGCACGGTCTGTGTCTTGCGTCCAGATGGAGGCCGTCAGTCCGTAGGGGCTGTCGTTCATCAGCATCACCGCCTCGTCGTCATCGCGCACTTTCATGATGCCGACCACCGGACCGAAGCTCTCCTCCCGCATCACCTCCATCTGGTGGTTGACATTGGTCAGCACCTCAGGCGCGAGATAGGGCGAGCCCTGGCGGTCGCCCGGCACCTTCATGTTGATGAGAGCCGTGGCTCCTTTGCGCCGCGCCTCCTCGATCTGGCCACGCACGGTGTCGGCGAAGGAGGCACGCGCCATCGGTCCAAGAGTGGTCGAGGCGTCGAGCGGATTGCCGACCACATATTTCCGGGTGAGATCGGCGAAGCCCTCGACAAAGTCGTCGTGAACCCGCGCATCGACATAGATGCGCTCGACGCCGCAGCAGCATTGGCCGGAATTGTAGAACGCGCCGTCGACCAAATTCTCAATGGCATGATCGAGCTTGGCGTCGGCTCGCACATAGGCTGGATCCTTGCCGCCGAGCTCAAGACCAAGCGAAGCGAAGGTGCCGGAAGCGGCGCGCTCGATGGCCCGGCCGCCGGCGACCGAGCCGGTGAAATTGATGTGGTCGATCCGCCCCGAGCCGATGAGCTTTTCGGTCTGCTCGTGCGACAGGACCAGATTATGAAAGAGACCCTTGGGCAGGCCGGCGCGCCGGAACGCCTAGGCCAGGCGCTCGCCGACGAGCAATGTCTGCGCCGCGTGCTTCAGGATGATCGCGTTGCCGGCGAGAAGCCCGGGCACGATGGTGTTGATCGCGGTCAGATAAGGATAGTTCCACGGCGCGATGACCATCACCACGCCGACCGGCTCGCGCGCGATATAGCGCCGGAAACCAGGCTTCGCCGGCGGGTAATAGGGCTTGAGCGCCTCCTCGGCCAGCGCCGCCATGGCGCGAACGCGCTCCTCGACGCCGCCCTTCTCGCCGCCATAGCGGACCGGCCTTCCCATCTGCCAGGCGAGCTCCACCGCAATGTCATCATTCATTGCAAGGAGGGCATCGAGGAAGGCGAGCATGTAGCGCGCGCGTTCGGACACGGGGACGGACTTCCACGCAGGAAGCGCGGCGCGGGCCGACGAGACCGCCGCCTCGATGTCGGCGTCACGCGCGACCGGCCGCTCGGCATAGACCGAGCCGTCCACGGGGGAGATGATCTTCACGGTTTCCGACATGATGCCCGCCACTCAATATTGCTCGAAATACCCGCCATTCAATATCGCTCGAAACCGCGCTTCAGCTCCCAATCCGTGATCCGGCGGTCATACTCGAATTGTTCCCAATTCGCAGTGTGCACATAGTGGTCGATGACCTCGTCACCGAAGGCAGCTCGCAGCATTTTCGAATTCCGCATCAATTCTGTCGCCTCGCGGAGCGTTTTCGGCACTTCGGTAAGCGCCTTGCCGTGATAGGCGTCGCCGACAAAGGGCGGTTCGAGCTCCAATTTCTGCTCGATGCCGGCAAGCCCGGCAGCGATCAGCGCGGCAAAGGCAAGATAAGGATTGAGATCGGCGCCGCCAATGCGGCACTCGATGCGGATGGCTTTGCTGCCGGCGCCACAGAGGCGGAAGCCGGCTGTGCGGTTGTCCAGCGACCAGATCGCCTTGGTCGGCGCGAAGGTGCCGACCTGGAAGCGCTTGTAGGAATTGATATAGGGCGCGAGGAACCAGGTTATCTCCCGCGCATAAGCGAGCTGTCCGGCCACGTAGTGGCGCATCAAGGCCGACATGCCGTGCTCGGCTTTGGCATCGAGGAAAAGCGGGGTCTTGCCGGCAGCGTCCCACAGCGAGGCGTGGATATGGCTCGACGAGCCGGCCAGATCGTAGCGCCATTTGGCCATGAAGGTGAGCGCCTGGCCGAGCGAGTGGGCGATTTCCTTGCAGCCATTCTTGAGGATGACGTGCCAGTCGGCCATGGTCAGGGGGTCGGCGTAGCGGACATTGATTTCCTCCTGGCCCGGTCCCCATTCGCCCTTTGAGTTCTCTACCACAATGCCGGCGCCCTGCAGCCCGTTGCGGATCGCCCGCATCACGCCCTCCTCCTTGGTCGTCTGGAAGACGTGATAGTCCTGGATGTAGCTGCCGGTCGTCTTGATATCGCTCCAGGATTTGGCCTGCGCCGACGCGTAGGTCTCGTCGAACAGATAGAACTCAAGCTCCGAAGCGAAGTAGGACGACATGTTCATCGCGGTGAGCCGCGCGATCTGCTTGCGCAGCATCGCGCGCGGGCTATGTGCCACCGCCTCGTGATGGTGATGGTCGACGACATCGCACAGCACCAGCGCCGTCGCCGGCAGCCATGGAATCCGCCGCAGCGTCGCGAGGTCAGGCTTCATGACGAAATCGCCGTAGCCCTTCTCCCAGTTGGCTGCGGCATATCCCGGCACCGGCTCCATATCGATGTCGTTGGCGAGCAGATAATCGCAGCCGTGGGTTTCCTCGTAAGCGCTTTCGAGGAAATTCTCGGCTTGGAAGCGCTTACCGACGAGCGTCCCCTGCATGTCGGGGAAGCAGACCACGACCGTGTCGATCTCGCCGGCGCTCACGGCCTCCTGCAGGTCTTTCAATGTCAACATGCCGGGCATTGGCAGCGGTCTCGTGGTGAAAGGGCTCTGATCCGGTTTGCGCTTTTCGCGCCCCCTACGTCGCGGCGGTGGCTTCGCGATACCCACCGCGAACTCCTCCGTCGGCGAGAAGAGAAGCGTCTTACGTCCGTAAACGGCGAAATGGAGGATGGCAAGGGCATACCTCAACTCTTAATTCGCGACATCGTCGGGTCGTAGAGCGGATCAAGGAATATTTCGGCGGGCACGCGCGTCGTGGCGACCTCGAGCTCGTAGCGGCCCGAAAGCACCTTGTCGCGATCAACCCCGTTCTCTGGTTCACGGACGTAGCCGTAGCCGATCGAGCGGCCGACCGTGTAGCCGTAGCCGCCACTTGTGAGCCAGCCCATGCGCTTGCCGTCGCGATAGATGGTCTCGCGCCCGAGCAGCACGATCGAGGGATCGGTGGTGAACCCGGCGAGCAGGCGTGGCAGCTTCCTTGTGGCCTGAGCCTCGAGCGCGGCGCGTCCCTGAAAGGATGCGTTCGATTTCAGCTTCACCGCCCAGCCGAGGCCGGCGACCAGCGGCGAGTGGTCGGGCCCGATCTCCGCACCCCAGGAGCGGTAGCCCTTTTCCAAGCGCAGCGTCTCAATGGCGCGGTAGCCGGCGTTGGCGATGCCGTGAGGCTGCCCGGCGGATATCAGCGCGTCGTAGACGCTTAGCGCAAACTCGACGGGAATGTGAAGCTCGAAGCCGAGCTCGCCGACATAGGTGACACGGAGCGCAAGCACAGGTGCCCCCGCGACGGTAATTCGCTTCACCCTGCCGAACGGGAACCCGGCATTCGACATGTCGTGGTCAGTCAGACGCTCAAGGACGTCGCGCGACCGAGGGCCCATGACCGACAGCACGGCATGCGAAGAGGTGACATCGATCAGGCGGGCATCGAGCCCATCGGGGATCGAGCGCGAGATCCAGTCGAAGTCGTGCGTGGCGAAGCCGGTGCCGGTCACGATGTAGTATTCGGTCGGCGATAGCCTGCCGACCGTCAGGTCGCACTCGATGCCGCCGCGATCATTCAGCATCTGCGTGTAGACGAGGTGTCCCGCCGGTTTCGCGACGTCGTTGGCTGCGATCCACGAAAGCGCCTGCTCCGCATCGCGGCCGACCAGGATGAACTTGGCGAATGAAGTCTGGTCGAATACGGCGACACGCTCGCGGGCTGCCTTGTGCTCACGGCCGACAGCATCGAACCAGTTCTGGCGTTCGTAGCTATAATGGTCCTCGGCCTTCTCGCCGCTTGCAAGATCG
>JBGQMX010000035.1:0-23281 GCA_041500805.1 Methyloceanibacter sp.
CAGCTATCTCAACATCCCGGCGATCGTCGCGGCGTGCGAGATCACCGGCGCCGACGCGGTGCATCCGGGCTACGGCTTCCTGTCCGAGAATGCCCGCTTCGCCGAGATCCTCGAGGAGCACGACATCACCTTTATCGGCCCGAGCGCCGAGCATGTCAGGCTGATGGGGGACAAGATCCAGGCCAAGGAGACCGCCCGCTCGCTCGGCATCCCGGTGGTGCCGGGCTCGGGCCCGGTCGGCGATCTCGAGGAAGGCAAAGCGCTCGCCAACGGCATCGGCTATCCGGTGCTGGTCAAGGCGGCGGCCGGCGGCGGCGGGCGCGGGATGAAGCTAGCGCTGTTCGAGAACGAGCTCGAGCCGGCGCTGGCCACCGCGCGCAACGAGGCGCGGGCCGCCTTCGGCGACGGTACCGTGTATCTGGAGAAATACCTCGCGCATCCGCGGCATATCGAGGTGCAGGTGCTCGCCGATGGCCAGGGCAACGCCATCCATCTCGGCGAGCGCGATTGCTCGCTGCAACGGCGGCACCAGAAGCTGTGGGAGGAGGCCCCTTCGCCGGCGCTCAATGCGAGCGAGCGCGTCCGCATCGGCGAGACGGTGGCAGAGGCCATGCGGACGATTAGCTATCGCGGCGTCGGCACCGTCGAGTTTCTCTATGAGGGCAGCGAGTTCTACTTCATCGAGATGAATACGCGGCTCCAGGTCGAGCACACCATCACCGAGATGATCACCGGGCTCGACCTCGTCATCGAGCAGATCAGGATCGCGGCGGGGGCGCCCTTGTCGCTCCGCCAGGAGGACGTGCGCTTCGATGGCCACGCCATCGAATGCCGCATCAACGCCGAGAATCCGCACACTTTCAGGCCGTCGCCGGGGACGATCACCCATTTTCACCCGCCGGGCGGGCTCGGTGTCAGGGTCGATTCAGGGGCTTACGCCGGCTACACCATTCCGCCCTATTATGACAGTCTGATCGGTAAGCTCATCGTGCACGCCCGCACCCGCAACGAATGTCTGATGCGGCTCAAGCGGGCGCTTGGAGAGTTCGTCGTCGATGGCATCGAGACCACCATCCCCCTCTTCATCTCGCTCATCTCAGAGCCGGATATCGTCGATGGCAACTACGATATCCACTGGCTCGAGAACCATCTCGCCAAGCTAGGGGCACGCCCCGAATAGATCCCATGACCTCCATCGACGACGTCATGATCGAGATCACGCCGCAGGTGCTGCTCAAGGCCTATGCCTGCGGCATCTTTCCCATGGCCGAAAGCGCCGAGGATAACGCGCTCTATTGGATCGAGCCCGAGCGGCGCGGCATCCTGCCGCTCGACCGCGTGCATGTTCCGAAGAGTCTCGCCCGCACCATCCGCCGCGGCGGTTTCGAAGTGAAGATCGACCAGAACTTCGAGGCGGTCATCGAGGGCTGTGCCGCGCCGCGCTCAGGCCGCCGCTCGACCTGGATCAACGGGCGCATCCGCGGGCTCTATCGCGAGCTGTTCGCGCTCGGCCATTGCCATACGGTGGAGGTGTGGCAGGACGGCGCGCTCACCGGCGGGCTGTACGGCGTGCATCTCGGCCGCGCCTTTTTCGGTGAGAGCATGTTCTCCCGCGCCCGCGACGCGAGCAAGATCGCGCTCGTCTATCTCGTCGCCAGGCTCAAATATGGGGGCTTCACCCTGCTCGACACCCAGTTCGTCACCGGACACCTGGCCCGCTTCGGCGCCATCGAGGTGAGCCGCGAAGAGTTTCAGCGGTTCTTGGAGGCGGCGTTGGCGGGCGGCGCCGGCTTGGCCCAGGGCAGCGGCGTGGGAGCTTCGGCAGCCTCGGGCGGAGCCGCAGGCGGGGCGGCAGGAGCTGCTGCGGGTGCGGGCGCAGCCTCGGGCGGCGGCGCCGCATTCTCGCTGCTCTCAGAGGGCGTCGCGGCCGCGGGCGTCTTGCAGTTGGTGAGCCAGACGTCGAAGACCGGGTGCTCCACCGCGTGAAGGCCCGGGCTCTCGGCGAACATCCAGCCGGTGAAGATGCGCTGCAACTCGCCCGTGAGCTTCACCTCGTCGACCTCGACGAAGGATGAGGTGTGCGGCGGCTCGGTCGGCGGGCGCGAGTCGCATACCCGCGGCGTTACCTTGAGGGCGCCGAACTCGACCGTCTGATTGATGGGGATCTCAAGGTGCGAGATGCGTCCCGTCACCTTGTCGAGCGCGGCGAACACGGCGATCGGGTTCTTGATCGTATCGGCGTGGACGGCCCTTGGGCCAAGCGCGCAAGCCATCGCCAAGGCCAGCAAAAAGAAGAAACGTCCGGCGCGGACCAGGCGGCCCGCGGAAGCTCTACTTCGGTCCATCATGCCGCACACCTTATGAACGGGGTCTCGACTGTCGCTCCGGTGCGCTCCTTGCTTCGAGCAAGATCTTTTCGGAAAACCGGTTCCCACTTTTCCGGATCATGCCCTTTGTCTTGAGCATGATCTTTTCGGAAAACCGGTTCCCACTTTTCCGGATCATGCTCTAGCATCAAACGCCTCGTCCAGGAATTAGGCATGGGTGTGGCGGCTCGCTCAGGCGCCACGCTCGGCAAAGAACCGCAGCCGGATATGGTCGGCGGTCCACACGCCACTCGAATCGCACAGCGCTGGCCGCAAGAGCTCGATGACCTCGCCCAGCACCTCGGTCCTTTCCGGCTCCGGGAATTGGTCGAAGAAGGATCGGCCGAAGGTCCTGAGCCAGCCCTCCATGCCGGTCCTGAGCGGGGTCGGGCGCGGCACGAGCGCTATCTCCTTGACGGTGAACCCGCCTTCGGTGAGGAGGCGGCCATATTCTTCGACGGTGGGAAAGAACCAGGGCGCGACGAGCGCAGGATCGCCGTGCCGAAGCGCGCCGACTGCGCGCATCGCCGTGGCGATGGCCGCCACATTGCCATGGCCGCCAAGCTCGCCCACGAAACGGCCGCGCGGCCGAAGCGCGCGCCCCACGCCCGCGATCACCAGCTCCGGCCTCCGCATCCAGTGCAGCGCGGCGTTGGAGAAGACCGCATGGAACTCTGAGACGAAGTCCAAGGCATGGCCGTCCACTTTGCGGACGTTGAGCCCTTTCATGCGGGCGACGGCGAGTAGCTCGTCGCTCAGATCGACGCCAAGGACGTCGGCGCCGGAGGCCCTGATCTCCGCGGTGAGCGCGCCGTCGCCACAGCCAAGGTCGAGGATGCGCTCGCCTCTTTTGGCGCCGAGCATGGCGAACACGGGTCCGGCGAGCTCTTGGACGAAGCGGCCGTTCCGCGCGTAGTCCGAGGCCGACCAGCGCTGGACGGCCTTGGGTGGCGCCGTATCGAAGGCGGTCGCCGGCGTCATTTCGGCTGCCACGGCTCGTAATCCAGAGGCGGCTTGCTCACGCCCTTGCGGAGCGTTGAGCCCGGCGGCCGGTAGGCCTCATAGGTGCCGGTCATGTTAGGCCGATGGGGCTTCTCCCAAGGGTGCGGCGTGTAGCTCTCCTCGCTCGGCGGCACATCGACGGTGTGATGCAGCCAGGCGTGCCACGCGGGCGGGATTTGCGAGGGTTCGGCGAGGTCACGGTAGATCACCCAGCGCCGGGGGCCGTTGCGCTCGCGATAATAGACGTTGCCGAGCCCGTCCTCACCCACGCGCATCCCCTTGCGCCAGGTATAGACGCGCGTGCCGATGGTATTGCCCGTCCACCAGGCAAAGAGCTCGGTGAAGATTCCCATGAATTATTTCAGCGCTTTTTTGAGGTTGCGCCGGGACTATGGCCTCAAGGTGGGCCCATGTCCAGCTTAGGCTAGTTCCGCGCGAGCCGCCCCTTTTGGACGAGGTGGAGCGCAAGGGCCGGCTCCTCGTCGGGCAGGCTTCCGGCGAACGGAAAGCTCGGCTCGGCCGGCATGTAGGTCGGCCGCTGGAAGCTGAGTGACAGGCGTTCCTCCATGCCGGCGACGACATAGTGCTCGCCGCGCAGCTCGAAGGGGCGATCGTCATTGATGAGCCAGTCGAGCCTGCGGTAGAGCGTGCTCGCGGAGGTCGGCAGCACAAGCACCTGGTGCGCGCCGGCGCGGAGCGCGTCTTCCACGATTGAGGGCTTGGCATGGGCGCTCATGATCATGGCGGGAACGAAGCAGAGCGCATCGGAGCTTGCGCGGCGCATGATCTTGACGAGCGCAGGACCCGTCAAAGGCTGCATCGACGCTGCGGCAATGACGAGGTCGGGAACGGCCCGGCCCATGGCGTCGACGGCTTCGGTCGGGCTCTCATAGGTATCGATACGGCCGGTTCCGATGGCCGCGAGCATTGCCCGCATCATCGAAAGCATCGGCCGGCGATTGTCGACGACGGCTACGGCGAGCTTATCGAGATCACGGCCAAGAGCGCGATGGAACAACATGGGACCGACCCAAACCCCGGCAATGCCGGCTTTTCGAGTGCGGCAACAAAATACTGATGCGGTCGTAAACAGGAGATGAAGGCGAAGGTCGAAACCGGTCAGCCGAGGAGCGCGATGCGGTGGGACCGGGGACCCCCTATTTTATTGCCATTGGCCCACCGGCTTTCCACATGACATCCCCAGGCTTGCCCACCGCCACTTATGGTAGTCGCCCACAGGGTTTAGTGGTAAGTTAGGAGTTGCGTGCATACATGTTGATGGTTGGCACGAATCGCCTCACGTTCTGCCGTTGCGCGCCTGGGAAGCGTGCGGGGAGATTTCCAAGGGGGTCGGAGCAAAATGCGCATTGAGCGAAAATTCACTGAGGCCGGCAAATCGCCCTACGACGCCATCCCGTTCCGGGAGAGCGCAAGCGAGATCCGTAACCCGGACGGCTCGGTGGTGTTCGCGCTCGACCGCTTCACGGTGCCCGCGCAGTGGAGCGGGGTCGCGGCCGACATCCTTGCCCAGAAATATTTCCGTCGGGCCGGCGTCCCGGCGCGGCTGAAGAGGATTGAGGAGAACTCCGTCCCCTCATGGCTGTGGCGGTCGGTCCCCGACGAGGCAGCCCTTGCCGGGCTTCCCGACAAGGAGAGCCCCGACAGCGAGACCGATGCAAGCCAGGTGTTCGACCGGCTGGCCGGCACCTGGACCTATTGGGGGTGGAAGGCCGGCTATTTCACGACGGAAGAGGACGCGCGCGCCTTCTTCGATGAGCTCCGCTACATGCTCGCCATGCAGATGGGCGCGCCCAACAGCCCGCAATGGTTCAATACGGGGCTGCATTGGGCCTATGGCATCGATGGCCCGAGCCAGGGCCATTATTATGTCGATTACGCCACCGGCGAGGTCCACGCCTCAACCTCGGCCTACGAGCATCCCCAGCCGCATGCCTGCTTCATCCAGTCGATCGAGGACGATCTCGTCAACGAGAACGGCATCATGGACCTGTGGGTGCGGGAAGCGCGCCTCTTCAAATACGGCTCGGGCACCGGCACGAACTTCTCGAGGCTCCGGGGCGAGAACGAGCCGCTCTCCGGCGGCGGCAAGTCCTCCGGCCTGATGAGCTTCCTCAAGATCGGCGACCGGGCCGCGGGCGCCATCAAGTCGGGCGGCACCACGCGCCGGGCCGCCAAGATGGTCGTGGTCGATATCGACCACCCCGACATCGAGGGCTACATCAACTGGAAGGTCAACGAGGAGCAGAAGGTGGCGGCCCTCGTCACCGGCTCGAAGGTGCTGGCCGAGCGGCTCAACGCCATCCTCAAGGCTTGCGTCAATTGCGAGGGCGAGCGCGACGACTGCTTCGATCCGAAGCGGAACCCGGCGCTGAAGCGCGAGGTGAAGGCCGCGCGTAAGGCTCGCGTGCCCGACAACTCCATCCGCCGGGTGATCCAGTTCGCCCGCCAGGGCTATACCTCGATCCAGTTCCCGATCTACGACACGGACTGGGATTCGGAGGCCTACCGCACCGTCTCGGGCCAGAACTCCAACAACTCAGTCAGGGTCACCGACGATTTCCTGCGCGCGGTCGGGGCCGACAGCGACTGGAATCTCACCTTTCGCAAGAACGGCGCCGTGGCCAAGACGGTGAAGGCCCGCTCGCTCTGGGACCAGATCGGCTACGCCGCCTGGGCCTGTGCCGATCCCGGCATCCAGTTCCACACCACCATCAACGACTGGCACACCTGCCCCGCGGCGGGCGAGATCAAGGCGTCGAACCCCTGCTCCGAATACATGTTCCTCGACGACACCGCCTGCAATCTCGCCTCGGTCAACCTGATGGCGTTCCGCAAAGCGGACGGCAGCTTCGACATCGAGGCCTATGAGCACGCGATCAAGCTGTGGACCATCGTGCTCGAGATCGCCGTCACCATGGCGCAGTTCCCTTCGCGCCGGATCGCCCAGCTCTCTTACGAGTACCGGACGCTCGGGCTCGGCTACGCCAATATCGGCGGCCTGCTCATGGCCTCGGGCATTCCTTACGATTCGGCCCAAGGCCGCGCGCTGTGCGGGGCGCTCACCGCCATCATGACCGGCGTGTCCTATGCGACGAGCGCGGAGATGGCGCGCGAGCTCGGTGCCTTCCCCGGCTATGAGGCAAACCGCGAGCCGATGCTCAAGGTGATGCGCAATCATGCCCGCGCCGCGCGTGGCGAGACGGCCGGCTATGAGGGCCTCGCCACCGCGCCCGTGCCGCTCGACCACGCCTCCTGCCCCGACCCGCGGCTCCTCGCGCATGCCATGCATGCCTTCGAGCGGGCGATCGAGCTTGGCCGGAACCATGGCTACCGCAACGCGCAAGCGACCGTGATCGCGCCGACCGGCACGATCGGCCTGGTCATGGACTGCGACACGACCGGCATCGAGCCCGATTTCGCGCTGGTGAAGTTCAAGAAGCTCGCCGGCGGCGGCTATTTCAAGATCATCAACCGCATGGTGCCCGACGCGCTCCGTGGGCTCGGATACCCTGAGGATGCCATCAAGCGCATCGTGGAATATGCCGTGGGCCATGGCACGCTTTCAGGCGCGCCCGGCGTCAACCACGAGGCGCTGACCGCCAAAGGCTTCACTCAAGATAAGATCGCCGCGGTCGAGAAGGCCGTGGCGTCGGCCTTCGACATCAAATTCGTCTTCAACAAATGGACGCTTGGAGAAGCCTTCTGCACCGGGGCACTAGGCTTAGCAGCCGAGCGGCTCGACCAGCCCGATTTCGACCTCCTGGCCGAGATCGGCTTCGGGCGGCGCGAGATCGAGACCGCCAACGAATATGCCTGCGGCGCGATGACGCTCGAAGGCGCTCCCGGCCTCGACCCCAAGCATCTGCCGGTGTTCGACTGCGCCTCGCCCTGCGGGCGCAAGGGCAAGCGCTTCCTCTCGGTCGAGAGCCATATCCGCATGATGGCGGCGGCGCAGCCCTTTATCTCCGGCGCCATCTCCAAGACCATCAACATGCAGAACGAGGCAAGCGTCGAGGACTGCAAGGAGGCCTACCTCCTCTCCTGGCGGCTCGCTCTGAAGGCGAACGCGCTCTACCGCGATGGCTCGAAGCTATCGCAGCCGCTCAACGCCCAGCTCCTCGCCGACGAGGAGGAGGAGCAGGATGAGGTGCTCGCGGCGGTCGCCTCGGATCAGCCGCAAGCGCAGCGCGCCACCGTCGTCGCCGAGCGCATCATCGAGCGCATCGTCGAGCGCGTGCGTTCGCACGCCGAGCGCCAGCGCTTGCCTGATCGGCGCAAGGGATATACGCAGAAGGCGGTGGTCGGCGGTCATAAGGTCTATTTAAGGACTGGAGAGTATGCAGACGGAACTCTGGGCGAGATTTTCATCGACATGCACAAGGAGGGCGCCGCCTTCCGCTCGCTCATGAACAACTTCGCGATCGCGGTGTCCGTCGGTTTACAGTATGGCGTTCCGCTGGAAGAGTTCGTCGACGCTTTCACCTTCACGCGCTTCGAGCCTGCGGGTCCGGTGCGCGGCAATGAGGCGATCAAGAACGCCACCTCGATCCTCGACTACCTATTCAGGGAGCTTGCAGTTTCTTATCTTGGGCGCTACGAGCTTGCTCATGTTGATCCAAGTGAGATCGGCAGCACTACACTCGGCTCTGGTGACGCGGGCGAAGGCAAGCGTTCCACCGAAGCTCTCGTCTCGCCAGGCTTCACCCGTGGTCGCCTCAGCGAGCGAAAGTTTCTTGCGCCGAGCAAAGCGCAAAGCACTGGTACACATGCGCGTGCGTTGCAGGCGAGAGCCGATGACGACACGCATCTGCGCACCACAAGCTTTGCCACCGCGTCCACACAGTTCCCTTCATCGCAGACGGCCGAGCATGTTGCCCGTGCCGTCGAAGCGCTCGCCGAGCGCGGCGCATCAGATCTTGTCGCCGAGGCGCGCGTTAAGGGTTATGAAGGAGAAGCGTGTGGAGAATGCGGGAACTTTACCCTCGTCCGCAACGGCACGTGTCTCAAATGCGAGACGTGTGGAGGGACGAGCGGTTGTAGCTAGAGTGAATTAACAGCCAACCCCGAAGGAGGGATGCACTATGGCAGTAGCGAAGAAGAAACCAGCAGCGAAGAAGAAGCCCGCGGCCCGGAAGACCGCCGCGGCGAAGAAAACGACGGCGAAAAAGACGGGCACCGCCCGTCGCAAGACCGCCGCGAAGAAGAGATAGCTCTTCAAGGGCGCGGGGCTCAGTCCCCGCGCCTCCCTTATTCCCCCTCAAAAACAATTGGTTAGCAGAGCGTCGGCGGCCTGATCCGTTCGGGCTGCACGGTTTGTCGCGCTTCTCGTCGCGCCGTTCCGCGCTCCTCCCGATCAGGCTCATTCAAGGGCCCGCGCGCGTTAACGCCCGGGTCGTCCTCCCCGTCTCATTGTCGTTCGCCTCAGGCAACCATTCTCCCTCGAGGTGACGACGATGCTTTTCCGGCTTGCCTATGTCAGCACCTCGCTCCTTGCGAGCGACAAGCGCGAGCGGGAGCAGATCGCCGACATCCTGCTCACGTCGCGCCGCAACAACGAAGGGGCGGGAATCACCGGCGCGCTGCTCGCCACCGACAATTCTTTTGCGCAAGTGCTCGAAGGCGAGCGTGGCGCCGTCGAGGCCACCTACCGCCGCATCGTCCGCGACAAGCGGCCTACCGACCTGCTGCTCACTTTTCATGGACACCATCAAGGTGCGCCAATTCCCGGAATCCTCGATGGCCTATATCGGACCCTCGCAATCGGCAGACGAGGCCGTCGCGCGAGTCACGCGCCAGCTTTCAGGCTCCAACGCCGGCCAAGTGGTGCGGGGTCTCGTGACCTTCATGAGCCAGATGCTGGCGGACCAGAGCTCGGCGGAGAGGCCGGGCGCGCGCTTGGGGTGATTCGCTTTTTGGCTCAGGGATGGCCTCACGCGTCGGCCAGCACGGCGGCGAAGCCTTCTTTTTTTATCAGGGCCCAGAGCGCCTTCTCGGCGGCGGCGAGCTTTGTCGCGTCGGTCGAGCGCAGCACCACATAGGTGCCGAGACGCTTCTTCTCGAAAAACGGGTAGCTGCCGATCTGCACGTCGGGATGCGCCAACTGGAGCTCGGCAAGCCCGGGAGCGGCGTCGCCTTCGGGCGCGTCGATGCGGATCGAGCGGGCAAGCATGGGCCGCCCCTTGGCAAGACGAGGGCTCACGGCGTCGAGCATCACCTGCATGATGCGCGGGACGCCGGCCATGACGACCACGTTCTCGATCATGAACCCGGGCGCACGGGAGATGGCGTTGTCGATCAGAGCCGCGCCTTGCGGGATGCGGGCCATGCGGAGCCGGGCCGGCGTGAGCTCCGTCCCGCTGAAATGCTGGCGCATGGCCGCCACGGCGTCCTCATCGACCACGACGGGAACCTGGAAGGCCTTGGCGATCGCATCGGTGGTCACGTCGTCATGGGTCGGCCCGATGCCGCCGGTGGTGAAGATATAGGTGAAACGCGGGCGGAGCTCGTTCACGGCGGCCACGATCGCGGTCTCCAGGTCGGCCACGACCCGCACCTCGCGTAAAGTGATGCCGATGCGGGTGAGATAGGCCGCGATATAGAGGATGTTCTCATCGCTCGTGCGCCCCGACAGGATCTCCTCGCCAATCACGACGAGCGCGGCGGTGACGGTTTCCTGGCTTTGCGTCTGCTGTGTCATGGCCAAGGCGTGAAGCGGGAGCCTGACGTGCTCCCTGAGCCAATCATTATTGACCGTCATGGCCGGGCTTGTCCCGGCCGTCCACGCTTTTGAATTGAGGAGGGAAAGCGCGCCGCTGCCGTTGCACCCGGGCGGATTTCGCCCTAAGTGAACGTGAGTTCCTTTATGATCGCTGCCAATGTCCAATCTCGAATTTGCCCGCGCCCAGGCGCGTGACACCAAGATCAGGCTGCACGGAGCCGAGGCCTTCGCCGGCATGGCGAAGGCCGGCGCGCTCGTGGCCGAGGTCCTCGATCTCCTGGTCGAGGAGGTGAAGCCCGGCGTGACCACCGAGGCGCTCGACCGATTCGTGTTCGAGTTCGCCATGGCGCACGGCGCCATTCCCGCCCCGCTCAATTATCGCGGCTTCCCCAAATCGATCTGCACCTCGCTCAACCACGTGGTCTGCCACGGCATACCGGGCTCCCGCGCGCTGAAGGAAGGCGACATCCTCAATATCGACGTGACGCTCATCGTCGACGGCTGGCACGGCGATTCGAGCCGCATGTACGGCGTGGGCAAGATCCCCCGCGCGGCGGAGCGCCTGCTCGAGGTCACCTATAACGCGCTGATGCGGGGCGTTGCCGCCGTCAGGCCCGGCGCCACCACCGGCGATATCGGCGCCGCGATCCAGGTCTACGCCGAGGGCGAGCGCTGCAGCGTGGTGCGCGATTTCTGCGGCCATGGCTTGGGACGCGTGTTCCACGACCGGCCGAACATCCTGCACTATGGCGAACCGGGCGAAGGGCTGCCGCTCAAGCCCGGCATGCTGTTCACCATCGAGCCGATGATCAATCTCGGCAAGCCGCATGTGAAGATCCTGTCCGACGGCTGGACGGCGGTCACGCGCGACCGCTCGCTGTCGGCGCAGTTCGAGCATACCGTCGGCGTCACCGAGACGGGATGCGAGGTGTTCACGGTCTCGCCGCTTGGCTTGGACCGGCCGCCCTATAAGGGCCAATCGAGCGAAGGCTGAATGGGCTTCAAGGATGCGGGCAAGCCACATTATCTCGGCCACCGCGAGAGGCTCAGGCGACGCTTCCGCGAGGCGGGCGCCGACGCCCTCCCCGACTACGAGCTGCTCGAGCTGATCCTGTTCCGCGCGGCGCCGCGCCGCGACACCAAGCCCTTGGCCAAGGCCATCCTTGCGCGCTTCGGCACCTTCGCCGAGGCCGTCAACGCGCCTGAGGAGCTGTTGGCCGAGGTCCCCGGCATCGGCGAGGCCGCCATCACCGAGTTCAAGCTCGTGCGCGCGGCGGCGCTCAGGCTGATGCGCGGCGAGGTGATCGACCGCCCGGTGCTGTCGTCCTGGGCCCAGGTGCTCGATTATTGCCGCGCCTCCATGGGGTTCGAGAGTACGGAGCAATTCCGCATCCTCTTCCTCGACAAGCGCAACCAGATCATCGCCGACGAGGTGCAGCAAAAGGGCACGGTCGACCACACCCCGGTCTATGTGCGGGAGGTGGTCAAGCGGGCGCTCGAGCTGTCGGCCACGGCCATCGTGCTCGTGCACAATCACCCCTCGGGCGACCCCACGCCCTCCCGCGCCGATATCGAGATGACCAAGCAGATCGTGGCCGCCGCCAAGCCTCTCGGGGTGCTGGTCCACGACCACATCATTGTCGGCAAGCAGGGGCACGCGAGCTTCCGCGGGCTCGGGCTGATCTAGCTGTCGACCCGCGGCGCCGCTTCACTCCACGTTAGCAATTTTGGCCATATCTTGAGCCAGCAAGGCTCACAGAGGGAAGTGGTGCCGTGAAGCTAGTCATAGCGTTTGTGGCTATCGGCGTCCTGGCGGCGGGAGCCATGGGTTGCACGATGACCCAGAAGATCGCCAGCGGAGCTGCCGTGGGCGGCGTGACCGGCTTTGCTCTCGGCGGTCCAATCGGGGCGGGCGTTGGCGGCGCTGCTGGCGCCCTTGCGGTACCCGTCGCAATGTCCGACTGAACTTCCCCATCCGACGCAAGCTCTGCCCCGCCCTTCCCGCCTTTTCCCAGCGCCCCTTTACGACCCCAAAATGGCCGCTTTGGGCGTATGGCATGGGCTGAATGATCGCCACAAAGCCCGTCCATGAGACGCTTGGGCCTCGTGGCTGGGAGCGGATGATTTGAGATTGGGTGTGACGCGGCGGAAGCTTCTGACGGCCGCAGGCGTCATCGTGGGTTCGGCCGTCGTGGCGGAGGCTGCCTTGCTGCGAAGCGCTGGGACCGGGTTCAAGGTCACGACGACCACCCTTTTCTGGGTGGGCGAACCTTCCAATGCCGAGAACGCTTTCATTCCCAACCATGAAAGCTATTGGGACAAGGATTGGCAGACGTCTTATGGCGGCGTCGACGACCCCGAGCACAGGAATGGGCATTGGCCGGCAGGGTTCACGCCCAAGGAAAACCCGTTCTACGTGGCCTTGCCCTATGGCGAGTTCAGCGAGGCCAACGCGCTGAAGATCGAGGCTCTCCGTGTCCCCTGGTATCGCCCCGGCGCTTCCCCGCTCCTGAAAAATCGCTGGGTCGAGATCGTGCGGGAGGGACGCTCGTGCTTTGCCCAATGGCAGGATGTCGGACCGTGCGGCGAGGATGACTTCGACTTCGTCTTCGGCAATGCGGCCAAGCCCCGCAACACTTTCGATGCGAGGGCCGGCTTGGACGTATCGCCCGCCGTCTGGCATCAGCTCGGCATGAGCGACAATGGACTTGCCGCCTGGCGCTTCGTCGATGAAGCCGACGTTCCCGACGGCCCATGGACCGAGATCGTCACGATTTCGGGCAACAACCGCTACGAAGCTTGAACGCTTCAGCCGAGGAGCATGGGATGGCCGGATTCCAGGACGTTACGGGAACGGCGTTTATCGTGGCCGAGTTCCGTGGTCACGAAAATGCTGAAACCGATCCGTTATATGTCGATCGGGTCGTCCCGCTATTTCTCGATGAGCGGACCAGGCAGGCAGCCGGCGGGATTTCGGCAGATTTTCCGGCAGCCGAAAAGCTGGTCAGGATCAGGACCCGCTATTTCGACGACAGGCTGGACGAGCAGCTCAGCCTCGGCTGCCGGCAGGTCGTCATACTCGGCGCGGGGCTCGACACGGCGGGCCGTGCGAAAGCAATCGCCCGGGGTCGCTTATTTCGAGATCGATGATCTGAACACGCTCAGTTTCAAGAAGGCCCGGCTTGCGGAAAACGGGATCGTTGCCGCGGCAACCTTCATCCCTGGCGATTATGTCGCCGATGACTTTCTTCGGCTGCTTGCGACCAATGGCTTCAGATTTGATTTGCCGACCTATGTCATCTGGGAAGGCAACACGATGTATCTAACCGGTGCATCCGCCATCAAGGTCTTGGCAGAGCTCAGACAGCGCATCAGCCAGTTCCGCATATCCTTCGATTATATGGCCGAGGAGGTGATCGCCCACGCGACCGGCGATCGACGAACTTCGGTCTTCGTCGAGCGCTTCGCAGCGATGGGTGCGCCGTGGCATTTTGGCGTCAACGATCTGGAGGCTCTCGCGGAAGAGGCAGACATGACCATCGTGGACAATGTGAGGACCGCCGAGCTGCATCGCCGCTATTGGCCAGGCCGGCCCTTGGATGCAACCATCTACGAATATTACTCGCTGTGCACGCTCAAGCCCGCCTCAGCGAAGTAGCAGGCTCCGGGCACAAAGCGGACCGGGTCGATTGAGGGCTGACACTTCAGCCACTCGCCGGCCAGCCACCACAAAGGAACTCAACGATGAAGCGTATCGCGCCGGTCACCTTGATTCTGATGTTGCTCACAACCTCCGCATACGCTGAGAACCTCGTACTTGCCGCGTGGTACGGAAACGAGCTGCGAGGACATCGCACCGCGTCAGGTGAAATGTTCGATCCAGACGGGCTTACTGCTGCGCACAGGTCCCTCCCCTTTGGCACATGTCTCGTTGTCGGCAATCCCAGAACCGGCAAAGAGGTTTCGGTTCGCGTCAACGACCGTGGCCCATTCGTAGCGGGTCTCACGCTCGATCTGTCTTCGGGAGCGGCGCAGGCCATCGGCATGCGTTCGACCGAAGACGTTACGATGAGACGTTGCTAGAGCGCTATCGGCCGGCGTCAGGCGCCGCCGGAGATCAACAGGTGGCGCGGCAGCCGTTCTTGCGGATATCCGCCACACGGGCGACGAGCTCATCGTAGAGGCCGCCGCTGCCCTCCGGCACCGGGCGGTCGCCGACCATATAGAACGGCACACCCCTGATCCCGAGCTTGCCGGCGAGCTCCTTGTTGGCGGCGATGGCGTCTTCGACCGCGCGCCCTTGCATGTCCTTTTCGAGCTTGGCCGTGTCGATGCCAAGCGATGAGGCGATGCGGAACGCCTTCTCCTTGGTCACCCGTCCAGGCTCGGTGAAGAGCTTCTGCTGCAGGGCGAGATATTGCCCTTGCGCCATCGCGGCCAATGCGATCCTCGCCACGGTCTCGGAGTCCTGCCCAAGCACGGGAAGCTCCTTGAGCACGAGCCGGACCTTGCCGTCATTGGCGATGAGCTTGGCAAGGTCGGGCACGCCTTGCCGGCAATAGGGGCAGTTGTAATCGAAGAAGGCAACGACGCTCACATCGCCGTCGGGGTTGCCGGCAACGAAGCTCGCCGGCGAGCGGAAGATCTCGTCCGCGTGCGCCCCGATCGCCCGCTCCTGCCGCGCGACCTGCACGAAGCTCACCACGACGTAGGCCGCGACGGCGCTGGCGAGCCCGGCAAGCCCGAGCACCACGATAGGACGGAGAGAGAGCACGAAGGGGCGCGAGAGACCGAAGCCGGCGCTAGGCCGGCGGCGGGCCGAACACGAGAACGGCGTTGAGGCCGCCGAAGGCGAAGGAGTTCGACATCGCGTAATTGACCTCGCGGGCCTTGCCGACATTCGGCGTGTAGTCGAGGTCGCATTCGGGATCGGGATCGTGAAGCCCGACCGTCGGCGGGATGAACCCCTCGCCGATCGCCTTGACCGCGGCCACGGCCTCGATGCCGCCGCCGGCGCCGAGACAGTGCCCGTGCATCGACTTGGTCGAAGAGATGGAGAGCTTATTCGCGGCGTTGCCGAACACCCGCTTGATGGCGCGGGTCTCGTTGAGGTCGTTGACGGTGGTCGCCGTGCCGTGAGCGTTCACATAGTCGATATCGGAGGGCGCCAGACCGCTATCGTCGAGCGCGATCTGCATCGCGGTCGCGGCCCCGTCGATGGAGGGATTGACCATGTCGGCGGCGTCCGCCGTCATGCCATAGCCTATGAGCTCGGCAAAGATCGGCGCACCGCGGGCCTTGGCGTGCTCGTACTCCTCCAGCATGAGTATGCCCGCGCCTTCGGCGAGAACGGTGCCGTTGCGGCGCTTGGAGAAAGGCCACAAGCCGTCGGGGCTCAAGACGCGCATGGCTTGCCAAGCGCGCGTCGCCCCCCAGTTGAGCGAGGCTTCGGCGGCGCCGGCAAGCCCAACATCGACCAAGCCTTCGCGAATCATGCGGTAGACGAGGCCGATGGCGTGCGTCGCCGTCGAGCAGGCGCTCACCACGCCGAAGGTCGGGCCCTTGATCCCGTATTCGATGCTGACATGGGCCGAGGCCGAGCTGCCAATGGCCTTCAAGAGGGTGAGCGGATGGGTCGCCCGCTTGTTCTCCTTGAACAGCATCTTGTAAGAGAATTCGAGGGTGGTGAGCCCGCCCACGCCGGAGCCGATGATGCAGGCCGCGCGATAGGCATCTTTGTCCTTAAGCGGCACCTCGAGCTTCGACATGGCGACGGCTTCCTGCGCCGCACAGCCGGCATATTGGGAATATTTGTCGGCAAGCAGCAGCTGCTTGCTCTGCAACCGCTCCTTGGGATCGAAGTCGGGGATCTCGCCCGCGATGGTGATGTAGAGGTCCTGGGTGTCAAAGCTTTGCACCTGGCGAATGCCGCACTCGCCCTTTTTGAGCGCAGCCCAAAACTTGTCTACACCCGTGCCCAAAGGAGTAACGACGCCCTGGCCGGTGACCACGACGCGCCTGCGCCCGTTAGTGTGTGTCATGTAGTGCTAAGCCGTAACTCCCAAGCCTCGTCGACGTCCCGGGAAGGCCCCCGAGCGGAATGGCTGGATCAAGCTGCTGCGCCGGAAGCCTTCGTCTCTGCGATGATGCCCTTCACCCGATCGACGACGGACCCTACCGTCGCGAACGCCTCCACCTCTTCATTCGCATTATACGGGATTTCGATACCGAAGGTATCCTCAATATCGAACACGATCACCGCGAGGTCGAGCGATTCGATCTCAAGCTCGCTTAAAGGCGTTTCGAGCGCGACGGTCTTCGATGGATCCTTCATGTTCTTACGCAAAATCTCGATGATCTTGGTAGCCACCTCGTCCATATCGCTCTCCCTGCCCCTTTAAGGGGTCCGTGTCTAATGGTCCCTGGCTAAATCATAGCTAATCCGAGGGCAAGTCGGGCATTGGAATAGACTTAAAATCTGGTCGAGTCCACCCGCGTCCTTGCTCAATTCTTGGTCCGCCCCACGCTCTAATCGCCAAGAAAATTGGCGTTTTTGCGCCTGGCCGCGCCACGGTTTCAGCATATTCCCCCGGTCGCGAGCTTTGGAGCATGTCCCAATGCTCCTTAACCCACCCCGTGCTATAATACTATGCTTGAACGGGCTTGCGGCCAATCGCCTCGCGCCAATACAACTGCGACCCGTTAAGCGGCGGTAAAGCAAAGCGAAAACACGAACTGATGGCGAGGAAGCCCAAGCCTACGTGCCTGCGCACAGGAGCGGACGACGCGTCCGCTCGCGAGCTTCCCTGGCTCAAGGCCTACCCTCAAGGGGTTGCGTGGGGGGCAGACTTCAAGCCGACGCTCATGAGCGGCCTGCTCGATCGGGCTGTCGAGGCTTATGGCGCGCGCCCTTGCACCTATTTCATGGGCAAGCGACTAAGCTTCGCTGAAATCGGGGCTCTCTCCGACCGCGCGGCCAAAGGTTTGCGCGCGCTTGGCGTCGGCGAAGGCGTCAAGGTCGGTCTTCTGCTGCCCAACACCCCCGCCTTCGTGATCTTCTATTACGCGGTGCTCAAGGCCGGCGGCACCATCGTCAACTTCAACCCGCTCTACAGCCTCGAGGAGATCGAATTCCAGATTCGCGACAGCGGTACCAAGATCATGGTGACGCTCGATCTTGCGCTCACCTTCGCAAAGGTCGAGGCGCTGATCGGGCGCGGCGTTCTGGACAAGGCCGTGGTCGCAAGCTTCACAGCGTTATTGCCGGCGCTGAAGTCGGTCGGCTTCAAGCTCACGCAGCGCACGCAGCTCGTCAACGCGAGCGCCTCACGGGCGAAGGGGAAGATCGTGCTCGAGCAGGACCTCCTCGCCAATGACGGAAACTATGAGAGACCGGCCATCACGCCGGAGGCCATTGCGGTCCTGCAATATACCGGCGGCACCACCGGCACGCCCAAAGGGGCGATGCTTACCCACGCCAATCTCTCGATCAATGTCAGTCAGGTCAGGGCCTGGCAGAACCGGCAGGCGACCGAGGACGACCGCATGCTCGGCATCCTTCCGCTGTTCCACGTCTTCGCCATGACCACGGTGATGAATTTCAGCATCGTCAGCGGCATGGAGATGATTCTCGTGCCGAAGTTCGAGCTGATCGACACCTTGAAGCTGATCGGCAAATTGCGCCCGACGATGATGCCGGGCGTCCCCACCCTGTTCAACGCCATCCTGCGCCATCCCCACGTCGCGAATTTCGATCTCAGCTCGCTCGTATACTGCATCTCGGGCGGGGCGGCGCTGCCGCTCGAGGTGAAGCGCGGCTTCGAGGCGCTATGCGGTTGCAGCGTGGTGGAGGGCTATGGCTTAAGCGAGACCTCCCCGGTCGTCACCTGCAACCCCGTCGAGACCCGCCGGGAAGGCTCGATCGGCCTTCCCCTCCCCGGCACCGAGATTTCCATCCGCTCGCTCGAAGATCCGGCCGTGGAGATGCCCCAGGGCGAGACGGGCGAGATCTGCATCGCGGGTCCTCAGGTGATGACGGGCTATTGGAGGAAGCCGGCAGACACCGAGGAGAGCTTCGTGGGGCGCTTCTTCCGCACCGGCGACGTTGGCTATATGGACGAGGACGGCTTCATCTTCATCGTCGACCGCATCAAGGACATGATCAACGCCTCGGGCTTCAAGGTCTATCCGCGGCGGATCGAGGATGCTCTCTACGAGCATGCGGCGATCGCCGAGGTGACCGTGGTCGGCATTCCCGACGAATATCGGGGCGAGGCGCCCAAGGCCTATGTGAGGCTGAAGGAAGGCAAGGAGGCGACGGCGGCGGAGCTGCTCCAGTTCCTGAGAGGAAAGCTCTCAAAGATCGAGCTGCCGGCCGAGATCGAGTTCCGCGATCAGTTGCCGAAGACGCTGGTCGGCAAGCTCTCGAAGAAGGAGCTGCGCGCGGAAGCCAAGCGCTGATGGCCTGATAGCATGTCGGCGCGCAAACTGCGCCTGCTGCGCCGCGCGGCGATCGTCGGCTGAAGTTCCCTTAAGCTACCGCAACCAGGGCAAGAACGGCTCCTGCTGCTGCTGCTTCCGCAGAAGCCGCCTCTGCCTCCGCGTCAGCGGGGCCGAATCGGCCATGGTCGCGTCAGCCGTCGTCGCTTGCGTAGCCGCTGGGTCGTCGCCCGCGTCGGCATCGGCTTGCGCCGTGGCGTCTTGCGGCGCGGGCGCAGCTTGCTCGCCGGGCTTTGCTGTCGTCACGGTCTTCGGCTTGGCGGCCGCCGTGGCGAGAGGCTTCGCTTTCGCCTTGGGCTTCTGATCGGGCAGCGGGACGGAATCGTCCGTCTGCTCCGCCGTTTGGGTGCCGGTCTGGCCGGCGGCGGGATCTGCCGGAGCCGTGGTCGTTGCCGGCGACGCGGCAGCGTTGGTGGCCGGAAGCGGGGCCGCGGAACCGGCGGCGATCGGCTTCGTCATATCGAACATGCTCGACACGTTCTCGCCCGAGACCTGTGCCGTCGTCTCTGGCCCGGTGGACACGTTCAAGAAGCCATAGCCCGGACGCGTATCCTGCTCGGCAGGCGGCGCTGCGGGCGTGGCAAGCTCCGCCTTCGGTAGAGCGACCGGCTTCGGCAGGGCCTCGGTCGATCGGGGCTCAGCCGACGCAGACTGAGGCTCGGCAGAGGCCTGACGCCCGGCGTCCTCGGCAGAGGCCTGACGCTCGGCGTCCGGCGCAGGCGCGGCCGCGGCCTCGGCAGTCGGCGATTCAATAGCAGTCGGCGATTCAGCAGAAGCTGCCGCAGCGCTCGACGGTGCCGCGTGAGCCGCCGCAGCCGCAGCGCTCGACGGTGCAGAGCGCGCGCTCGAAGGATCGGCCGAAGCTTCAATTTGCGGCGTCTCAGCCGGCGTTGTCGGCGTCAGCACTTCAGGCGCCGTCGTCCTCAGCCACTGCTTCTCGCCGCAGAGCAGCCAAGCCTTGCAGCCCTTCAGCGTGATCTCCCGGCGCGACACCATCGTCAGGGTGGCGGCGTAGAGGTGGCCATCCTCGGGATTGTAAATCTGGCCGGTCCAGGTTCCGTCAGGGGTCGGGGAAAGGCCGGTGAAGATCGGCAGGCCCACGATCGGACGATCGCGCATCGAGGGATTCTCGTTGCGGATGTCATGCAGGGCCTTGCCCTTGCTGTCGTTGGGATCCTTCAGCCAGATGATCTTGCTGCAGAGCTGGGTCTTGCCCTTGCCGCACTTGAAGACTTGGATCTTGGACTCGCGTTCCGCGTCCGGCTTCATCCAATAGCCGGTGGGATCGGCAGAGGCCGCTTGGGACTGGCTGCAGGGAGCAAGAACGGCAGCGGTCATAAGCCCCATCGCCGCAGCGATCGCATGATGCCTCATAAGCACCTCCGTAATGAGTCGGGCCGCTGGCGCCATGCCGCCACGGCAATTACTTTCTTTGCCCCCTGTCCCTGATGGGCCGCTTTTGCGACCCTTTTTTGCTCGGCAGGAGCGCACGTCACAGCGCACCCATTGCCGTTTCGGCCGGTTTTGCGGCTGTTGGCGAGACCCGCGCTTCCACCCCTTCCAGGATGGCCGCGACACCCATGCCGCCTGCCGTACACACCGAAATCAATCCCCTCCGGCCACCCTGACTATGCATGAGTTTGGCCAGCACTGCCAAGATTCGTGCGCCAGTTGCCGCAAAAGGATGCCCGAAAGCTATTGAGGAGCCCTTGACGTTGAGCTTCGCCCGGTCGATCGACCCAAGCGCCCCACTCCGCCCCAGACGGCGGCGGCAATAATCCTCGGACTCCCATGCCTTCAACGTGGCTAACACCTGAGCCGCAAAGGCTTCGTGAATCTCATAATAATCAAAGTCCTGAAGCGCAAGGCCCGTTTGCTTGAGAAGCTCGCTCACGGCAATGGTCGGCGCCATCAGAAGGCCCTCTCCTTGCACGAAATCTACGGCCGAAGTGCGGCCTAGGCTGAGGTAAGCCAGGACCGGAATTCCGCGCTTTGCCGCCCATTCCTCGGAGGCGAGCAGAACTGTGGAAGCGCCGTCGGTGAGCGGCGTGGAGTTGGCGGCGGTGATGGTGCCGTTGCCCGAACGGTCGAACACGGGCTTCAACTCGGCCATTTTCTTCAGCGAAATGTCCTCGCGGATATTGTTGTCGCGAAAGATTCCGGCGCAAGGGACGACGAGGTCGTCCATGAAGCCTTCGTCATAGGCGGCGGCCGCCTTTTTGTGGCTTTCATAGGCGAGCAGGTCCTGCGCCTCGCGGGTGATGCCCCATTCTTTCGCCATCAGCTCGCAATGCTCGCCCATGCTGAGGCCGGTGCGCGGCTCAGAGGTCGAGGGCGGCTGGGGCGCCAGCTCGGCGGGCGTGAACCCCTTGAAGGCCTGAAGCTTCTGGCCAAAGCCGCGCGCGCGGGACAAGCGCACGAGGCGCTGGGCGAAGCGCCGCTGAAACACGATCGGCGCATCGCTCGTGGTGTCGGTGCCAAGGGAGATGCCGCATTCGATCTGCCCGGTCGCGATCTTGGCGCCAAGCCCGAGCGCGCCCGACAGGCTGGTGCCGCAGGCCTGCATCATGGTGATGGCGGGCGTGGTGGGCGCGAGCGCGCTGCCGATCACCGCCTCGCGGGCGAGATTCCAGTCCTTGGCGTGGGTCACCACGGCGCCGCCCACCACCTCGTCGATATGGACGCCATGCAGCGCGAAGCGCTCGATAAGACCGCCGAGCGCTGCCGTCAGCATGTCGAGATTGGTGAGCTCGGCGAAAGCCGTGTGCGAGCGGCAGAACGGGATCCTGATCCCGCCCAGCACCGCAACGCGCCTAATTCCCGCTTCCGCCATGATGTCCCCCGCGGGGCCCCCGTCTTTCTCTTAAGCCGCCGCAGCTTTTGCCGCGGTCGCGTGCTCTTGCGTGCGGCGATAGTTGAGCGGGCCGCCACGGAAGGGCGCAAAGCCCGTGCCGAAGATCACGCCGGCATCGACGTGGTCGGCGCTCGCCACGATATTGTCGGCAAGCGCCCGCTCGGCTTCGTCGAGCATGGGCTTCACCAGTTCGCGGCCCAGGCGCTCGAGCTCGGCCTCGTCGTACTGGGCCTCCTCGCGCTTGGGCTTGCCCTGCTCCCAAACATAAAATCCTTCGCCGGTCTTCTTGCCGAGCTTGCCCTGCTTCACGAGGCTCGTCAGCAGATTGTCCGTCTTGGGCGCAAGGTTCAGCTCTTCGCCGACATGGTTGGCGATGTCGAGCCCCACCATGTCCATCAGCTCGAGCGGCCCCATGGGCATGCCGAATTTCATCGCCGCCTGATCGATCTTCTCGCGCGGCTCGCCTTGCTGGTAGCGGCGCACCGCCTCCATCATGTAGGGCGCGAGCACGCGGTTGACGAGGAAGCCCGAGCAGCTCTTCACGATCAGCGGCAGCTTGTTGATGGCGGTGACGAAGGCGCAGGCCTTGCGCAGCTCCGCCTCACGCGTTCCCTCTCCGCGCACGACCTCGACCAGCGGCAGCTGGGCCACGGGATTGAAGAAATGCAAGCCGACCAGGCGCCCCGGATCGGCAAGGGGGCGCGCAATGTCCTCAAGCCGCAGCGAGGAGGTGTTGGTGGCGAGCACGGCGCCCGGCTTCACCTCTTTCTCCAGCGCTTGAAACAGCTTCTGCTTGACGTCGAGCCTCTCGACGATCGCCTCGATGATCACGTCGGCCTGCTTCACATGCTTGCCCTTGGGGTCGGCGATGAGCCGCGCCACCGCCGCATCGATGGCGAGCGGGGAGCGGAGATTGCGCTTGAACAGGCCCTTGGCGCGGGCGAGCGCTTTGGCGATCTGCGCCTCGTCGAGATCCTGAAGGCTCGCCTGCATGCCTGAGACGACGCACCAGGCGGCGATGTCTCCGCCCATGGTGCCGGCCCCAATGACATGGACCCTAAGCGGCTTGAAGCCGTCTTTCGGCGCCTCGTCCTTCAGCATCTCCGAGAGCTTGAATACGCGGCGCAAGTTGCGCGAAGCCTCGCTCGCCATCAGCGGCGTGAACATCTCCGTCTCGGCGATCCGCATGCTGACGGGGTCGTCGCCATAGTGCTCG
This sequence comes from Methyloceanibacter sp., assembly GCA_041500805.1. GTDB lineage: Bacteria > Pseudomonadota > Alphaproteobacteria > Rhizobiales > Methyloligellaceae > Methyloceanibacter. The sequence goes on from JBGQMX010000035.1 coordinate 22,677, forward strand.
AACAGCTCGATGAGGCGGAACGGTGCGGGGTAGTGCTCCTCGCGCACTTTGGCCGCCGTCTTGGCGCGCATCTGCTTGGCCAGCATGCCGCGCACCGGCTGCTTCAGCATCAGCCGCTTCCACCAGGGCGCGCCTTTGGAGCGGCGCTTCTGCAGCACCGCTTTGCGCGCGGCCCAGCGGAGATTGTGATGCGTCGGCACGAGCTGATCGACAAGGCCGATGGCCTTGGCGGCAGAGTGGCGCAGCATCCGCCCCGTGAGCATGGCGGTCATGGCGTCCATGGGGCCGGCGAGCTGGATGGACCGCACGGTGCCGTTGAGGCCGGGGAAGATGCCGAGCTTTACCTCGGGAAAGCCGAGCCGCGTCCCCTCCTCGCGATCAGCGATGCGGAAGCTGCAGGCAAGCGCAAGCTCGAGCCCGCCGCCGAGACAATAGCCGTGAATGGCGGCGACCACAGGTACCGGCAGACGCTCGATGCGGTCGAAAAGCTCAAGGGTCTTCCGCACCACTTCCTTGATCTTGGGCTCGGTGTCGAAGCTTTCGAACTCGCGGATGTCGGCGCCGGCGATGAAGCTCCGCTCCTTGCCGCTCATCAGTACGAGGCC